>JASFVN010000070.1:0-16978 GCA_050049805.1 Gemmatimonadota bacterium
CTTCGAAAGGGAAAGAAGAACTACCACCTGGCCAAGCTACTACCGTAGACGTTCGGGCAGTAAAGGAACAAAAGCCCCAGCGGCGGTCTGCCGCTGGGGCCCTCTATTCTCGGGAATGGGGACCGAGCTCAGCTCCTAGAACCCAAAGTCCACGCTCCAGCCGGCGGCGACGCTCCAGTTGTGCTTGAGCTGAGGTCCTTCAAGGTCCTGGTGGATGGGGAAGAGGAACTCCACGCTCAAGCGGTGCCCCTCGAACTGCCCATCCGGCATGACAAAGTTGAATCCCACCGGGAGGTCCACTCGCCAACCGGCCTGGGTCAGCGTGTTATGGGCCGGACTCTCATAGGAATTCAGACCCTCGTCGAACCCCTCGACATTTCCCCAATTGGCGTATCGGAGGCCGAGGGAAGCCGACACCCAATCCGATCCCTTGAAGCCAGCCCACATGTTCGCCTCGTACAGGTCTCCCAGAGCCCAGCCTCGATCATTCTCGCCCAGGCGAATGGTGGCTTTCCCCTGGAGGCCGAGGGAGGCCTTCTTGTTTTGCATGTTGAAGGAGAAGCCGGGAGACACGTCAAACGTGCCCGATCCCATCTGCTGGGTGTAGGGGAGCTGGGTAGCTTCGGGGTCGGAGAATGGAGTGATATCGTCCGAGTCGATGGCTCCCACCGGTACGGACACTCCTCCGAAGACGTGGAAACGAACGGCGTCTTGACTGAGGACGTCATACAACAGATTCGCCTTCAGGTCCTGGATTCCTGATGCCTCCGTCTTGTAGAAGAGATAGGCATTGGGCTGCCCGTCGATATCCGTCAGATGGTCCATGGTCTTCCTGGCCACCACCCCCGTGGCGCTCAGCGTGATCCGATTCGTAAGGCCCCAGGCGAAATCCAGGGCGAATGCCTGGGTGACCATCTCGCTGGGGGAAACATCGAAGGAGGTGAGAACCTGATCGACGGAGAGGGAATCGGTCCCGTAGCCCTGCCCGCTCAGACCGGAATAGAGATACCTCACCCCGAGTCTGAAGGCTCCTTCCGGCAGGATCCGGTCCTCCGTGATGCTCGCAGGGGCTTTGGCATCGGGTCGGTCGGAAGTCCATTGGTATGGCTGTGAATCCTGGGCGCCCAGAGGTTGAAAAAGGGCGAAGGTCAAAAGTAGGGTCAGGGAGCCTGCGATCTTGCGAGAAATCATCTCTTCCTCCGGATACACGGGCACCGGACCGGGGAGTCCGGGCAGAACGGCCAAAGTTCAGAGTCTTCCTTTAAAACTACAAGATGCCCCCCCAAGGGGGGTTGAAACAAGCCGTTCGTTTTTCATCGGATTCCCGGGCCAGGCGGCCTTGACCCGGTGATTTGTCTTGACCATCGTAACGTCCCGTTTTCTGACTATAGAAGGAGAAAGAACCAATGGAGGCTCCCCTGGTTGGCGTCATCATGGGATCCCGGTCCGATTGGGAGACGATGAAGCACACGGTAGATACCCTGGAGGGATTGGGAATTGCCGTGGAAACTCTGGCTCTCTCGGCCCACAGAACGCCCGACGAGGTTGGTGAATGGGCCTCCTCCGCGGAGGCTCGGGGGATCGAAGTGGTCATCGCTGCTGCCGGTGGCGCGGCCCACCTGGCCGGCGTGGTTGCGGCTCACACGGTCCTGCCGGTGTTGGGTGTTCCAATGAAAGCTTGGTCCCTTGACGGACTGGACTCCCTCCTTTCCACAGTGCAGATGCCCCGAGGAGTTCCGGTAGGGACCCTGGCCATTGGGAAAGCTGGTGCGGTGAATGCGGCCCTGTTGGCCGCTCAGATCCTGGGCAATAAGCACCCGGAGATTCGGGAGGCCTTTCGAAAAGACCGCGGGGAGCGCAAGCGTGCCGTACTCGATGGGATGGACCCCCGCACCTGATTTCGGCTATACTTTCTCGGGGATTCATTGACCGCCCTCGACCATACTTCGCCGGGGGCGGTCCTTTTCGCCCTTCACATATCGGGAGAAGGGCGGCCGCCACGAATCAGTGATGTGAACGGAAAAGGGTAGGTGAACGACGATGACCATGTTGGACGAGATCCGGCAGAAGATCGATGAGGAGATGGGAAAGCTCGACCATGAGCTCACCAGGGAGCTGCCGGAGCGGATCCGAAAGGCCGTGGAACTGGGGGACCTCAGGGAGAATGCCGAATACAAGTCTGCATTGGAGAGGCAGCAGTTTGTCCAGGCGCGGATGTCCCATCTGTCCCAGAGGCAGTCGGAGCTGTCCCAGATCGACGTCGAGAACCTTCCCATGGACCGCGTCGGTTTCGGATCTCGGGTATCGGTGGAGGATCTGGAAGTGAAGGAGACGTTCGACTTCACCATCGTAGCCGGCGACTTCCTCGATCTGGATGCTGGTCAGGTTTCACTGGCTTCGCCCATCGGCCAGGGGCTTCTGGGAGCCCGTCAGGACGAGGAGGTAACGGTTTTTCTCCCCATGGGAGAACGGCGCTACCGAATTCGTAGTCTGGTCACGCTTCCGCAACAGATCGGCATGGGTTAGATCAGGATCAGACCCAACCCGGCACCGACGTTTCCAGCCAAGATCCGAGGTCCTCGAGTTCCTCTGGACTCACCCAATGACCTATGGGGTACTCCCGGGCCTCCAGGTCGACCCCGGCCGCCTGGAGACGTTCCCATCCCGCCAAAGCGAGCCGGAAGGGGACGGCCGGGTCCTGGGTCCCGTGGGCCCAAAAGACCGGAGTGCCTGCCAGGTTCTCCGGGGCCAGGGATCCGGGGGCCAGGTCTTTCCCTCCTTGACCGGCATGACCACCCCGGGCCAGAAAACCGCTCAAAACCACCACGGCCTCCACCGATCCTGGATGGGTCATAGCGTAGGAAAGACTGGTGGTCCCCCCTTGGGAGAACCCTCCAAGTACCAGTGGGCCCGGCTCGAATTCGACTCTCTCTGGGAGCTTCTCCAGGAAATTCTCCAACGCTTCCAGGCTCTGGGCCAGGGCAGCACTTTCCGCCCGATCTTCCCCGAGATATCGGTACCAGGCCCACCCGGGGCCGTAGCCCCAGGGTAAGCCGTCATGGGGCGCTTGAGGTGTCACCAGCGTTCCTCGGGGGGGCAAAACCCCGGCCAGGTCCTGGAGGTCTCTCATGTCACTTCCACGACCATGGAGAAGCACCAGCACCGGGTCCCCATCCTGGACCTGCGTCGGACTCCTGAGTAGGGATTTGAGCATCTGTACCTCAGCTTCCGACGGCAACCTCGAGAGGCCGCAAGGAGTTCTCGATCTCTTCCCTTCCTTCCTCCATCCATGCTGGCAACTGCAGGTCGGCACCGAGGAAGCCCGGATCTTCGTCCACGCTGAACCCAGGGCCGTCAGTGGCGATCTCTACGAGGAAACCATCAGGGGCCTGAAAGTAGATGCTCTTGAAATACTTCCGGTCCCTGACGGGACTTACCTGGATGCCCAAGCTCAGGAGATGCTCTCGCCACGCCAGCTGCTCCTCGTCCGATTTGGCTCGAAATGCAACGTGGTGGGTCTGTCCGACACCCGGTCGGGCCCGATGGGTGGAAGAGGGCCACCCAAAGAGAGTGAAGGAGCTTCGTGGCGCGACGGTCCTGCCGTCGTAGTTGGCCCAGAAGAAATGCTCGGTCTTCCCGTCGTCCTGGTTCAAGGTCTTCTTCACGAGCTTCAGACCGAGGGCCTCTTCGTAGAACGCCCCGGCCGTTTCGAGGTTGTCGGTGATACCTGTGATGTGGTGGATGCCCGAGAGCCGCATGGACCTTGAGATCTCTTCCACCGGCTCCGGGTGGGAAAGGGTGTCAATCGCAATCTCGTCTCGACCCGCCGGCAGCCGAGCCGAGTCCGGCTGGATCAAGGTCTTCCCCAAAGCCCCTTCTGGCTCGTCGATGGCATACCCCGGGCCATCCGTGGCGATTTCCAGGACCTGCCCGTCGGGGTCCTTGAAATATATGCTGCTGAAGTAGCCTCGATCGTAAGGACCGGTGACCCCCACCCCTGCGTCCGAAAGCCACCGTTTCCACATGAGCTGGGCCTCAGGGGTCCCAACAGCCAAGGCCAGGTGATGGATTCCGCCCACCCCCCAGCCGCCGGGACTGGCGTTCGGCCATTCGAAGAAGGTCAGTATGGTGCCGGGTGCCCCTCCGTCCTGCCCGAAATAGAGGTGGTATGAGGAAGGATCGTCGAAATTTACGGTACGCTTCACCATGGGAAGCCCCAGGAGTTCTCGATAAAAAGCGAGCGTCCTCCGGGCATTCCTTGAAACCATGGTGATATGGTGAAATCCCTCTGTGGATAAGGGGCTCATGGTCAGTCTCCAATCCAAACGGCTCGTGGCGAAGGGTTGATCTATTTCGAGCTAACATAATTGAAACTTCAAATAATTCAAGGGGCGGTTCCTCGGAACAATAAGATTCCATATCCTTTTATCCTGATTTCCCCGTTAGCCTGACTCTCTCGAAAGGAAAGGCAATGGCTGCCACACCTTCTACCATGCCGCCCCTGGGGATGGCTGCGCCTGATTTTACCCTTCCCGATGCCTACGGGACTTTGATTTCCCTCGGAGAACTGGAGGGCCGGGGACTCCTTGTGGCCTTTATCTGCTCTCACTGCCCGTTCGTTGTTCACATCAGGAAACAGTTCGGGGCGTTCGCTCGTGAATATCAAGAACGGGGACTTGCGGTGGTGGCCATTGTTTCGAACGACCTGGAACAGTACCCCCAGGACGGACCTGAGGGCATGCGGAAGGAGACCGAGGAAGGGGGGTATACCTTCCCCTACCTCCTCGATGCCACGCAGGAGGTTGCAAAGGCCTTCCGGGCTGCCTGTACTCCTGACTTCTTTCTCTTCGATGGGGAACGGAGGCTGGTGTATCGGGGTCAGTTCGACGGGAGTCGACCTGGAAACGGGATTCCCGTGACCGGAGAGGACTTGAGGTTTGCCGTGGACGCTCTGTTCGCCGGTCAGCCGATTCCGGAGGACCAGCAGAGCAGCATCGGCTGCAACATCAAGTGGAAGCCGGGGAATGAGCCGGAATACTTCGGCTGAGGCAGCAAGGCTCGTCGAGGAGCAGGGCTCATAGAAAGGGAAAGCGCCACCGGCAAGGCTTCCGGTGGCGCTTTTTCGTTTCTGTCGCAACCCAGCGCGATCATTACGCCGGCGCGAACAGTCTGATCACATTGTTCGGCTTAGGTGCCGTCCTTAATGATCGCTTGCCCGTGCCAGGTTGCACAGAATACTCGGACTAGACAAGGATCACCTCCTTTTCAAAAGGGAACGTCGGGCGGAGCACCGGCGGGCTCTCGAGGCCCGCGGTCCGATCGAGGAGCGCCACCCTGGACCCTCCCCGATGGCCCAAGCCGAATCTCTTTCGGCCGAAAGGATTGTACACATCAGACCTCGTTGGTGCAAGCAATTTTTCGGTGACTTCTTTTTCAGGCCACTAGATCTAGCCTTCATGGGACATTTCTGCACCTAGGGATTGAGGCCTCTGGATTGAGTCCTCTAGCTCGAAACCGGCACCGGTGAACCTCAGGTCACAGGGGATGGGGCCGGTGGATCCTGATCCATCTCGAAGTCATCCATACGCCTGGCCACCCATCTAAGCAGCCATGCGCTCACCAAAAGGGCGATTGCGATCCAGAGGAATCCCCAGACGATGGTGTGAATCCCGGTCATCTCGTACAGCATGGCGGCGTCAGAACGCAGGTGGGGTCGAGCCAAGATGTCGCTCTTGATGTCCAGGATGGCGTAGAGCACGGAGGTCAAACCCAGGCCCAGAAGAAGTATGCGGTTGGTGCCCTGGGAAAGGTACTTTGCCGCTGCCAACAGACCGCTCCCGGCCCCTAATCCGAAGAGCAGGCCGAAAGGCCCCCTCACGACGGATAGAGTAACAAGAAGCACGAAGAGGCCGATGGCTCCAATGATCCATCGGGGACGAAGCCAGCGGGAGAATCCAAGCATGACGAAGAGCACGCCCCAAAGGAGGCTTCCCAGGTACCCCGCGGACATGGTGACAAAGGCAATTCCACCCCTGGTGTAGGCTGCCCCTCCCTGGTTCGCATCCAGGACAATTCGCTCCACCGAACCTCCCGTGGCGACGGCCGCCGCCGCATGGCTGATCTCGTGGAGCAGGACGACGAAGACCTTCACCGGGTAGACGAGCACGGTGTCCCACAATGCCCAGATGCCGACGAAATAGAGAAGAAAGCCCACCAGGAAGTTGATGCGTTTTCTACTTGTAGGACTCATGGGTTCGGCTTCCGTTGATGGTTGCGCAACCGGGCGCTTCTCCGGTCTGTTCCTGCTTTGTCTTCCCTACGAAAGGGCCTGAAATCGGGTTTCGCCGACGGCCCATCGTTCCCGTTGGAACCTAAACCCCTCCAAGGAGCGTATGAGAGGGGTGAGGTGGTCGTGGCTTGTCCCCCCAATCGACAGAGGTTTGAGAATCGGATGACAAACCGAGCTCTTTTCTTGGCTGGAATGGTCCTTTTTGCACTAAATCTCTACCCGGTGTCTACCCTGGCCCAGGAGAATCCGTTTCAAATTGCATTCATCGGTCCGACCATGCAGTTGGTGGACGACGACGAGGATGTGAGGGGGATCCGCCTGAACCTGCTCTACGGCGTGAATCAGAACGTGTCGGGGCTGGATCTGGGGCTCATCAACCACACCAACGGAATGATGACCGGTGTGGAGTTCGGACTGGTAAACCTTGTGGATGGAGGCTTTTCCGGGTGGCAGGCCGGTGTGGTGAATGTCACTCAAGGCCAGTTCACCGGGCTTCAGTGGGCTCCCTGGTCCATCCTCTCCCTGGCCAACTTCGCCGACGCCGCCGAGGGCGCCCAGATCGCCGCGGCCTTCAACCGAGCCGAGTACATGCATGGGTTTCAACTGGCTCTGGTGAATGTGGCCGACGACATGTACGGAGTCCAGGTCGGGTTGATCAATATCATACGATCGAAGCCCGATCTCTGGATCCTCCCCCTCGTGAACTGGAAATTCGAGTAGCGCAGCGGGGGGGCGGGGCGGACATCGGCGAGGTGTCGATCCGCCCAGTCACCGAAGGTGTGAAACCGAAGTAGGCCTGGAACAGACGGGATGAAGAGAGCCCGGTGAGCGTCTGCCCACCGGGGCTCCAGGTGGTTTTCGAATCGGACTCCGTGGGTCGGCCCCTAACCGATGATGCCCTTGACCGCTTCGATCAGCTCCTCGGGGTCAATCGGTTTGTCGATGAACCTCTCGGGACGAATGAGACCCTCCTCCCGCATCTTCTGAATGCCCCTTCTCAGACCCTCCCGAATGGAGTCGAAGGGGCTTGCGAAAGTGTCGCCCTCGGCCTGGGCATCTTCCTCCTCCAGTACTCCGGCCACCCCCGTGAGCATGATGACGGGGATATCCTTCCACTCTTCCTTCCGTCGGATCTGCTTGAAGAGGGAGAAGCCGGTCTTCTTCGGCATCATCACATCGAGGAGAATCAGGTCGGGGGTCATTTCCAGGAGCATGTTGTATGCTTCCTCCCCGTCGGCGGCTGTCACGGCTTGGTACCCATTTTCCTCCAACGCGACGGTGAGGAACCGTCGGGTGTTATCATCATCATCTACCACAAAAACTGTCTTCGCCATCAACCCTACTCCTCTCGTAAGCTCGGACCCTGGATGGGGAGCGACACCCTGAAGGTCGCGCCCTCACCGGGCTCGGATTCCACGTAAGTGTCTCCCTCGTGAGATTCGACAATCCTGGCGACCACCGCCAGGCCCATCCCCGTACCCTTCTTTTCCTTGGTGCTGAAGAAGGGTGTGAACACCCGTTTTCGAACCTCCTCCGTCATCCCTTCAGCGTTGTCCTGAACCTGTATCTCAATATGGCCCGGTCGTAACGCAGGGACGACCCTGATGATCACTTCAGGCTTTTCACTTGGGTCGTACTGTTTCCACGAGCATGCGTCAAGGGCATTCGAGATCAAATCCATGACGACAGATCGGATTCCCTCGGCGTCGCAGACCACTTTGGGGAGGTCTTCGGCCACCTCCACCGACAGTTCGACGCCGCCGGCCTTGAACTTCGCCTTGCTGATACCGTGGATCTTCCTGACCAACTCCCCCAGGTCTGTTGGTTGGAGCCTCAGCTTCCTGGTCCGGGCGAAATCCAGCATGCTCATGGACATCTGGGTCATGTCCTCGATGCCCTCCCGAACCATCTCCCACCCTTCCTCGAGCATGTCCTTGTCGTCCTTGGCCAGTCCCAGCTTCACCATGTAGGAGCCGCCCTTCATGACATTCAGCATATTCTTGATGGAATGCTGGATGCCCGTGATAGCCTGCCCCAGGGCGGCCATGCGCTTGGTACGCATGAGCTGCACCTGCATCTGCAGCTCCTCGGTGAGGTCTTTGCTGATGCCCAGGGTGCCCATGGGTATTCCGTCCGGACCCACGAGCTTGGAGAGGGTGATCATGACATTTCGGAGGTCCCCATCCTTGGTGACGAAGTTCGTCATGTAGTTGACGACGTGATCTCCGTTCTCCAGCTGTTCGATGGCTGCTGCTCTGTCCTTGGGTTCGGCGAAGATCGTCTCGATCCGCCGG
The DNA here is from genome assembly GCA_050049805.1 of Gemmatimonadota bacterium. GTDB lineage: Bacteria > Gemmatimonadota > Gemmatimonadetes > Longimicrobiales > Gaopeijiaceae > JABDNZ01. Next base: position 8,584 of record JASFVN010000070.1, read on the forward strand.
CCGATGATTTCCTCCCGGGTGTAGCCGAGGACTTTCTCGGCTCCCGGATTGAAGGTTCGTACGAACCCGTCGGGGTCAACCGTGATGATGATGTCGGCCGAGTTGTCCACGATGGCCTGAAGGTACTCCTTGGTGTTCATGAGCTCCGTAAGTGCATCGGAGAGCTCTGTCGTCATGCTGTTGAGTACTCCGGTGACCTCGGAAAGGCTGTCGCCCGTGGAATCCTTGAACTGGACGCTGAAATCGTGCTGGGCCAGACGCCGGGCTCCGGCTTTCAGGGCCCGGATTCGCCGGATTACCAACCTCTCCGTCATCCACCAGGCAGCGGCCGTTCCCAGAACCATGCAGATGAGGATGGCCCAAAGGGTGCGGCGGGTCTGGCGCTCGATGAGGGCGTCCACCTGGCCCAGGGAAAAGTCGGCCTGGAGGATTCCGAAAACCGACCCCACCGATCGGTCGGTGTGACAGGTAGAGGAGCTACATCCCTCCCCTCCATAGACAGGGGTCACTACCGAGAGTGCTCTATCGTTCTCGCCGTACTCCCTGACCTCACAGCAGGTCTCGGTCTGCAGGATCGGTTCGGCGGTCGGGGTGGCATGGCAGACTGTACACGGCCATGACTCGATCCCGACACTGTCCCATCCGCTTTCGAGCTGTGAGGTTCGGACCAGGCCCTCGTGGGAGATGAGGCGGACATCCCGGAAAGCCGGATTATCGCTGGCTATTCGGTCTACGAGGCTTACCAGTTCATTGGCCTCGTGGCTCATCATGATGCTGCGGAGCCGGGTCTGGATCCTCTCAGACGTGGCGATGGAGGTCTCCCTGGCGGCGGCGATTCCCGCACTCTCCAGGTCGAGGTTGGTGAGGAACCGGGAAACCCCCAGGGCTGCAGCCAGGATAAGCAGGAAGACCCCGTTCACCTTCCACGCCAGCCGAAGGCGTTTCAGGGCACCCCGAAAGGTGGGTCGGGTCTTAGGTTCTTCCGCTCCCCTCGTGCTCATGATGCTCCATTCGAGGCCGATCGCCCTGGGTGCCCGGGCAAGAGCTTCAAGGCTTGGAACGCAATTGGAAGAGGATCCGAGACGTCAGCGTTCAGGTTGTCTCCAATGACAACCCGCTCAGAACATAGTGTACGTCGGGCAATCCCTCCAACGCAAACCTGGGTTTTGTCACAATTTGAGAAAACTATCACATAACTGAGGAGGGGTGTGAGAATTTCTTCACATATCTGTTTGACTTGGCGAGAAATCCATCACATAATGCCGTTAACGATCTGTGAGACCACCGCCAACAGCTCCCTGTCCGTATGGCTATTCATCAAAAGCCAGCGATCGACATCGGGTGTCCCAGCCTTTTTCGCCGGAGTGCGCCATGAGTCCTGATCACAAACCCATTCTTGTCATTGGAGGAGGGATCGCAGGAATGACCGCGGCTGTGGAAGCCGCTGAGGTCGGCTATCCCGTAGTTCTTGTAGAACAAGAACCCTTCCTGGGGGGACGGGTGATCCGTTCCCACAAGTACTTCCCCAAGATGTGTCCTCCGTCCTGCGGATTCGAGATCAACGTCCGACGCATCCGACGGAACCCGAGGATCACCGTCCACACCTTCTCCACCGTGGAGGAGATAACCGGAGAGGCTGGGGCTTTTCGGGCCCGCATCAGGACCAAACCTCGATACGTAACGGGCAAGGTCTCCCTGGACGACTCGGTGACGGAGGAGCTGACCTCGGAACGGCCCAACGACTTCAACATGGGCTTGGACACCACGAAGGCCCTCTACTATCCGCATAACGCCGCATACCCAGCGCTCCACGTTCTGGACAAGGAAGCGCTCTCCGACGGAGACGTAGCCACCCTCACCGAGGCTTGTCCCCCCGAGGCCATCGATCTGGACATGAAGGAGAGGACCTTCACCATCGATGCGGGGGCTGTGATCGTGGCGACGGGGTGGAAAGGATACGATCCGGAGAATCTCCCGAACCTCGGTTTCGGTCGATGCCCGGATGTCGTCTCGAATTTGATGATGGAGCGTTTTGCTGCTCCGAACGGGCCAACGGGAGGCAAGATCCTCAGGCCGTCCAGTGGTGAGCCGCCACAGAATGTGGCCTTCGTCCAGTGCGCGGGGTCCCGAGACGAAAACCACCTGCCGTACTGCTCGGCCGTCTGTTGCATGGCCTCACTCAAACAGGCCCGCTACATCCGGGAAGACAACCCCGACGCCAAAATCACGATTTTCTACATCGACATCCGGACCCTGGGCCGGCTCGAAAAGTTCTATTACGAGTTGGTAGAGGATGAGAACATCGCCTTCGTGAAGGGTAAGGTGGCCGAGATAAACGAGGATCCGGACACGCACGAGCTGATCCTGGAGGTGGAGGACACCATCGCCGGGGAAAGGCCCGATTCCCGTTTCGACATGGTGGTCCTGGCCACGGGAATCGTGCCCAACACCGCCGATTCCCCCATTCCTCTCGATCTGGAGTACGACGAGTACGGCTTCCTGAATGGAGCCACGGGGGTCGACGGCGTCTTCGCCGCCGGTTGCGCAAAACACCCCTGTGATGTCTCGCGGACTACCAAGGACGGAACGGCAGCTGCCCTCAAAGCGATCCAGTGCCTCAACAGGGGATGACACCCATGGAAGATAAGATCGGCGTATTCATCTGCTCAGGCTATGGCATCGCTGAGGCCCTGGATATCGACGCCTTGTGCTCCGTAGCCACGTCAGAGCTCAGCGTACCCTTTTGCAAAGTCGTGGAGACCTGCGAGGGTCCCGGCCTCGAGGCAATCAACAAGGACATCAAAACCGAGGAATTGACCAAGGTCGTCATCGGCGGAATCTCTCCTCGCCGATTTGCCGACAACGCTTTTCCGGACGGCGTGATCGTGGAGCCCGTGGGTCTCCGGGAGCAGGTGGTCTGGCCCCTTCCTCCGAACGAGGAAGACACGCAGATGGCGGCGGAGGACTACATCCGCATGTACGTGGCCAAGGTCAAAGCCATGCAGCCCCTGGAGCCCTTCCAACCCGAAGAGGAAATCGACAAGGGCATCCTGGTTGTCGGAGGCGGGATCGCCGGGTTGACCGCAGCGTTGGAAGCCTCCGAGGCCGGCTATGAGGTCCGGTTGGTAGAAAAATCTCCAGAGCTGGGGGGCTGGCTGGCCAAACAGCACAAGTCCATTCCCACCAGGAGTCCCTTCCGGGAGCTGGAGGACACCGGGATCGAGGATCTCGTGGGCAAGGTGGAGGAGAATGGACGGATCCAGGTCTACAAATCGGCTCACACCAGTGAGATTTCCGGTGCGCCCGGTCTCTTCGACGTGACCCTCGCCTCCACGGGGAATGGGAAGCCGGAAGGGGAGGTGGTGGACCAGTTCCGGGTCGGCGCCATCATCCAAGCAACCGGGTGGAGGCCCAACGATCCCAGGAAGGATCTCCCCTACGGCGACCTGGACGACGTCGTTTTGAACGTTGATCTGGAAGCCATGATGAAGGAGACCGGGACCATGACCCGGCCTTCCGACGGCAAGGAGGTCAAAAGCATCGCCTTCCTCCAATGTGGGGGATGCACGCAGAAGGAGCACCACTCCTACTGCTCGTCCATCTGTTGCCTGACCTCTCTGAAGCAGGCCATGTATCTCCGGGAGACCGACGACGACGCCAAAGCATTCATCTTCTACGAGTTCATGCGGACACCGGGCTTGTACGAGGACTTCTACCGGAGAGCCCAGGATGACCCTGGAATCTTCCTCACCCGAGGAGAGGTTGCCGAGGTAGCCAAGAACGGAAACGGCGGGCTGAAGATTACGGCTCAGGACACCATGGTGGGCCGGGAGATCGAGGTGGAAGTCGACCTCGTCGTCCTGGCGGCTGGGATGGTCCCCAATGCCGCCGACGGTGAGGCCATCCGCCTCCTGGAAGACGCCAAAGTCAATGTGGTGGAAGGAGATTCGCAGGCTAAGAAGGATGCGGCCGCCAAGACCATCGAGGAGCTTGGGCACCACGAAGGAACGGAAATCCTCAACCTCCAGTATCGGCAGGGGCCCGATCTGCCCACGCTCGAGTACGGATTCCCCGACTCCCATTTCATCTGCTTCCCTTACGAGAGCCGTCGAACGGGGATTTATCCCACGGGCGCGGCCAGGGAGCCCATGGATGGCCTCGGGAGCCGGGAGGACGCCACTGGAGCGGCTTTGAAAGCCATCCAGTGCGTTGAAATGACTTCCAGGGGAGAGGCTGTCCACCCGAGAGCGGGAGACAAGTCCTATCCCGACTTCATGATGTCCCGCTGCACCAAGTGCAAGAGGTGCACGGAGGAGTGCCCCTTCGGTGTTCTGAACGAAGAGAAGGACGGGACCCCCCTCCTCCAGGCGACCCGTTGTCGCCGGTGCGGAACCTGTATGGGAGCCTGTCCCGAAAGGATCATTTCCTTCAAGGACTTCTCGGTGAACATGGTCAACGACATGATCAAGGCCGTGGAGGTTCCGGAGGAGTGGGACGAAAAACCGAGAATTCTGGTCTTGGCCTGCGAAAACGACGCCTTCCCCGCTTTGGACCTACTGGGCCAGAACGGTCTGAAGGGAAATCCCTGGATTCGCACCATCCCCATCCGGTGCCTGGGATCGGTGAACACGGTGTGGATCACCCAGGCCATGTCCGCGGGGTATGACGGGGTGATCCTCCTGGGATGTAAATACGGGGACGACTATCAGTGCCACTTCATCAAGGGAAGTGAGCTGGCTTCGGTCCGGGAGAAGAACGTACGAGAAAAGCTGGAACAGATGGCCATGGATGTGGAGCGGGTGGAGCTGCACCAGCTTCAGATCGACGAGTGGGGAAAACTCCCGGAGATTTTCGACAACTTCAACGAGCTCATCGAGGAGATCGGATATAACCCGTTCAAGGGCATGTAATTCATAGATCGAGGGAGCCTGCCTGGAGGAGGTAGGGCCGTAAGTTCACGTGTGGCCGTCCTCCCCCCGGTGGGCTTCCTTGCGGGCAGCGGCAGTTGGGGTCGGGGAGCTATTCACGGTGGTAGCTGGAGGAGCTAACGCCATGGAGACTTCCGAGATCACGGTGCCTGAGGGAGATGTCGCTCAGAGCGACGATACTCCTTTGGACATCCCTACTCCTTCAACCAACGGCCGACCGGTGAGGGTCGACCCCGACCTTGAGTTCATCAAGGCGCTGCGACGGAGTGGGGGGGATTCCCTCAAGAAGTGCATGCAATGCGGAAACTGTTCGGCTGCCTGCCCCCTCTCGCCTCACGTCAATCCGTTCCCACGGAAAGAGATGGCCTGGGCCCTCTGGGGGATGAAGGACCGCCTCCTCACGGATCCGGATGTGTGGCTGTGCCATCACTGCAACGACTGCTCCACGAACTGTCCCAGGCAAACGCGGCCCGGCGATGTCCTGGGGGCGGTCAGACAGCAGTGCATCCTTCACTACGCCTTTCCGAGATTCCTAGCGAAATGGGTGAGCCGACCCAAGTACCTTCCGATACTCCTGGCCATCCCGGCCGTTCTCCTGGGACTGGCCACGGGCTTCAGGGAGGCCATCGGGGGCTTTTTGGGGTTCTCGGTACCCGTAGGGGACGACATCGTCTACTCCTTCGTACCCATGTTTCCCCACTGGCTCCTCAACAGTTTCTTCGGATTCTTCGTGCTCCTATCGATCCTTGCGGCCGGTGTGGGTGTTTGGAGGTTCGCGAAGGGGCTGAAGAGATCTCACGTTTGGGGTGACGATCCCAAGCCGGTGAAGGGGGTGCTGGCCAGCCTCGGCTCAGTCCTCCTGAAGGTGGTGAACCACGATCGTTTCACCACCTGTGAGACGGACCATAGTAGATCCATCTCCCACTTCTTTGTCTTCTTCGGCTTCATTGCTCTCACCGTGGTGACTCTCATGATCATCACGGGGCCCGTGAATCCGTTGATCCGGGGGGATTTCATCTATCCCTTCAGCCTCTGGAGCCCCTGGAAACTCCTTGCCAACCTTGGGGGATTGGCCGTTCTGGCCGGCGTCCTCCTGATGATCTGGGAACGGCTCTATTTCGGCCACCTGGCCGGGACCAGCAGCTATTTCGATTGGCTCCTGGTCTGGTCCATCTTCCTGGTGGTGGGGAGCGGATTTGTCACGGAAGCCCTCCATCTCCTGCGAATGGCACCGCACCGGCACGTGGCCTACTTCATTCACCTGGTTTTCGTGTTTGGGCTGCTGGTCTATCTCCCCTATTCGAAGTTCGCTCACCTGTTGTATCGAACGACGGCCATGGTTCTCGCGGAACGCTATGGCCGTGAAGCCGGGAAGGGGGCCTGATCATGAAACGAAGCACAGTACTTACGGAGAAGAACCGGGGTACCTGGGCCACGGTCTTTGCGTGCCTCATCCTGCTTCCGGTGGTCCTGAGTGTTTTGAAGCCTCTCTGGGCGGCGGAGCCGGAGGTGTTCCTCGAGCCCGTTGACGCCCGTTGGGAAAACTGCCTCCGGGATACCGAGTACATGCGTTTCCATCATATGGACCTATTGAAAGAGGCGAGGGAGGACGTTATCCGGGCTGGCATGAAGGGTGGCATCACCCTGGCCGGGTGCGGCGATTGTCACCAAAACAGAGACCTGTTCTGCGACCGTTGTCATGAGAAGGCCAGTGTGTCGTTGGACTGCTGGGGTTGCCACTACTACTTGACGGAGGATGAGCTCCAGGATCTCGAGGAGCACGAGGGAGGAGGCCGGTGATGGACAGACGCGACTTCTTGAAACGTAGCGGCGCTGCCGTTGCCGGGGCTTCGGGGGTCCTCAGCCTGCCCGTCTTGAGTTCCTGTTCCTCAGAACCGGCCGAGGCGGCGAGCCCCCTGGCTGGCACGAAATGGGGAATGGTCATCGATCTCAATCGTTGCCGGGAGGGATGCACAGCGTGTATGGATGCCTGTCGGCAGGAAAACAACGTGGCTTTCCACGGAGATCGACGCTGGGACGTGCACTGGATCCGAAAGGCAGCCCTCCACCCAACAGACGATTCCGCCGGGCGTGAGGAGAAGGAAGTCATCCTCATGTGCAACCAGTGCGACGACCCACCTTGCGCCATGGTCTGCCCGGTGCAGGCCACTTACAAGCGAGAGGACGGGATCGTCCTGGTAGACCACCACCGCTGCATCGGGTGTCGGTACTGCATGATCGCCTGCCCGTACAATGCTCGATTCTTCAACTGGAAGGAGAACCCGGACTGGCCCAACAAAGAGTATCCGAGGCGCTCCCACGGGGTGGCGGAGTCCTGTCACTTCTGTGCCCACCGGATTGATGGAGGGGATCGTCCAGCCTGCGTTGAGGCTTGCGAACGGGAAGGGGCTCGGGCCCTGATATTCGGGGACCTGAACGATCCGGAGAGCGAGGTCTCGCGGTTGATCGCGGAGGGAGGTGCCAAGCGGATCAGGGCAGATTTCGGCACCAAACCAAAAGTCTACTACCTGGGCCTCTAGGAGGATTGTCCAATGGATGTCCAGTTTGCCAAGATCGAGGGAAAATCCACCGGTTACTGGGTGACCGTGGCCGTTCTGGCGGCAATGACCATAGCCGGGTTCATCGCGACCATGGTGATGAACAAGCACGGGCTCTACCTGTCGGGCATGACGAATCGGGTGCCCTGGGGCCTTCAGATCGCCATGGCCATCTTCTACATCGGCCTGTCGGCAGGGTCCCTTGTGGTGTCGGGGCTCTACGGCGTGTTCGGAAAGATGGAGTACAAACCCTTCGCCCGGATCGCCGCCTACCTGGCCATGTTGTTTCTCATCGCCGGGCTACTCTCCATCTTCACCGACCAGGGCAGGATCGACCGGGTCTTCACGAAGCCCTTCACCTTCGTGAATGCCACTTCCATGTTCTCCATCAATCCGGCCCTGTACTCGGGTCATATCATGATCTGCGTGCTATACCTCTGGGCCCTTTTCAAAGAAAAGGGCACGCTGACCAAGATCACCTCCCTGGTGGTCGTCCTGTGGGCCATCGGCACCCACACCGGTACCGGGGCCATCTTCGGGTTTGTACCGCGGGAGCTCTACAACTCTTCCCTCCTGCCTCCCAGCTTCGTGGCGGCGGCCCTATCCTCCGGCGCGGCCCTCATGATCCTGGTTCTCGTGACTCTGTTCAAAGCCACGAAGCGGACCCTGGATGACGACCTTATCATCTGGATGGGTAGACGCCTTTTGTCCATCTTCCTGGTGGTCACGTTCTATGTGCTGCTCATCGAGAATGCCCACCGGGCTTATCTGGCCTACTCCCGGGGTGCAGGCATGTTCTTCCTCTTCGGGGGTGCGCACAGCCTGATGTTCTGGTTTGGGCTCATCGCCATCGGATGCGTGTTTCCGGCCGTCCTTCTCTTCATCAAGAAGACCGGCACATCGGTCCCG
>JASFVN010000316.1:0-5228 GCA_050049805.1 Gemmatimonadota bacterium
CGGGACGGTGTGTTGCAAGGTCCGTTGCGATGCAACCTCCTGTTGCAACAATTGCAACACTCGGGAAGTCGGTCCGGAAGTATCGAGCGTCATCAGAAAGGAGGAATGAAGAAAGGAGGGAAATGGAGAAAGGCCAACGGCCGCAGGCAGATGCGTCAGGGAGCGTCCGGACCCCGCGTCTCGGCAAAAGCTTGGGCCGGAACGCCATGGTACACCCCTTGCCATTTTCCGCCTTGAAAGCGTGGGCCCGGAGCGCAGCGGCGAAAGGGAACACGAAGAGATACACCCAGAATCGAACCCCGAGAGGGAATACATAATGGAAACCGCCACCATACCCCGGAGCGAAGGTCAACTGGAGCTTCCTCAGAGACGGGTCTTCCCATACCACGTCCTCGAACGCCCCGACGACAATCTGGTCGACCGCTTCCTGGAGGCCTTCGCCTGGGTCCTGGAATACACGGACTACAAGCCCCTCCTGGACAGCTATTGCCAATCCACGGCCAAGTGCAACCGCTGTGCGGTAGCGTGCCCCGTGCTCCTGGCGTCCGGGGATCCGAGGGATATCCCGTGCTACCGGACAAACCTCCTCCTGGACACGTACCGAAGGTATTTCACGTTGAACGGCTGGGTGAGCTCCCGGGTTTCCGCTCCCTTCGAACTCACAGAGGATCTCATCGATGAGATGGGAGACGTTTTCTATCGCTGCACCGTTTGTCGGCGGTGCACCCAGTCATGTCCCATGGGCTTCGACCATGGGCTCATCACCCGCCTTGGCCGCTACATCCTGAGCCTGATCGGGATTGTCCCGAAGGCCCTTCAGGTGAGTGTGCAAGAGCAACTGTTGGGCGAGACGCACAACACGTCCAAGGTGCCTCGGGCCGGGCTTCTGGACGTCCTGGACTTCCTGTCGGAGGAGATGGAAGAGGGACTGGGCGTGAAGTTGGAATTCCCCACGGATAAGGTGGGCCGGGAGTACGTGTTCTTCTGCGCCGTCAGCGACTACCTCATGGAACCGGACACCCTCATGGGGAATGCCGCGGTCCTCTATGCAGCCGGGGACTGGGACCGGTGGACCATCGGTCTCTGCAACTACGACGGCATCAATTACGGGCTTTTCTACAGCGATTGGCACCTGGAGAACATCATCAAACAGCTGGTGTCGGAGGTAGACCGACTCCAGGGAAAAAACATCCTCATCGGAGAGTGCGGACACGCTTCCAGGGCCGCCCATGACTTCATCCCAACCTTCATGGGAAAGAGGGCTCCCCCCGTCTACAACTTCATGGAGTATACCCTGGACTGCCTGCGTCGAGGGAAGATCACCCTGAATCCCGACATCGTCACGGAACGGGTGACCTACCACGATCCGTGCAACATCGCCCGATCCGGGTGGATCGTGGATCAGCCCCGGGAGATCCTCCGATCCTTCGTTCCCGATTTCGTGGACATGGTCCCCAAGGGGGAGGAAAACTACTGCTGCGGTGGAGGAGGTGGCCTGGTCTCCATCGACGAAATCCACGACTACCGGATGGAAATCGCCGGTAAGGTCAAAGCCGAGCAGATCGAACGGACGGGAGCCGAGATCGTCATCGCCCCCTGTGCCAATTGCAAGAAGCAGCTCAAGGAGCTCGTGGAACACCACCAGTTGCCCTGCACGGTCATGGGACTCCACGACCTGATTCTAAAAGCCATCGAGATTCCGGGAGGGAAATCCCCGGCCGAGCGAAAAGAGGAGGCGGCGCTCTTCGCCATTTGAGCGAGAGAACCGGGAAAAACGACCATGGATGCTTGGATCGATTTCGCAAAAGGACCCCTTTTCGCCGTGACCTTTCTCATCATGGTCCTGGGATTGGCGCGTCAGGTAGTCCTACAGTTCTACTTTCTCTCCGTAAAGAAGGGGCGTCGTCTCCGAGGAGTGGCATGGAGGAAGATCGCCCGGGAAACCCTGAGCTGGGCCATCCCCGTCCGGCACATGGAGCCGGGGACCGGGCTCTTCACCGCGTCGTCCTTCCTGATGCATATCGGGATCCTCCTGGTTCCCTTGTTCCTGCTGGACCACATCGTCCTCTGGGAAGGGTTCCTGGGGATCAACCTGCCGGCCCTCTCACCGGGCCTGGCGGACCTCCTGGCCCTCCTGACCATCGCCTGCGGGGTCCTACTCCTTGTTCTCAGAACCTTCTGGGCCCGGCATCGGATGGTGAGCCGCCCCATGGACTACGTCCTCCTGGTGACCTTGGTGCTTCCGTTCGTATCGGGGTACCTGGCGTCGCATCCAGCGGTGAATCCATTTCCCTGGAACGTTGTAATGCTCACGCACCTTCTCAGTGCCGAGCTTCTCTTCGTCCTCGTCCCCTTCACCAAGCTCGCCCACGTGGTCCTCTTCTTCTTCGACCGGATCTCGGCAGTACACTGGCAGTTGCGGCCGGGTGCGGGAGACAAGATCGCAGAGGCTCTCTACGGGGAGGAGGTGAGGATCTGATGAAAGCCATCCTGGTGGATGTCACGAAGTGCACAGGTTGTGAGCGTTGTGTGGAAGCATGCATCGAGGAGAATGGCCTGGATCCGGTCAAAGCCCAGGTAGACCGGGCGGTCACCAAGGACGGACTCTCGGAGAACCGTTTTCTAAGCGTGCCCAAGGTGGGGGAGGGACGCTTCGTCCGCATGAGTTGCATGCACTGCCTGGAGCCCAGTTGTGTATCGGCATGTCTGGTGGGTGGAATCACCAAAACCCCTGATGGCCCCGTCGTGTATGACCCGGACAAATGCATCGGGTGCCGGTACTGCATGCTGGCGTGTCCTTTCCACATTCCCAGGTACGAGTGGGACGACACCGTGCCCTTCATGCGAAAGTGCGCCATGTGCTTCGAACGGCTGGGCGACGGCTTGCCACCGGCCTGCGTAGAGGCATGCCCCAATGAGGCTCTCCGGTTCGGCGATCGGAACGAGCTGCTCAAGGAAGCCCATCGAACCATCTCGGCAGGAGCCGGACGATATCTGAATCGGGTCTGGGGGGAGCATGAATTCGGAGGCACTTCGGTTCTCTACATCTCCGACGTCGACCTGGGAGTCGCAGGATGGCCTGATGAGGAAGCGGAGTCCATCCCCTCCCTCACCGAGCCCCTCATCGCCAAGACACCGTTCATCGGAATGGGCGTCATGGGAAGCCTCCTGGGAATCAACTGGGTGATCCGGCGGCGGATGAGGCTGGCGGCGGAGAATGCTCCCGTTGCACCAGTACATGGGTCGGCGAGGCAGGAAGGGGGCGAATCATGACCGCTCGAACGCGGGGCATCAAGGATCCCCTTTGGGCCATCGCCCTCGCCGGTCTTGTGGCCGGCATCCTCCGTCTCTGGTTTGGCCTCGGCGCCACCACGAACCTGACGGACCAGGTTCCATGGGGACTCTGGAAGGTCCTGAACATGGTGGCCGGGGTGGCTATATCCACCAGCGGCTTTACCGTCGGATTCCTGGTGTATGTGCTCCGACTGGAGCGGTTTCGGCCCCTCATGAAGCCGGCCATCCTGGTGGCGTTCCTGGGATACGGGTGTTCATGTCTGGCCCTCCTCTTCGACATCGGCCTTCCCTGGCGGTTCTGGCACCCCTTCTTCATGTGGAACGAGCACTCGTTCCTTTTCGAGGTGTTCTGGTGCGTCATCCTCTATTTCACCGTCACCGCCATCGAGCTGGCTCCCACCGTCTTTGAGAAGCTGAAGGCGGAAAAAGCAGCCAAGTTCCTGCATCGGATAGCCTTCGGCGTGGTAGTCGTGGGGATTTCTCTTTCCTCGCTGCACCACTCCTCTCTGGGCTCCCTCTTCCTGGTCACACCCCAGCGTCTGCATCCCCTCTGGTACACGCCCCTTCTCCCGCTGCTCTTTATTCTCTCGGCCATGGGCGCCGGCCTCATGTTCGTGGTCCTGGTTCGGATCCTCCACGCCCATTGGTATGATCCGGAAGTGGTGTTCGGACCCTCCCGAGTCGAGCACGAGATTTGCCTGATTCGAGCAGGGGGAAGGGTCGGACAGGAACCAGAGCGAATTGCGGGCCCAGCCATGCCGAGGCTCACGGGCTTGGCATCCGTAGCCACGGGCATCCTTGCCGTGTACGGGCTGATGCAGATCGTCGCTCTCAGCACCGGGGGCGGCTGGCAAGCCTTACTTGCCGGGACCTGGGAGAGCTACCTCTACGGCGCCGAAATCCTTCTCTCCACTATCCTTCCCATCGTGTTGGTGTGGTCCCCAGGCACGCGGGGCTCCCCCATCGCCCTGGGGGTGGCAGCCTTCTCCGCCTCAGCGGGGTTGGGACTGAACAGGATGGACGTGGGAATCTTCGGATACTTCCGGGATGCCGGGGCCGTGTACTTTCCCTCCCTGGCCGAATGGGCGTTGTCTCTGGGCGTTGTCGCCGCCGCGGCTCTGGTGTTCCTCTACTTCGCGGAGAACATGGGAGTGTTCGTGGATTCCCGAGGAGGGTATGGGGAGGGGCGGCCCTTCGGAGCGTCCTTCGACTCCCTCTCCCGGGTCTGGCACGTGGCTCTCCGGAGCGGGATGGAGCGGGCCACCGTCATTGGCGTGTTCGTGATTCCCCTGGCCTGGGCTCTGATGTATCCGCCCTTTCACGAGCCGAATCCCGCCGAGGTGATCCCAGCGGCAGGTCTCAACGTCACCAGAGCAAGCCTGAGAATCGACGGAAACGAAGGCGGAGTCGCCACAGCTTTTCCCCACGAAGAGCACAAAGAACGCCTGGGCGGGGATTCCTCGTGTGTGAACTGTCACCACCTCTCCATGCCAGGTGACGAGACCACGCCCTGCTCCCGGTGTCACACCCACATGGTGGATGCCACCCGAATCTTCGACCACGATCGCCATCAATCCCTGGTCGCCGAGGAGGAGGGATTGGCAGGTGTCTTCCCTGAGAACCAGAGCTGCGCCGTCTGCCACACCGCTGGACAGGCAAAGACGACGGACTCAGCCAAAGGCTGCCTGGAGTGCCACGAGGACGACACCGGGTGGAAGGAAATCGAAGACCCGGCAGCCGACCTGACGTGGGCCGTGAGTTATCTGGAAGCCATGCACGGGACCTGTGCAGGCTGTCATGAGGAGGAGGCAGAAAAAGGGGATCGGCCGGAGCTCAGGGACTGCTCCACCTGCCACGAGTCCCTCGAGGCGCGGAGCTATACCTCCCGTGTCCTTGCGGCAGGGCACTGAAGGATTTATCCCCCGGGCCAGAAG
>JASFVN010000009.1:0-40786 GCA_050049805.1 Gemmatimonadota bacterium
ATCCGGGGTGGCGGCCCTGGCTATCCGACTCCTGGGTTTTTCTCTTCGAACGGCCCTTCTCGGCGGGCTCACACTGAGCCAGGTGGGTGAGTTCTCGTTCATCCTCTCCCGCACCGGAATCCAGTACGGCCTCCTCCCCGGCGAACACGAACAGCTCTTCCTGGCAGTATCGGTTCTGACCATGGCGGCCACTCCCTTCGTCATCGCCGCAGCGCCGGGCCTCGTGGACCGGGCTCTCAAAATTCCCCTTCCTTCATGGCTGCTCCGTGAGGCGGGACCTGGAGACGTGGAGGTAGGGCTACCGGCGGAGGAATCCCTGTCGGACCATCTCATCATCGTCGGATACGGAGTCAACGGTCGGAACCTGGCCCGGGCGGCACGGGTGGCTGGGATTCCCTACCTGGTTCTGGAAACCAATCCCGACACGGTGAAGAAGGAGCGACGAAACGGTGAAGTGATGGGCTACGGCGATGCCACCCACCCGGCAATCCTCGAGCACGCGGGGGTTGAGCAGGCCCGGATCCTGGTATCGGCCATAGCCGACCCAGGCGCTACCCGAACCATCATCCAGGCGGCCAAACGCCTGAACCCGGGACTGTACGTCCTGGCCCGAACCCGGTACGTAGAGGAAGTCGAACCTCTCTACCGCGTCGGCGCCGACGACGTCATCCCGGAGGAGTTCGAGACCTCGGTGGAGATACTGGTCCGGGTTCTCAGGCGGTACCTGATCCCACAGGTCGAAATCGAGGAATTTGTAGGGGACGTCCGGTCCAAGGGGTACGAGATATTCCGGGAGATGTCCCCGGACCCGGGGATCGACCCCCAGGATCTGGGGAAGCACCTCCCTGATTCGGAAGTTGCCACGGTGAAAGTGGGCGAGGAGTCCTATCTGGTGGGGCGTACTCTCAAGGAGGCGGCCTTACGGGCCGAGTATGGCGTGACTCTCCTAGCGGTGCGGCGGAGTGGAGAGCCTCTCCCGAACCCCGGAGCCGATTTCCGACTCGAGTTTGGAGACCAACTCATCGTCTTCGGCAGTCCCAGGCAGGTGGCCGATGCCGCAGCCCTGGCCCGGGGTTCCGACACCTGGGAACAGCCCCAATGAATATCTTCGCCGCTATCCTTCTGGAGGTCACGATCCTTCTCGTCCTGATCCTGGCCAACGGTCTCCTGGCCGGAGCCGAGATCTCCGTGGTGGCCTCCAGGAAAGCCCGCCTGAATCAGTGGGCCAAGGGAGGAGACAGGGCCGCCGCAAAGGCCTTGGACCTGGCCAATTCTCCGAACCGTTTTCTTTCCACGGTTCAGATCGGGATTACCACCATAGCCGTGGTCGCCGGTGCGTTCGGTGGAACGAGCCTGGCCGGGACCCTGGCTCCGGTGCTGGAGTCTCTCGGGCTCCCCGGGGGAGTCGCTGATCAGCTCGCCCTGGTCCTGGTCGTCATGGTTGTAACCTTCGTGACCCTCGTACTCGGCGAGTTGGTGCCGAAGCGCATTGCACTTCAGAATCCCGAACAGATGGCGACTCGTGTTGCGGGCCTCATGTCGCGCCTTTCCATCCTGGCTACTCCCCTGGTTCAGATTCTGAGTCGCTCCACGGACGTGGCCCTCCGCTTCATGCCGATCAAAGACTCGGAGGAACCCGAGATCACCGAAGAGGAGATCCGGGCTTTGATCGCCCACGCCACGGAAGCCGGCGTTCTGGAGGCCACAGAGCAGCAGATCGTGGAACGCCTCTTTCGTCTGAGCGACATGACCATAGGAATGCTCATGACGCCCAGGGACCGTATCGTATGGTTGGATCGTTCCACCGGACCCGAATCGTGGCGGAGCCGGCTCGGCGATGTGCAATTCACTCGCTACCCGGTGGCCGATGGGGCCTTGGACCAAATCGCCGGATATGTGAAGGTACAGGATCTTCTGGAGCTCGCTCTGGCGCCGGAGCCGGGGCCCCTGGATTCGGTCCTTCGAAAACCGCACCTCCTCCCAGCCTGGACTCCGGTATTCCGGTTGCTGGAACTCTTCCAGTGGTCTCATGTTCACATGGCCCTGGTCACCGACGACGAAGACAGGGTCCTGGGTATCGTTACCCTCTATGACGTCCTTGAAGGCATAGTGGGCCAACTCCCCGAGACTCGGGAGGGGGTAGCCCCGGGCATTGCGCGCCGGACGGACGGCTCATGGTTGGTAGATGGGCTCCTGCCATTCCAGGAGTTCGTTGCGAGCTTTGGACTCGACGTGGCGGAACCCAGACAGTATCCGACCCTTCACGCTTTCATCCTGGAAGCATTGGAGGGCCAACCGGAAGTGACGTCCACTCTCCAGTGGCGGGGCCTGCACCTGGAAGTGGTGGACATGGACGGTAGTCGGGTGGACAAAGTCCTGGTCCGGCGTGATGCGGACGAGACGCGCCCTGCGCCCAACAGGTAGGCCTCTTTGCCCCCCAAGCCCCGGCGATCTCCCTTCGGTCGCGTGCCCTAGCCGACGAGGTCCTTCACGAGACCCAGCAGATCAGCAGATTCGATGGGCTTGCTCAGATACCCCTCGGGAGGGGGCACCTGCCGCCGGCTCGAGATGAACTGCTTGAAGTCGTCGGACACCCCCGTAATGATGATGACCGGGATCCCTTCATACTCCTCAGTCTCTCTCAACTTCCGGTAGACACCCACCCCGGACTTCTCAGGCATCGTAACGTCCAGTGTGATCAGGTCGGGAATCCGCTCCTGGATACGGTCCAGGGCTTCGTTCCCGTCCCGTGCCGAAACGGTTTGGTACCCGTTGTCCTCCAACACCGTGACGAAGAAATCCACGGCATCGGGGTCATCGTCCACCACCAGGACCGTCTTCACTCCATCAGGCATCGATCGTTATCCCCTTCCTGATAAGAGAACCGGTCTCCACCGGTTCGCTGGGTCGGACTCTCGGCAAAGTTACCACGAATTTGGTCCCTTCACCCACCCGCGAATGAAGGTCGATATCCCCCCCGTGGGCACGGGCGATTTTATGGGAAATGAAGAGGCCAAGTCCTGTTCCCGTCCCTTTGGTGGAAAAAAACAAGGAAAAGGCCTTTTCCTGGGTCTCCTGGTCCATCCCCATCCCGTCGTCCTCCACCTCGTACTGGATCTTGTCAGGCTCTCCGGCCACCCGCACTACAACCTTGTGCCCCTCGGTGAACTCCGACAACCGACAGGCGTCCAGGGAGTTTTCCACAAGATTGGCCAGGAGGGCCCTCAGGGCCTGGGGGTCGCCGTCAAACTCCCCTGCATCCTCATCTATTTCCAACGTCAGCTCGGCTGCCAATTCCCCGGCCCTGGACTCCATCATGGCCACCACGTCGCTGGCCACCTCTCCGGCCCGGACCGGCTCCCAACTCGGGACCCGGTCCTTCGCGTAATAAAGGATGTCGGAAACCATGGCTTTGATCCGCTCGGCATTTCGCTGGACGGTGTTCCAGCCCTTCTTCACCCGGCTATGGTCTCCCTTGTTGAACCCGGAGTTCACCAGGTACATGCCCCCACTCAATCCGTTCAGAAGGCCCTTGAGACTGTGTGAAACCGACCCGATGAGGAGGCCGAGCTGGGTAAGCCGGTCCTCCAGCTCCCGGACGGCGGTGATGTCGGCGCTCATCTCCATGACGGCCGTGAGCTCTCCGCCCTCCCGGATGGGGGCTGTCGTGACCAGAACGTTCTTCCGCTTCCCCTTCCGGGAGGTCACCACCTCCTCCCGGGTGTGGGAGGCGCCATCCGCCAGGGTCTGCTGAACCGGGCATGGCTCACAAGGAGTGTTCCTATGCTTGTAGGCCGTGTAGCACTTCTCACCGAGGGCCCGACCGAAATCCTCCAGAAAGGCTTTGTTGGCCTCGATGATGTTCAGGTCCTGGTCCTGAATGGAGATATAGCAGGGGACCTCGTCGAAGAGAGTGTGGTATCGTTTTTGGCTGGCCCGGAGGAGTTTCTGGAGATTTTTATGATGGGTAATGTCTGTACCCAACTCCATGGCCGCCACGATCTCCCCGGCCTCGTTGTAGATAGGCTTGGACCTCACCAGCACCGAGAGCGTTTCCCCCGAAAGCGTGGTGATCTCCTCTTCGCTTTCATGCCGTTCCCCGTCCCGGAACGTCCTGGCTACCGGACAGATCTCACACCGCTCGGATCTCTGCTTGTAGACCTGGTAACAGAACCGCCCTTCCACCTCGCCAAAGAACTTCTTGAAGCGCCGGTTTGCGGCTACAATCCTGAAGTCCCGGTCCTGCACCGTGAGTAAGCACGGCATCTCATCGAAGACTTCCTGATAGTTCAGTTCCAATGAGCCCTCCCTGGGGCCCGTCTCGGCCCCCAATCATACCCGAGTCCCCTACCACCCCCCCTTTACGGCAGGGGCACCCCCTCCTCCCCCTCTCGCAGCGGGGCGGTCATCTATTCCATCTGCCGACTCACGCTTCGGCATGCACGACCTCGAGGACCTTCCTCACATTCAATAGAAGCCGCTTCTCGTCCACCGGCTTGTCGACGTAGCCCTCAGGCGGACGGACGGAGCGTTCGTAGATGAGTTTCCTCAGTTCCGGCTTCCCTGTGATGATGCAGATCTTCAGGCTCTCCAGCTCCGGGTCTTTCCGAATGAGTTCGAAGACCTCACCCACATCCCTACCCGGCATATGGAGATCCAGGGTAAGCACGTCCGGCTTCTCCCTTCGGGCTACTTCCAGGACCTCGTCCCCCGTGGCGGCTGTGAAGACCTCTGCACCGTTGTCTTCCAGGACCGCCGTAATGAAATCCTGTTGATCCGGCTCGTCGTCGGCCACCAGAATCCGATATCCCGCCAGGTGCATCTCTTCCTCCTCGCCCCCGACACCCACAGGAATCGGAACTTCCTCCACCGGCACCGGGACCTCCTCCACCGGCACCGGAACTTCCTCCACCACCTCCGGCTCCCGCGGGGCTTCCACCGGCACCGAAACCTTCTCCTCGATGACGAGGGCGTTCGCCACGAGGTTGACCAGCTGAGTGACCTTCATGGGAAGCTCGTAGTGGCGAATCACGTCGGTCAGCCCGTCAACGCAGTTGTGGCAGGATGTCACGACGTAGTCGGCTCCGGTCTCCTTGAGCTGGTTCGCCTTGATAACCCCGGACTTCAGGCGGCGGGGTGTGTACTCCGACATGGACATGGCACCACCACCACCCGTGCAGCAGTAGTTCTCCGATCGGTTGGGATACATCTCCCGGAAGTCCATGCATACCAGGTTCAGTAGTTCCCTTGGCTCCTCGAAAAGCCCACAGCTCCTGGCGTTGTTGCAGGAATCGTGGAAGGTGACGGGCTCCGGGTTCCTGGTCTTGTCCACCTTGATCCGGCCCTCCTTGATGTACCGGAGCATGGTGTCGACCGAACTCTCCATGATGAACGGTATGTCCGTCTTGGCCCAGTTTGGGCCCTCACAACGGGTGGAGCGGTACCCGTGGCCACACTCGGAAATGACCAGCGTCTTCCCGTTCAACTCCTCCACGCTCTCGTAGAGGCGCCCCGCTACCGACCCTCCCAAGTCGTCGTCACCGGAGAAAAGGCCGAAGTTGGTCATGTCCCAGCCCTCGGAGGGCATGGTCCAGCTCTCCCCGGCCACGTGGAAGATCTTCGCCGCGTCGGCGATGCTTCGGGGGTCGTACTTCACCTCCCTGGGGTTGATGGAGTAGACCACCTCGCAGCCCGGTACGTCCACCGGAATCTTCACCGAAGGATCGTCCAGCTCCTCCTGGAGCTCCTCTTCCATCCACTCCAGCGTGTCCAGGTAGTCCTCTTTCAGGACCCCCATCTGGTTGCCGGTCTCCCATTGATCCTTGCTCACCACCGCCACGCCCTCGGGCATGATCCCTACCGATACCAGAAGACCCCGAGCCATGCGGTTGAAGGTGGCGTAGTCCACGCCCATGGGGCAGTTGATGGTGCATCGCCTGCAGTTGGTGCACTTCCCGAAGACGATGTCCTTCAGCTCCTCCAGGTCCTCGTCGGTATGCACCGATGAGGCTCCGACCCACTTGGGCAGAACCCGGCCTGTCCAGTCGAAGTGCCGCTTGAAGATCTTCCGGATCCGGTCGGCTTTATAGGCCGGGGCGTAGGTGGGGTCGTCGGGATTGGCCAGGACGTAGTGGCAGGACTCGGTGCACATCCCACAGTGAACGCAGGCCAAGAGGGAGCCCGCCATCTGCCGGTTGAGTTTCTGCCCCATTCGGTCGATGACCTTCTGTGCCTTATCGGATCTTTCTTTCGCGTCTTTCATGGTTGCTCTCTTCTCTCCTCTGCCCTACCCGCGGGCCGACCCGCGAAGGATGGGGAACACGCCTCTGTGCCCCAGGCTCTTGCCGACGTAAAACCGGGTGAAGGGGTAGTAGAGGTAGTGAGAGATCTTGCTGAAGGGGACATAGACCAGGAAGAAGGTGGCCAGCCAGAAGTAGCCCAACATGTGCCATTCCCCATTGCTGATGTCGTTGGGAACGGCGAGGTATGCGAAGAAGAACCAGACCGTAAGGAGGATCAGGGAGAAATAGTCGTCAGGGGAGCTTATGGCCCTCATGTATTTGTCCCCGAACCTCCTGATCATCCTCTTCAGGCCGACCAGGAAAGCGGCGGCGATGGGAATCCTGAGTGCCAGAACCACCATCGGGTTCTCCAGGAGCCCCGGAGCCAGGGGGATGATGAAGAGCAGGGCGATGGCCGCGGTAACACCAAGGTGGAAGGCCACGAACTGGGCATAGAAGAACAGGTCCCGCCGGCTGCTCTCCATGGCCCAGGGCATGGCAATATTCCCGAGAGAATAAAGGGCCCCTTTTGAAGGATTGGTCCTCCCGGGGACCCCCGTGGCTGCCTGCCGTTCACCACCAGCCTTGAACCGCTTCACGAACCAGGTGACACGGATGATGTATACCAGCCCCATGAACGCCAGGGCGTACCAGTGGAGCGTGTGGGAAAATACCAATAGAGCGCTTTCTTCATGCATGATGCGACCCTCTCGGTCAGCTTAGTGCCGCGGAAGCCTCGTCGGACGCGGCTTCCATGGCAGCCTCGAAGGCTTTGAATTGGGGGGTGTCCAGGACACAGATAATCACTTCTTTCAACCCCGTCTTCCCGGTCAGATGAGAGCCAAGGGCCGAGAGCATCACCTCTGCCGAGACGGCGGAGGGAACGCCATAATAGCCGGCTCCCATGGCCGGAAATGCCAAGGTTTTGATGCCTTTTTCCTCGGCTTTCGACAGGACGTTCTCCATGGTGGTACGGAGCTTGGATGGGGTGTCGTCCTCCCTGAACTTCGGCCCGACTGCATGGATGAGGTACTCGGCCTTCAGCTTCCCCGCTCCCGACACCACGGCCTCCAGGTGAGGAACCGGGCCCAGCTCATCCAGCTCCTTCTGGACTGAAGCCCCACCCCGGACAGCGATCATCCCACCAAAGCCGGAACCCAAGGCCAGATCGGCCTGGGCGTAGAAAACGAAAGCGTCCACCTCGAGCTCGGTGATATCACCCTTGATGAGGTGGACGATCGTGTTGTCAAACTTGACTCGGGGTTCGGACACGACGGCTGCTTCCATACGAATCCTCCATCTCCAATCTCCGGTGGAATTGCTCGACGAACTCCACACACTTTATTCCCGAAACAGGGCCCACCGCAACCATAAATACCAGTTTTTCCGAACTTCGGTTGTCATTATGTCACCATTTTATGTATTCTATGAAGCAAAATCCATTCCGGTCGTGTGCCACAGACTTTTTTCCAGAATTTCAGGCTCGTGGAGGAGCCAAAACTCAGTAATTCCAAGAACCCCTGGAATCTGGCACGGAGTTGGCAGAGAGATCTCGTAGAAGGCATGGTGGTGGCGAAGATCACCAGCCCGATCGGAACAAACCCTCAGGCAAAAGCTCGAGCGAGTGATATGGCAGCGGAAAAGCGTGGATTGTTGACCACGGGGCAGGCGGCGAGACTCTGCGCCGTGACGCCTGACACGGTCCTGAAATGGATCAAGAAGGGTCGTCTTTCAGCTACCAGGACCGCCGGAGGTCACTATCGGGTGGCACTCCCCGACCTGGAACCC
Source organism: Gemmatimonadota bacterium (assembly GCA_050049805.1). Classification (GTDB taxonomy): domain Bacteria; phylum Gemmatimonadota; class Gemmatimonadetes; order Longimicrobiales; family Gaopeijiaceae; genus JABDNZ01. Next base: position 8,070 of record JASFVN010000009.1, read on the forward strand.
TTCATGGCGGGATTCGGTCAGGGAAACCTCCAGCCGACCATGACCGAATCTTCCCCGACTATCCCGTCCCAGGGTGGGACAAAAGAGGAATCGGATGAAGTGCCTTGCTGGGATTTCCTGTCCGATGGGGGAGAGCTCCGGGACGCATGCCGCCAGTGTGTCGTTTACCGGGTCAAAGCGACCCGCTGCTTCCTCATGGCTGGCCTGGAATCCGACGTGGGCCACGCGCACCAGTTCTGTGAAGGAACCTGTGAGGACTGCATCTACTATCGTCGTATCCAGGGAATGAGTACGCAGGTCCTCTTCGTCTCCTCCGACGAGGAATTGGTGAACCGCCTCGAATGGGCCGGAGACGACTCCATTTCGTTGCGGTTCGCTCGGAACGGTTATGAGGCGTCGGCGCTGGTGCAGGACTTCCGGCCTGAGATCGCCATCATCGACCTGGAAGGGCTTCCGGATCACGGCCTTGGTCTTTTGGACTCCATCGCCGCAGATCCCCGGCTCCCCCACATCAGAGTGATCCTGGTGATCCCGCCGGAGGCCATGGGAAGAATGCTTCAGCGCCCGCGACACAGGCTGGTGGTGAGTATGCTCGAGAAACCCCACGTCTGCGACCAAATCGAGGAAGTCGTAAAGGGATCGATGGTGGAGCTGGACCGGGCGCCTGAAAGCCGGTCCGCCTGATCAGAAAGACTCGCGGAGGAGCCCTCCTGGTACTCCCGATTGGAACGAAGAACCCCGGCCACCATTCAAGGTGACCGGGGCTTTTTTGCGCCTGGCTGCTGCCAGGGATCTCCGGAGAAAGCCTGGGTGCCGAGGGCGGGAGAGACGGCTAGTGCATCTCCCACTTGATGAAGGGCTCCTTCACGTCGACCATGGCGTTCACGATGAGCTCCACCAGCCCGCCATAGGTGATACCGCTCTTCTCCAGGGCCCCGTAGTACTGGAGAAGGTCACGGATCTGCCCCTTGCAGTTGGAGCAGGGGGCGCACACGTACTTCTTCACCTCCGGCCCAGGCTGATCCTGGAAGGCGTCGATGATCTGCTTGAACTTCATGCGACTGGCCACGTTGATGCGCCAATCGGTGAAGTTGTACGGTGACATGACGGCGAAACCGCTTCCCCCACCGCAGCAGTAGTTGTCGACCCCGTGAGGCGTCATCTCCCGGAATTGAGGGCAGAGGTAACGGAGAATCCTCCGCTGGGGCTCAACGATCCCCAGGTTCCGAACGATGTTGCACGGGTCGTGGAGAGTCACGGGGAAGTCGTTCTTCGAAGGATCGAACTCAATCTTCCCACTGAAGACGATCTCCTCCAGTAAAGCCAAGGAGCTCTCGCGCGGAATGTTGTTGTCCGAGGTCAGGACCCGGTCGGCCACCGTCATGAGAGCCTTGTGCTGGTGACCGCACTCGCCCATGACCAGCTTCTTGGCCTTCAGGTCTTTTCCGATGTTGGCGTGAGTCAGGGCGATCCGGGCCAGCTGAACGTCATCGTAGAACAGCCCATAGTTTACACCGTCGTACCCCACCTCTTTGGAGGAGAGGGTCCAGTCGATGCCGGCGGCGTTGAGGATGATGGCGAAGGCTCCGGGGTTTTCGGGCCAGGCCAACATCTCGCCGGCGTTGTGAATCAGGAGGACTTCGGCCCCCTCCTTGTCGAAGGGACTCTCGGTGTGAATTCCGGTTTCGTCCTCCATGTCCTCGTCGATGAACTCGACGTTGTCCTTCACCACCACCGGGTTCATTCCGGTGGAAGACCCGACCTCCAGCTGCAGGACGGTGCCCTTTTCGTGGAGCTCCCTGGGGCCCCAGCCCAGCTCCTGGCTGAAGACCTTCCTGATCTCGTGAGCGATGAGGCCGTTGTCCACGCCCACCGGACATGTCTGGGCACAGCGCCGGCAGAGGTTGCAGCGGTAGGCCGACTCGTAGAGACGGGTGATGGTGTCCCAGTTCAGGTCCACATCGGCCCCGGTGAAGGGAGCCATGAGCTTCCCACCCGGTTTCACATACCTCTTCACCAGCTTCCGGAACACATCGGACCGGTAGGTCGGCCGGTAGATCTCCTTCTTCTTGTCCGTGGCCAGGAAGATGTGGCAGGCGTCGGCGCAAGTCTGGCACCCGATGCAGTATTCGAGGGAGAGAGTCAACGGCTGGAGAAACTCCCAGTTATTCTCCCTGGAGAGGATCTTCTTCAACCCCTCCACGAACTGGTCCACGTACTTCTTCTCCTCCTCCGGTGTCTGCGGATTGGGAAGCTTGGTGGTAGCGATTCCGTCGTAGGAGCAGACGGCATTGGCCTTGGCATCCTCAGAGAGCTCCTTCCACCCCGGCTGTTCGTCCACCTTGTCGTAGGGCGGTGGAAGGGGGAACAGCTCATCCGGCCCCACCGGGTCAAGGACGTCGAGATCCCGCCTGCCCATGTCTTTGGCCCAGATCTTCCTCTTCTTCCGCTTCCCACCATCCACCTGCACCGACGAATCGGTCCTCACTTCAGTTTTTTCCTTCACGTTTGTCCCCTCGCTCATTCTTCCGATTCCTCCGGTTTTCCCGTGTCGGTGGCGATGTCGACCCAGTTCTTTTTCCCGTCGGCCCTGACATGAGGAGCCGCCCAGGTCACCGGCTGGCTGAGCAGCTTCTTCAGCTCCCGGTCCAACTTGCTCCCGGCCGTCACAGGTTCGTCATCCCACCTCACCTCGTGGTAGGTGAAGTACTTTGCCACGAAGTGCATCATCTGGGTAAAGGGCAGATAGGCCAGGAACAGGAGGGCAAAGATGAAGTGCGCGCTCAAGATTCCCGGGATCTGATCAGGCAGGCTCGCCGTGAACAACCCCCCCACGAACCCCATGACCTGCCCGGCAAAGGCCGGGACCGAAACCACCGCCCAAAGGCCGGATACGAACATGGCCAGGAGAACGACCAGGTTGATGTACGTCACGGGCGCCGTGGAGTTCCGCATTCCGTCGTTCGTCATCCGGACGAAGAAAAGCCCCAGGGCACCAAGAGCCCCCAAACCGTACCCTGCACCGACCAGGGGCGGAAGCACCGAGTTGAGCAATCCCCACTCGGCTACCGCCAGCCCCGCCGCGGAGCCGATGCCCGCCAGCAGAATGATTCCCGCCCCTGCCGAAAGCAGGTAGAGGCCGAAGTGGAAGGGGAAGGAGAACCACCAGAGACTCCGATTGTGCTCGAAGAGAGCCTTCAGGAAGAGGATCTCCTTGAACATATAGGTGGCCTCGCTCACCATGTCCTTTTCCCGGGGCTTGGTCCACCAGTCTACCTCCTCGAGATAAGATCCGCCGTATTGCCCTTTTCCTTTTTCGTGGGGCACGGGGGAAAGCTCCCAACGGAGGTGCACCGGGAGTCGGGCCAGACGAACAGACCGGACCACGAAGGCCACCAGGAAAATGGCCAAGAGGAAATAAGAAAGGAGAAGCATGGTTGAAGCGGACATTGGCTCTCTCATCTTTAATCACGAAAACGCCTAAAACCACGTTGTTGATGGCAATTATTGGGCCATTTCGACCACTTTTTCTGGGAGAACAGAAAGAGTGAACCAGGAGGCATTTAAACGCCTCCAGTGGTGATTAATTTCAACCTTATTTAATCGAGGAATGTTAAATAGGGAAATCCTGACCCAACGGGAAAGGACCGGGCGGGGCAGATGGGCCCCACGAAGATGGGTCCGGATTCCCCTTCGTTACGATGGGGAATCCGGCCTCTGTCAGTCTGCCAGCAACCCTTTTACCGCTTCGATGAAAGCCTCGCGATCGATGGGCTTGGGAAAGAAGGCCTCCGGAGCCGGCACGAGGCGACGGTTACTGATGAACTTTTCGTAAGCGTACTTGTCGCCTCCCAGACCTGTGACTGCCGTTACAATCACCACGGGGATCTGGGAAAGCTCCGGATCGGTTCTCATTTCCTTGTAGAACCGGGTTCCTGACGCCTCGGGCATGGTGATATCCAACGTCACCAGGTCCGGCGGATTCGCCTTCACGGCATCGAGAGCTTCGTTCCCGTTCCCGGCGGTTTCAGTATCAAAGCCGTTGTCCTGAAGGACCATCTCCAGATAGCTGACGATATCCGGCTCATCATCTACGATGAGGATTCTCTTCTTCATTTCTTCAGTCCTTGTTTCTTCAGAGCCTCCAGAGCCCGTCTCAGGGCATGGGGCTCGGCGTCGGGCAGGACCTTCTGCAGCTCTTCTTGCAGGGAAATCCGGTCCTCGTCCTCAGGGGTTTCCTCGATACCCAGAGCCCGCTGAACGGCCCGGACATAGCTCAGAGGTTTGACCGGCTTCTCGAGGTAAACGCCGGGGCCGGAAATGACCCGGTTGTCCATGATGTCCTTCAGGTCGCTCTCTCCCATCTCGTCCTGGGCGTGGGCCGTGACGATGAGGACCGGTATCTGCGACAACTTCTTGTCTTTCCGGAGCTCATAGAGAAGCTTGTGGCCGCTTTTCCGGGGCATGACCAGGTCCAGGGAGATGAAGTCCGGGGGGTTCTCCCGGATGATCTCCATGGCCTCGCTCCCATCTCCAGCTTGGACGACGTTGAAACCGGCGTCCAGGAGGATTTGAGCCAGGTACTGTCTCACGTTGGGCTCATCGTCCACCACCAGAACCGTCTTGTCCTGGGGTCGGGTCATGGCGTCACCTCTCTCGTCCGAAGGGGGCACTCATCGACGTGGTCTTCATCAGGTTCCGGGATAGGGAGGGAGGCCCGAGGTAGCTCGATGCGAAAGGTGGATCCCTCTCCCTCCGTGGAGGTGAAGGAGATCTGGCCCCCGTGCTGATGGATCATCCTCTTTGTGGTCAAGAGTCCCAAACCCGTTCCTCGATCCGATCCCTTGGTCGTAAAAAATTTCGAAAAGACCTTCTTGCTGATCTCATAATCCATCCCCAGGCCGTTATCCGCCACCTCGTAGATGAGAACTCCGTCCTCCTCCTTCGTGGTCAGGGTCACCACGAAGTCCCGGGTCTGTTCCGCCACCATACAGGCATCGATGGCGTTGGACACGAGGTTGGAGAGGCAGGTATGAATGGCATCCTCATCCAGTGGCGCCTCCCTGAGGCCCGGCTGCAAGTTCAATTCCAGCGTTACCCCGGCTTGAGCGGCCCTCTCCCGGAACAGGTCCGACACCTCCTGAGCGGGCACATTGGGATCAACCAGGGCCACGGTGGTCTTTCGGCCCTTGGCGAAGTCCAGGAACTCCTTCACGAACTCCGAGATTCGCTGAACATTCTCCTCCAGCGTAATCCAGCCTCGAGCGATCCTGGCGTCATCGGCCAGCTCGATGCCGGTGTTCACGGCGTACATCCCGCCCTCCAGGCCCATCAACACATTCTTGATCCCGTGGGCGATTCCCGCCACGGTTTCTCCCACCGCCGCCAGTCGCTCCGCCTCCCGCTTTTCGGCTTCCAGCTTCTTCACCTCGGTGATGTCCGTGGACATCTCCACAATGAAGCGGATCTTTCCGAGGGGGCCCCGGATGGGAACCATGTGGACCAGATAGTCCATGGGGTTCCCGTTCTCGATGATCCCCTTCTCCTCCCGGATGCGGATCTTGCCGTCCTCGAACGTCCTCAGGGCCGCACAGTTCACACAAGGGTCTTTTCGGTCCTTGTAGACCTCATAGCAGGGGCGCCCCCGCCACTGACCGTACGCCTGCTCGAATCGGGGGTTCGCGTCGACGATGTTGTAGTTGCGGTCGATGATGCTGATGGCTACAGGCACCTGATCGAAAAGGTGGGCCCGGAGCCATTCCTGAATCTCCTCCACGTGAGCCAGACGGTTCGGTGTCATCCTCCAGCTCCAGATGGGTAGGAGGAAGCGCCCTCCGGTGCCGAAACCACACGATTCGCATCCCTCAGTTGGGGCATGAGCCGCTTCACGTCCTCCCTCCAGTCCACATCGTGGCACGTCATGCACTGGTTTAGGTGTTCCGGAACCTGAGCCGGGGCTTTAAGAGCTTCCCGTTTATGGCATTCCACACAGAGGGAATGCATGGCATCCATGTAGCCGACGGCATCCCCCCATCTCGCGGGAGGAGCCTCGATGAAGGAAATGTCCGAGATTTCGTCCTGGTGACATTCGGAGCACTCCGTGACGGTTTCGTAGCTCTTCACCTCCGTGCCCTCGGAATGGCACTGGACACAGCCCTCGTTGCCGTCCAGTTGCAGAACGTGCAGGTCGTGGTCGAAGACGGAGCGAGTCTCGTACATGTCGGAGTGGCACTCGAAGCAAGAGGTGTTCTCGTCCAGGGGCTTGGTGAGGTGGTGGCAGGTCTGGCACGACCTGTCCCCTCCAAGGCGTTCCGCGTGGTCGTCATGGTCGAACAGAACCACGTCTCCATCCCGGTTGGCATCGAGCATCAGCACCCGGGTCGGGGCCAGCTCTCCCGTTTCCACCAGGGCCAAATCCCGTGGCAAGCCGTCCCTGCTCGCGCTGATGAAGGCATCCACGCTCCTGGGGCCCTGGACCGGGGTGGGCCTGGGCTGGACGCCGTCCACCGGCAGGAAGAGGAGGGCCAGGATCCCCCCGGACAGGGCCGCTACGGAGTAGCGCCGGGGGAAGCCCAGGGGGCCTGGCAGAAATGAGAAGGTAGCCTCGGGCTGAAATGTCGGCCGTTCCTCGGGTGGATGCCCCTCCACGTCATCGAAGACGTTCAGGTTCTCCACGAAGAACAGGAAGATGAGGATTCCCCCTGCCACGATCCCGAAGCTGACGGCGAACTCCTCCCAACTGGGGAAGTATCCCATGCCCTCCGGTCGCGCGAAGGCCACGATGGACACGTCCAGGCGGTGCCAGACCATCCCCAACACCACCATGGAAGCGGCGATCCCAACCCCCACCAGACTCTGCCGGACAGGTTTGATCAACATCAGGGTAGCCGGGATCACGGCGCTGAAGGCCAGTTCCGCCATGAACAGACCGCTCTGCCAGGAGCCGTCTATGGCTGAAGGGAGGACTCCACGGACCAGCAGATCCCCCACCCTCAATATCACGTAGATCGAGAGGACGATGCCCGCTGCCAGACCGAGCCCCGAAACCTCTCTCGCGTGGACCTTGTGGCCCAGGAAGTAATTGGAGAACAGGGACTCCACCACCACCGTCATCAACCCCAGGGCAACCGCCGAAATGAAGAACTGGACGTAGATGATCGGTGAGTACCAGAGGGGGTGGAGCCTGAACGGGGTGATCAGAAAGAGCGATCCCAGCGATGACTGGTGAAGAGTGGAGAGGACGATTCCCGCGATGACCAGGGGGATGGTCACCCTCTTCAGACCCCTCAGGATCGTCCGGAAGAACTTGCCATGGAAGAATCGGTGCTCCAGGACCACCGGCAGGAATTCCAGGGTCAGCACCGTGAGGTAGAGAATGACGCACGCCGCTACCTCGAAGAGAACCGAGTGGTACTGCCAGTTCACCATGGGGTGCCAGATCCGCCAGGGCAGCCCGAGGTCGTAAAGGAGCCCCACCGCAACGGCCACATAGCCCAGGAGGGCCGTGAGGATCGCTGCCCGAACAAAGGGCCGGTACCGCTCCAGCCCGAAAATGTAGACGGTGGCCGCCAGGACGAAGCCCCCGGCCGCCAGAGCCACACCGGACATGACGTCGAAACCGATCCAGAGGCCCCAGGGGGCGGCATCCGAGAGATTGGTGACCGATCCGAGCCCGTGGGTGAAGCGAACCACCGACACCGCAACCAGAACTCCAACCAAGCCCCAGAGCACGGTCTTCAGGTTCGTCAGTCGCCTACTCATCGTCCTTCCCTCCTTCCGTCGCTTCGGATTGTCCGACGGGGACCTCAGCCTCCGGATCCACGGAAAGATCCTCGAGCCCTTGAGCGGACATCTGCACTTCCTCCGCCGCTCGGGCCGCCAGCTTCATCCGTCGATTGATAACCCAGTACACCCCCCCCATGAGGCTCCCCATGCCCAGGACCATCCAGGGTACTTTCTTGAGGGCGGCATGGGTCAGGTGCGGAAGGTCCTCATCCCCCAGGTTCTCCGCCCATCCCAGGAAACCGAGTGAGATATCGGAGAGGTACAGGACCGAGGTTCCACCCACTTCCGTCTCCCCGTAGACATGGTCCAGGTAGGTGCCCGGGTTCTCTGCGATACGGCGGTGAGCAATTTCCAGAAGCTCGTCCCGCTCACCGAAGAGAAGAGCCTCCTCGGGGCAAGCCTCCACGCAAGCCGGCTCCTTGCCCTCCGCAATCCGATGGTTGCAGAGGGTGCACTTCTTGACCAACGGGGCCGCCTGGTCCCACTCGTAGCGGGGAATTCCGTAGGGGCATGCCACCAAGCAGTATCGGCACCCCATGCACAGCTCCGAGTCATAGATGACCGGTCCTTCCGGGGTTTTCTGCATGGCCCCGACCAGGCATGCGCTGACGCAGGCCGGTTCCAGGCAGTGGCGGCACTGTTGTCGGACGAAGTGGTCGTCGGGATAGCGCAGGATCGTGGAAAACCGAGTGGCCGAGAGACCGTTCACGGCTTCCTGGCCGGGCCGAAGCCTGTCAGGGCCCAGGTCGTTCTCCTCCTTGCAGGCCAGGACACACTCCTCACACCCGACGCACTTGGTGATATCGATGAGAATGGCAGCAGACATAGTCAGATCGGCTCGTTTTCTTTGCCCAGGGTGATGCCCACTCGCTCTCCGGCATCCTGCGGGAAATGCCAGGCGAGCTCAGACACGAGCTGGGTGAAGGGCATCAGGATCATGTGGCTGAGTTTCGTCAGGGGGACCATGAAAATCAGGAGATCCGCGCTCAGCACGTGAGTCAGAAGAACGGCGTCCCGGCTGAAGGGGTTCCAGGCCGGATGCATGACCAGGAAACCCGTCAGGAAGGGAACGACGATGAACAGGGGAAGGGCGTAGTCCTGGAAGCGCCCCAAAGGCCGACTGTCTCCGGCGGCCACCCGCTGTACCACGACGATGATGGCCGTGGCGATGACGACCCAGGTGAGGGTCGTGGCCACGCCGTTGGGAAGAGCCGGCCAGGAAAGGCCGACGCCCCTTCGCCAGAGTTCGATGTGGCCGGCCAGAAAGAGGGGAACCAGGATCACGCCGATATGAAAAAGGACCGTGGTCAGGCTGAAGAGCCCCCGATTCCAGACCCGCTTCACGGGCACCAGCCAGTGAAGAGTGGTACCTACCAGCTTCCCCACCGGGAAGTTCTTGTCTCCCGCTTTCTTGTACGCCTTCGTAGCCTCCCATACCGTGAGCCCGACATGACGAATCAGGCCCAGGATCATGAAGGCCATTGCGGTCCAGAAGAGGGGCCCCATGGCCCATCGAAGCCAGACATCCATAGTGAGTCTCCCGTCCTTCCCTTTCGTTCAGTCCGCCGCCGCGTCTTCGGATTCGGGCTTTTCTTTTTCCCATTCTCCGAAGTCGATGACGCGAAGAAGCAGGTCGTGGAGTCCCATGACCTCCACCTCCTCCATTCCGTTGTCCTGGCAGAGCTCTTTCAGCTGCTTCTTACAGTTTGCACAGGGTGAAATGACGATCTGGGCCCCCGTGGCCCGAATCTGATCGGCCTTCCGCTTCCCCAGGGGCCCGGTTCGGAACTCGCGGATCTCGTCGATGGAGACCGTGCCCCCGCCCCCGCCACAGCAGTAGTTCTCGGTTCCATGGGGAGTCATCTCCACGAAGTCGTCACAGATTGCCCTCAGGATCTCCCGGGGCTGGTCCACGATCCTCCCGGAGCGGGCAATGTTGCAGGGATCGTGGTAGGTGACCCTCTCCTGGATCTTCTCGTCTTTCAGGGGGATCTTCCCAGCCTTGAGCTGCTCGCAGGCATACTCGAGGCAATTCACCACCTCGGGAGCGTCGGGGCCGCCGAAGGCCGGCACGTACCAGGCGGAGCGGGTGGCGTGGCCGCACTCCCCGATGAGGATCTTCTTGCCCTTCAGCCGCTTCGTCTCGTCCACCACATTGTTGACGATCCGCTCCATCATGCGGTCGGAGTAGAAGAGGCCGTAGTTGATGCCGTCGAAGTTCCCGGTGCCGATGGTCCAGGATCCTCCCGTCACATGCATCACCGCAGCGTTCCCCATGAGGGTGTCGGCTTCCATGATGAAGTCCGACACTGCCGGGAAGAAGACGAACTCCTTCTCTTCCTCATCGAAGGGGAACTTGATATCCACGTTGTAGATGTCGTCCAGCTCCTCTTCCAGGAATTCACAGGTATCCTTCAGGGCCGGAACCGGAATCGCGGAGGTGTTGCGGGTATCACCCTCGAGCTGTTCCCGAACCGACACCAGGAGCGCCCTGGGAATCACGTCGACCTCCGCCAGGATCCATCGAGCCAGGTGAGTGACGAGGGCATGGTCGATCCCTACCGGGCAGGTGGCTTTGCAGCGCCGGCAGGCCGTACACCGCCAATAGGCCACTGCCATCTCGTCGATGTACTCGTCGGTCAACGTGAAGCCCCCGAATAGCTTGGCCTTCAGGATTCCGCTCTGGGTGAAATACCGCCGGTAGACCCTCAGCAGCAGTTCGGACCGGTGGCAGGGTATGTCTTCGTCGGCCCCCGTCGCCTGGTACAGCTGGCAAGAGGCGGCGCACCGACCGCACTTGGCGCTGAGACGCGAGAAGGTATCCATTGCCAGGTGGTAGTTCCCGTGCCGAAGGATGGCCGAGAAGGCTTCCAGAAAGCGCCTGGGCTTGTCGACTCCTTCCAGGCCCTTCTGCTCCACGTTGTAGTCGTATTTCTGTGGCGTAGCCAAAGGTCAATGCTCCGTCGTTCGTTCCATGGAGAAGGCGTCGGGCTCGCAGTCCCATGGCAGCTCGGTGCCGGGGGCCAATTCCCCCCGGATGTAGAGCGCCAGGAGCTCGTCGATCATGCCCGAGACCCAGGAGATCACCTCGAATCCGCTGGCTTTCAGCAGATCTTCGTAAAAGGATTGCATGCCCCCGGATATGACCGCGTCCACCTTCTGATCCCTCAGAAGGCGCACCCGGTCGAAGGGCTCCCGACTTTTCAGGGGGAAGTCGACCTGCTCCACGGCGCCGGAGTCGGCGACGTCGAAGATGGCCATGGTGGCACAGTACTCGAAGCAGGGTGCCACCGTTTCTCCCATTCGGGGGATCGCAACTTTCACTCGAAACCTCCTGATGTTCCACCCGTTCTAGAGCAAGGCGTAGACCAAAATGGAGTCCAAGTGTGAAACGGAAGCTAAGACTATTTACGACAGGTACTTAGAAAGGAAAGACGGGAGGGGCAGGAGAGAGGACATGTTCAGAAGTGAAACGCTCGGGGTGTTTCATCGTTTCACTTATGAAACATGAAATTCGGATAGAAGTGGTGGGGCATGAGAGCAAAATGGGGAGCAGACGGTGCATCAGGCTCCGTCACCGGCGTCGGTGGAGGCGCTCTCCTCCTCGAGACCGTACCGCTTCATCTTCCGCCAGAGGGTCGTTCTACTGATCTGAAGGTCCTGGGCGGTTCGTGCCCGATTACCCTGGCTTCGTCGTAGGGCCCTCCGAATCACGTCTGCCTCGCTCTCCTCCAGAGGGGCCATGCCCTGGACCTCGGGATCTGGGCATGGGCTCTCCTCGACGGGCTTGAGATCGTCGGGAAGGTGCCGGACATCGATGAAACCATTGTGGCAAAGGACAAAGCAGTACTCGATGATGTTCTCCAGCTCCCGAACGTTTCCAGGCAAGGGATGGCGCATGAGAATCTCCATCACCGCCGGAGTCACCCCCTGAATCCGTTTCCCCCTTCTCCGGTTGAATCGCTGTATGAAGTGATCGATGAGGAAGGGGATATCCTGCCGCCGCTCTGCCAGAGGTGGGATGGAGAGCCGTACCACGGCCAGACGGAAGTAGAGGTCGTCGCGGAATTTTCCCTGACTGACCAAGGAAGAAAGATCACGATTCGTGGCCGCCACCACCCTCACGTTGGCTCGATAGGTTTCCACGGATCCCAGGGGGTGATACTCCCGCTCCTGGAGAAGACGGAGAAGCTTGACCTGGGTCTCTGGCGGAAGGTCTCCGATCTCGTCCAGAAAGAGGGTTCCACCTTCGGCCATGGTGATACGGCCGGGTTTGTCCTTCTTGGCGTCCGTGAAGGCTCCCTTCTTGTACCCGAACAGCTCCGACTCGAAAAGGTTGGGGGGAAGGGTTCCGCAGTTTACCACCACATAGGGATCCTTCTTCCGGGGACTCAGGTTGTGAATCGCCCGGGCAAGGAGCTCCTTCCCGGATCCGCTGGGCCCCTCGATGAGAACCGTGCTCTCGCTGTCGGCAATGTCGGGAAGGATGGCGAAGAGCTTCTGGAACGCCTCGCTCTTCCCGATGATGTCCTCGAACGTCCACTGGCTTCGGATCTCCCTTCGAAGCTGTTCGAGGGTCGATAGGTCCCGAAAAGTCTCAACGGCGCCCAGAAGAGTCCCGTCTTCTGCCCTGAGCACTGCACTGCTGATGCTGATGGGTACCGGGCTTCCATTCCGGTTCAGGATCCGAGCGGGCCGGTCGATGACCTCCATCCCGGTATCCAAGGTCTCCCGAATGGGGCAGGCGTGTTCGCACAGATCCGAGTGAAAGACGTCGGAACACCGTTTTCCAATGGCTTTTTCCACGGGAACGCCCGTGATTCGCTCCGCAGCCCGGTTGAAGGACGTGATCCTCCAGTTGGTGTCCACGGTGAAGACGCCGTCAGCGACGCACCTCAAGACGGTCTCGAAAAACTGTGCCTCTCCCGCCGGGTCCAGGACCCTCAGCGGCTTCTCCGAGGCGGTCTTTTCAGGATGATCAGACATGGCTCCTCCAGAAACACTCAACTACAAGAATCGTTCCGAAAAAGCCCGGGAAACCCAACCATCCCAACGGCCGTAGGGCAAACTGACCAGCAGCCGATCCGAGACTCACTAAAGGGTCTCTCGATAGCCTGACCGGCCCCTCATGAGAACCATTCGAATCCAAGACGTAACGATCCATGGGTGATCTCTTCCAGGACCTCAAATTCGGCCTGCGGATGCTGGCCAAAACCCCGGTGGTTTCGGGCGTTGCAGCACTCTCCCTGGCGTTGGGAATCGCCGCCACCACGGCAATGTTCGCCCTCGCCAGTTCTTTCTGGCTGGAGCCGCTCCCCTTCGGTGACCAGGACGGACTGATTCTTGTTCGAGAGCTGCGACATGGTGAGAGCGTCGACATGGCGGCGGCAGCCTCGGTGCCCAATTTCGAGGACTGGAAAGAGGCTGCCACCAACGTGTCGGCGATGGCTGCCCTGACCTTCGCCACGGCCAACGTCACCGGGGTCGAGACCCCGGAAGAGATCCAGGTCGCCCTGGGAACTCCAAATCTCTTCGAGGTCCTTCAACTCCAACCAGCCCAGGGTCGGGTCTTCCGCCCGGAGGAAGGCGCGCCCGGAGTAGGCAACGTCGTGGTGATCACCCACCGTTACTGGGAGCGTCACTTCGAGAAGGACCCAGCTGTCCTGGGCAGGACCCTGACCCTCGATGGAAGCCCTTATGACGTCATCGGGGTCATGCCGGAAGAATTCGAGATGCTACCGGCCAACATCGAAGTCTTCCGACCCACCGACCTGGCCAGTGAGGAAGACCGAGGCTCAAAGGGATGGCTGGTGTTCGGGCGGCTCCAGTCTGGCGCCACCGTGGAGCAGGCCCGTTCCGAACTCCAGGCTATCGGAGCCCGCCTCGAAGCCGAATATCCCGACGCCAACCGGGGGTGGGGCGTCCTGGTTCAACCGGCCCGGCAATGGTTTCCGGGACCCACCGATGCAAAGCTGGTTCTGATACTCATCGCAGTGTCCCTCTTCGGCGTCGTCATCGCTTGCGCCAACGTGGCCAACCTCCTTCTCAGCCGGGCTGAGGCGCGGATGAAAGAGATGGCGGTCCGAACGGCTCTGGGCGCAGGAAAACGGAGGGTAGTCCGGCAACTGCTCACGGAGAGCGTTCTTCTGGCTCTGGTCGGGGGCGGCCTGGGCATCCTCCTATCGGTCTATGTGATCAATGGTCTGGTGGCGGCCATGCCGGCTGATCTTCCCCGGGCGTTCCTCCCCTCCCTCGATCCTCCGACCCTTTTCGTGACCGTAGCGGTGGCGGTTCTGGCCGGCATCCTCTTCGGACTGGCTCCGGCTTTCCACGCCACCAGGGGCAATCTGCGTGACGCCCTGGGAGAGGGTAGCCGAGGCGGGACGGCTGGTCGAGGAAGAAAGCGGCTGAGAAACGGCTTCGTGGTGAGCCAGATCGCGGTGGCCTTGGCTCTACTGGTTGGTGTGAGCGAACTCAGGATGGCCATGAACGCGTTGGTCTTCACCGACAACGGATTCCGTGAGGAGGGCCTCCTGACTTTCCAGCTCACCCTCCCTGAATACAAGTACCCCGATGACCCAGCACGCCGCCGCTTCGGGGAGGAGATGATTCGGGAGTTGAAAGCCCTCCCCGGGGTGGAGGGTGTAGCCGTGATGGCATCCCTCCCCAGGGGTCGGGAGAACGTCAACACGCGGTTTCAGATCGAGGGCCGGGAGCTGGAGGACCCCAATGAACGGCCCCTCACAGGCTACCAGATCGTCAACCCCGATTACTTCAATACCCTCGAGATACCCCGTCTCTCCGGTAGGCTGCTGGAGGAAGGAGATGGCATCGATGCCACCCTGGTGGCGGTGGTTAGCCTCGAGTTCGCCAGCCGTTTTTTCCCCGGTGAAGACGTCCTGGGCAAACGGATCGAGCTGAGGGGAGAGTACCGGGAGATCGTGGGGGTGGTGGGAAACATCATGCAGAGCCGGGTCCCCATCATGGGAATCGTCGAGCCGGGTGTCTATATCCCCCTGGCACAGGCATCTCTCCGAAACCCGGCCGTGGCCCTCCGGACCGCCGGCCAGCCCACGTCCCTGACCCCTGATGTACGATCCGCCCTGAGATCCATCGACCCGGATCAACCGCTCACCCTGGTCCGAAGCATGGAAGACCACATCGAGTACGAGGTGGCTGCCATGGCGTTCATCGCCCTCTTCGTCAGCGGGTTGGGCGTCTTGGCCATGTTCCTCTCGGCCATCGGGATCTACGGAGTCATAGCCCACTCGGTCCTTCAGGAAAGAAGGGAGATGGGTATCCGCCTCGCCTTGGGCGCCCGGGCCGGTCAGTTGGTGGGAATGGTGACTCGCAGGGGCCTTCTGCTCTCCGCCTTCGGTATGGCTCTCGGAGTGCCCCTGGCATTCGGAATCCATCGAGCGGTCATGAGCGCGCTGGATCTCTTCGACGCGGACCTGGGCTACGGGATGGCCATAACCGCTGGTGGAATCCTCCTGGGTGTGGCGGTGGTTGCCAGCTACCTGCCGGCCAGATCGGCCTCCAAGGTGGAACCCACCCGGGCCCTGGCACTCGAGTGAGCAGAAGGCCTCGCTCCATGGAGACGTAAAAGGCACCCTCTTTCTTTTCGAAAAGGGATCAGGAGTGTAACATGCCCTGGTCCCTTTTTTCGACTCTCTAAGCGTGCCCACCCCATGCGCATCTGTGTTCTCGACGATGTCTACGACTGCCCGGCCTGGGAGGCCCCGGTGGACGACTGGAGGGTGGACCCCACGCCCTTCTTGAAAAGCCACGACTGGGTGGTTGAAGGCCTCACCAAAGGGTCCGCTGTCGCCCGCCTCAATCAGCTATCCCGGAAGGACTTCGACCTCTTCTTCAATCTCTGTGCCGGGGCTTGGGACGAGGAGAGCCCCGGCATCGAAGTCGTGAGAACGTTGGAGCAGCTCAACGTCCCCTTCACCGGTGCCACCTCCGAGTTCTATGAACCCAGCCGGGAGGCCATGAAACGGGTCTGCTCGGCATGGGACATCGGATATCCGGACTATGTCCTGGCCAGAAGCGAGGAAGACATCGTCCGGGCTGCAGAAACCCTGCACTTCCCTCTCATCGTCAAGCATCCCTCCAGCTATAGCAGCGTCGACCTCTGGAAGACTTCCCGAGTCGAGACGACCTTCTCCCTCAGGTACCGGGCTCGCCCCCTCATGGAGAAATACGGCTCGGTCCTCATCGAAGAGTTCATCGAAGGACGAGAATTCACCGTCCTGGTCGCTGAGAATCCGGATCACCTCTCCCGCCCTGTCACGTACGTCCCTGTGGAGTTTGTCTTCCCCGAGGGAGAATCCTTCAAGCATTCAGACATGAAGTGGAAGGACTATCACAGCATGAAGGAGATTCCCCTCCACGACGGCGAGCTCGGGGATCGCCTCCGTGCCACTGCCGCCGATTTCTTCCTCGGGATGCGGGGCGCCAGCTTCGGTCGCTGCGATATCCGCATGGATCGGGATGAGAAACTGTACATGCTGGAGATCAACCCGAATTGCGGGGTGTACTACGCGCCCTCCGATCCCGGGAGCGCTGATCTCGCCCTCCTCAACGATCCCGCAGGTCACCAAGGATTCACAGATCTCCTGATCCGGGCCGCCCTGGCCCGACACGCCAGGAAGCAGAGGGGATGGGAGACCCGCTCCATTCCAGGAAACGGATACGCCGTCTTCGCCAGCCGGGAGATTGCCCAGGGAGAGACCATCATGGCATTCGAGGGCACGCCCCACACCATCGTCTCCCGGGCATGGGTGGAAAAAAACTGGGGCGAGAGGGGAAAGGAGTGGTTCAAGGCCTACGCCTGGCCACTGACGGAGGACATCTGGGTGACCTGGAGCGAAGATCCGGAGTGTTGGCGCCCCATCAACCACTCCTGCGATCCCAACGCCTGGCTGGAGGGATTGGATCTCGTGGCTCGGCGTCCCATCGCCAACGGCGAGGAAATCCGGGTCGACTACGCGACCTACGGCAACAACATCCAGGCGCCTTTCGATTGCACCTGCGGCTCCAGCCAATGTCGGGGGAGAGTCCGGGAGGACGACCATCTCCAACCCTTCATGGAAAGGTACGGAGGTCACATCTCCGATTTCGTCAGGAGCGCACGGCGGCAGGCAGGAGTTGAGTAGGGGGAGCGGCCCTGCCCCTCCGGGGCATCCGACGCGGACCAGCGCGGACGCTTCGAGGAAGAGGAGGGACGTGCGGGACCGCGTCGGCTTAGCGAGCCTCCGAAGGGATCCAAAATGGGAAGGCGAGCGCCCCCGGAGGGGCAGGGCCGCTCCCCCTACAACCCATCCCTGAGTGGTCGCCAGCCCACCTTCCCGGGAGGATTCTAGGGAAGCCCGTCCAGAGCCTGTTTCATATCAGCCAACAGGTCTTCCCTGTCCTCACACCCCACCGCGAGACGAACCAGTCCATCGGTGATCCCGGCGGCCAACCGATCTTCCCTCTTTACCGCGGCATGGGTCATGGATGCCGGGTGTTGAATCAGGCTTTCCACCCCCCCCAGGGATACGGCCAGGGCCGGGAGCTGCACCGTGCCGAGGACATGTTTCCCCGCCTCGAGACCTCCCTTCAACTCGAACGAGATCAGTGACCCTGGCCCTTTCATCTGGCGGGCGATGAGGTCCGCTTGGGGATGTCCAGGCAGGCCGGGGTAGCGTACCCACTCCACGGCCGGGTGCCCCGCAAGGAGGCCTGCCAGGGCCTCAGCGTTCTCCTGGGCCTTCCTGACCCGCATAGCCAGGGTCTTGATACCCCGGTGAACCAACCAGGCCTGGTGGGGATCCATGGTGCCGCCCAGATAGTGGAGCACCCCTCGGACCTTCTTCATCAGATCCTCGTCCTGGAAGACCAGCACCCCGCCCACCACATCGGAGTGACCATTCAGGAACTTCGTGACCGAGTGAAGAACGACGTCCGCCCCGAAATGGAAAGGCTTCTGCAGGACCGGGCTCATGAAAGTGTTGTCTACCACGAGGAGAGCCCCTGCCGCATGGGCCACCTCGGCCGCCTCGGCCAAATCCGTGATGGCCAGGGTGGGATTCGCCGGTGTTTCAACGAAAACCACCTTGGTCCGGTCCGTCATGGACGCCCGAAGAAGCCCGATATCGCTGGTATCCACCATGGTGGACTGAATGTCGAAGCGGGAGAAGTCTCGCTCCAGGACGACTCGGGAGGGGCCGTAGACCGAGGCGCTGCAAACCACATGATCCCCTGCCGAGAGGAGAGCGAAGAATACGGTCGAAACCGCCGCCATGCCGGACGCGGTGGCCAGGGCGAAGTCCCCCTCCTCCAGCGTCGCCACGCTCTCTTCCAGTGCAGCGATGGTTGGGTTTCCCATCCGGGTGTAGATATATCCTGCATCCTCTCCCGCGAACCGTGCAGCGCCCTCCTCCGGAGTGCGGAACACGAAGGTAGAGGTCTGAAAGATGGGTGGGGCCACGGCACCGAACGCCGGATCGGGTGCGGTGCCGGCATGGATACAGGCCGTGTCGATATTCAAGGGCACATCGTCATGTTTCTTCATGAGCTCAGTTTCCGTCCCAGGTTTCGAAACCCCTCAGGCGATCCCGGCCCCTTCCCAGACCCGCATGTGCGCCATGGGGATGATCGTGCCCATGGCCGTGCCCGTGCCCGTGACCGCCATGGGAATGACCATGACAGGCTTCCTCCGAGGTCAACTGCCTCAGGCGACCATCCTGAAGAGCTGAAAGCGTGGATTTCACATCCCTTTCGAGGGTGACGTAGACCGAAATGCCGGCGTTCTGAAGACGGGCGAAGGCCCGCTTCCCCAATCCACGACAGACGATGGCATCCACCGGCTTGGTGCCGAGGAATTCCAGCGGACGGCAGGCCCCGTGAACGTGGTTCGATCCCCCGTTTCGCTGGGTCTCCACCTCCTGGGTTTCCGTGTCAACGAAGGTGAAGAAAGGGGCACTTCCAAAATGGTCCGAAGGCAGGCCGTCGAGCCCCCGGTCATCCAAGGTCGGTATGCAGAGTTTCATTCTTATCTCCTCCTGACCCTACGATCAGAGCTTTGTTTTCCACCAGAGCCTGAACGAGCGTTGTGCGGCCGGACTTCAGAAGCCGCTGCACGGTCCCTCTGGATACGCCCATTCTGTCCCCTGCAAGGGCCTGGTGAAGGCCCTCGACGTCACAGAGTCTCAGGGCCTCCAACTCATCCTCCCCGAGGTAGAGGACTTCCAGCTCCGGCATGGGAATGCTCCGGGGCTTGAATACCCTGTCGCCCTCGAAGTGACGGCATTGGCGTTCTTTTCTGGGTCGCGGCATGGGTCGAAATCGGCGCTGGATTGCTTGACACCTTTTGTGCATATGCACAATATAAACAGAAGGGGACGCAGTCAACCTGTGGAGAATTTCCTCCATCCACCTCGGGGGCACGAAAGGCGAGAGTTGTGAGATCGACGCCCCGTTTTGTCTTCGGACCGGTTCTCTCCCGCCGTCTCGGCCAGTCGCTGGGAATCGATCCCGTACCGTCCAAAACCTGCAACTGGAACTGCATCTACTGCCAATTGGGGCGTACGACGCCCCTTCGCAGCAGACGGGAAGAGTTCTTCCCCAGGGCGGCCATCGTTCAAGAGGTCGAAGAAACCCTCTCTGGTTTGGAGGACGGTTCCCTCGATTGGATCACCTTCGTCGGATCGGGCGAAACTCTTCTGCATGCTGGAATCGGATGGATGCTGGCCCGCATCAAGGCCATCACCCACACTCCCGTGGCCGTGATCACCAACGGCTCCCTCCTTTCCGACCCTATGGTAAGGAAGGAGCTCTTGCCGGCGGATGCCGTGCTCCCCTCCCTGGATGCCGGGAACGCGGAGCTCTTCCGGCGAATCAACCGGCCTCACCCAGGCATCCCTTTCGACCGACACGTGAAGGGGCTGGTGGCGTTCAGCCAGGAATTCCAGGGACGTTTCCTCCTGGAGGTCATGCTGATCCGGGGAGTGAACGATTCCGAGGAAGCCCTCAGCGAGATGGCCCGGATCATCGACGAGATCCGTCCAGACGGTATCCATATCTCCCACCCGGATCGCCCGCCTGCAGAGAGTTGGGTGGCCCCGGCGACGGACGAGGCCTCATTGAGGGCCTGCATGATCCTGGGTTCTGCCGCTCAGGTGATCCACCCTGTTGAAACGACACTCCGCCTGAGTAATCCCGAGACCGCCCTGGAAACGCTGCTGGGTGTTCTGGTTCGGCACCCCCTCAGTGAAGAGCAGCTCAAACGGGCCCTGGCCCTCTGGCCACCGGAAGAGGCGTCCGCCTTCCTGGATCGCCTGGAGTCCTCCCCCGAAGTAAAGAAGACCCGACGAGTCGGTGAGGACTTCTGGGTTTCAGCGTCGGCCGTGTTCCCCCGCCCATCGAGGTAGAACCGGTCCGACTGGATTTGGCGCCGTTCACCGGACCCGGCCCCGCCGACCAGACTCGGCTCCGTCCACCGGACTCGGCTACTACGGAGTACGCCTGCCCTCACTCATACGCCGCCCGGACCTCGCCCGTCGCCATGAGGTCCGACCGGGACAGAACAGCGTTCCGGCTACTCAGAGCGGAATGGGTTTTGGCGTAGTGTTCTGGAATGGGATGGGTGCCTACAACCACAGGCACGCCGTACTTCGTTTCGATGAAATCCTTGAAGTAGTCAAGCCACGGACATGGGGGGTAACCCACCACCAGGCCCGTAGCCAGATGGATGGCCTCGACTCCGTTTTTCAGCATCTCCTCCGGAGTGTATTCGATATTCCCCCCTGGGCACCCGCCGCAGCTGGTGTAACCCACGATCTCCAAGGGTTCGTCAGCCGGATAGCGGGAGAAAGCACCTTCCCGCTCCCGGGCGGACCGAAAACACTTGCCTCCGGCGCAATCCCTGTAGCGGTCACAGATGATGATTCCGATCTTCATCGAGCCCATCCTGGATGGTGGATATCTTGACGGTTAATGTGCATATGCACACTATGGTCCCGCCGTGACCCCGTCAAGACAGCTCCGAGATCCAGGGAGCACCATCGTCCAATGCAACAGGAACGATCCATGAACGATCCCGCTCTGGCCGTCCAGGACTTCTACCCGCAGGATGTGGCCCACTGCTTCGGATGCGGGAGACTGAACCCGAAAGGCCACCAGCTCAAGACCGTTTGGGAGGGGGAGGAGACCGTGTCCAGGTTCACGCCTCAACCCTTTCACACCGCCATTCCCGGATACGTGTACGGCGGTTTGATCGCCTCCCTCCTTGACTGCCACGGCACAGGAGGGGCCGCCGCCGCCATGCTTCGAAGGGAGGGCCGGGAGATTGGAGAAGGGGAAGCCCCTCGTTTCGTCACCGCCTCCCTTCAGGTGGACTTTCTCAAGCCCACTCCTCTGGGCCCGGAGCTGGTGGTCCGGGGTCGAATCGTGGAGATCACCGACAAGAAGGTGATCCTGGAGGAAAACCTCTCCGCAGAGGGCGTGGTGACCGCCCGAGGAAGAGTGGTTGCCGTCAGAATGCCGGAGGCCATGGTGGCCCCTACTCGGCCCTGAAGGATTCCAACGGATCGACCCTCGCCGCCCTGAAAGCAGGCAGGAGGGAAGCGCCAGAGGCTACGATCAGAAGGACCAATGTGGAGCCCAGAAAGGTGAGAGGGTCCGCTGGAGAAACGCCGAACAGCAGGCTCCGGAGGAAGACCGAAGCGATGCCGCCCCCCAAGATTCCAATGGCCGCACCCACACCCACGAGCGCCAAGCCCCGCTTGAGAACGAGACATACCACGTCACCGGTCCTGGCGCCTACCGCCATTCGGATCCCGATCTCATGCCGCCTGCGGGCCACCAGGAACGCCAAGATTCCGTAGAGGCCGAAAGCGGCCAGAAGGAGTCCGGCCAGGGCGAAGGCCCCCACCAGCCTGGTCCGGAAGCGAGGCTGAGCAAGAGTGCCCGAGATGCGGGTCTCCATGGTCTGCATATCCGAAAGGCTGATATCCGGATCGATTTCCCCCAGGGCCCTTCGCAGAAGAGGAGCCAGCGACAGCGGATCCACCCCCGCGGTACGTACCAGGAGCTGAAGCCGGGGAATAGGGAATTGCTTGGCAGAAATGTAGAAAGCCGGGCGCCCTTCCGCGCCCAAACCCGACTCAGCCACAGGCCCGGCCACGCCCACGACCTCGAAACCCGCTCCCCATAACATGACCATCCGGCCAAGAGGATTCTCTTCGGGGTAGAGCGTCTGGGCCAGCGCCTCCGACAGGATCATCACGAGAGGGCTCTCCGGCGTGTCGTCCCGGGTGAAGGTCCTCCCTGAGCGCATGGGGGCGCCAACGGTTTCGAAGTAGTCTACGGAGGCATACTTACGGCTGGCCGGAGTCCCCTGGGCACCTGCCTCAGGCGGTCGTTCCTGGGGGTAGACGCTGTTCCAGGGTCCTCCACCTGGAGTCACCGGCAGCCAGTCGGCAGCGCCCACACTTTCCACTCCCGGAACTGCCCGGATCCGATCCAACGTAGACTCCCAGGCCAGACCAAGCTCCTCGGGGCCCGGATACCTGAAATCAGGCAGCTGAATCCTGGCCGTGAGAAGAGACTCGACCCGGAACCCCGGATCAACGGACTGGAGCGTCTGGAAGCTCCGGAAGAGAAGGCCCGATGCGATAAGAAGGGTCATGGAGAGAGCGACCTGACAAACCACCAGCACCGACCGCAGCCGATTTCTCCCCCCCCCACTGCCCCGCCCACCGAATCGCAACGCCCTGGCCAGATCAAAATCCGTCCCCCGAAGAGCCGGTATTACGCCAAAGAGGGGCACGGTCAAGACCGAGGCCAGGAGGGCGAAAGCCAGGACCGGCAAATCCACCCCGATCTCCTCCAATCGGGGTAGTGTGGCCGGTCCCAAGCTCCTCAACAGGACTCCTCCCCCGTAGGCCAGCCCCAGCCCCAGCAGCCCACCTGCCAAGGCCAGAAGAAAGCTCTCCACCAACAGTTGGCGGATGATTCGCCCTCGAGCCGCACCAAGAGACAAACGGGTAGCCAGCTCGGTGACTCGGGCGGTGGCTCTGGCCAGGGAGAGAGACGCTACGTTGGCGCAGGCCAGGAGTGGAACCAAGCAGATGATTCCAAAGATGAGAAACAGGATGTTCCGGGCGCTCCCGAAGAACACTTCATGAAGAGGCTGCAGCCAGTGGAACCAGTTGGCCATATCCGGGTTGGCTTCCTGGATCTGGGCGGCGACAGCATCGACCTGGGCTTGGGCCCCCTCCAGGGTCATTCCCTCCTTAAGCCGGCCCACGAGGAAGAAATTGTTGTTCCCTCTACCCGTAGTGGCTCCAGAACCGTCGCGGGTGGGTAGCCACAGGTCCACGGGCCGTCTGAACTCGAAGCCCTGGGGCATGACTCCCACGATCTCCGTCGGGGTCCCGTCAAGCTGAATGACGCTTCCCAGAACATCGGCATCCCCGCCGAAACGGGCCTGCCAGAGCGGATAGCTGAGGATGGCCACTTCCGGCCCACCCAGGACCGCCTCGTCCCATCGAAAGGTACGCCCGATGACGGGAGCGACTCCCAGGACGTCGAAAAGGTTCGGGGTAACCAGGTTCGCTTCCACTCTCTGGCTCTCGTCACCTCCCGAGAGCAGAGGCCGGGGGTTGAACAGTTGGGTGGCTCCGAACTCTTGAAACGCGTCAATTCCCGCCCGGTAGTCCTTGAAGTCGTCGTAGGAAACGGAATTTTGGGAAACGACGTCACTCGCCTTCCATAGCCAGACCAGCCGGTCGGGTTCCGGATAGGGCAAAGGCCTGAGCACCGACGCATTCATGGTGCTGAACATGAGTGTCACCGCCCCGATACCCACACCCAGGATCAGGACCGTGAGACCGGCATGAAGGGGAGAGTGCCGGAAAGTTCTGAAGGCGAAGCGAAGATCGCTGAGGAGATCGGACATCAGAAGCACCATTCTCGTGGAGGGACCACTCGATACTCAACTATGTTATGGGATGCTCCCCGGTCCAGCTTCGTTGCAGAAAAATCGGGGGGGCCGGAATCTCCGGCTCCCCCGTCTCGGTTCCTTACGATTTCCTCGGGTGGAACGCCCTCGGAAGATCCTTTGGGATCAGCCTCCCTCTATCCCCTCCAACACAGCTTTCTGGCCCCACTTGAAAGCTTCTTCGTTCATGGGGATCATGGCACATTTTGCAGCCAGAGCTTGGCGAATCGCCGCCAGGAAGGTCTCCTCGGGGAAGACCTCGGTGACGGCTTGAAGGGCCCCGAGAGCCACGACGTTCTTGACGACCCTCCGGCCAATGCTGGTGGCGATCTCGGTGAACGGCACCCCGTACATCTTGATGTTGCCGTTGATGGATGGGGGATCCGAGATGACCGAACTGTCGAAGAGTATGGTCCCCTCCGGAGCCACTGTGGGAGCGAATTTGGCCAGACTCGGCGCGTTGAACGCGATAAGGATGTTGGGTCTGGGAGACGCTGGGGACAGGACCTCTTCCTTGGCGATGTGTACGTCGGCGTAGGACGTCCCCCCACGGGATTCGGGACCATAGGAGGGGATGTGGGTCGAATCCAGGCCTTCGTTGATGGCCATCCTGGTGAGGAGGAGCGCAGCTGTCTGGGCCCCGTCACCTCCCGCTCCAGCCAGCTTGAGCGACACGTCCTCCTGAGCGATGTGCTCAGGGAAAGTCGATGAATACCGTTCGACCTTCTCTTCGGCGTTTTCGGTAATCAGTTCCTTTACCGTGCCGACGTCGAAGGAAGGCTTGTGCGGCCTGAACTCCAACTCGGGCGTGATCTCGTCTGAGATGTCCTTCAGAACCCCCAGGGGGAAAATGGGAACCATGTTCTCCTCGACCCACTTCTCTGCCTCCGGAGGCGTCAACTTGAGGTGGGTGGGGCATTCGGAGAGCACCTCCACGAAGGAGTATCCCTTGTTCTCCACCTGGAGCCTGATGGCCTTCTTGATGGCCTTCTTGGCCTTCACCCTCATTTTGGCGTTGAAGAGGGCCACCCGCTCCACATAAACGGGTCCGTCCATCTGCCCGATCATCTCCGCCATCCGGATGGGCAGCCCCGCTACCCTTTCACGACCTCTCGGCGTGGTGGTGGTCTGCTGGCCGATGAGGGTCGTCGGGGCCATCTGGCCGCCGGTCATCCCATAGATAGCGTTGTTGATGAAGATGATGGAGATGGGAAGGCCCACCTGTGCCGCCTGGAGAGTCTCGGCCAAGCCGATGGAGGCCAGATCTCCGTCGCCTTGGTAGGAAATGACCACGGATTCGGGGTTGGCCAACTTGTGACCCAGCCCCACCGCCGGGGCCCGCCCATGGGCCGCCTGGGTGTTCCCGACATCCATGTAGTAGTAGAGGAATACGCTGCACCCTACCGGAGACACGGCCACCACCCGGTCCTGGATTCCCAGCTCGTCGATGGCCTCGGCCATGTATTTGTGGGCCAGGCCATGGCCACACCCGGCGCAGTAGTGGGTGGCGTGGCCCTTGAGACCCTCGCCCTGGGCATGGCGCTCGAATCGATCGTAGAAGGTGGAGACGCTCATGAGGCCACCTCCTTCCCTTTGAGAACCATCTCGACGATCTCGGCCTGCTGCGGCAGGATCCCACCGTAATGCCTGACGTTGTCGATGGGCGGCGGGTGGATGTCGGCTTTGCTCAGGGCCAACCGCAGCTCATCCTCCAGCTGCCCGGGACTGGCTTCCACCACCACGATCCGCTCCACGTGCTCCAACGCCGGCTTGAGGAGGTCGATGGGGAAAGGCCAAACCGTGATGGGCCGGAACAAGCCTACTTTAACACCCTCGTCTCTCAGCTCCTGAACGGCGCCCTTCGCCATTCGGGCCGGGGTGTTGGTGGCGACGACCAGAATCTCCGCATCATCGGTGTGGAAGAGGTCCGCCCGCTGCTCATTGGCGGCCATCTCCGCATACTTCTCGTTCAGGTGAACGTTGTGCTGCTCCTGGATGGGCTCCGAGAGCTCGATGGAACAGATCAGATTCCCTCGATGCTCCAGGTCACCGTATACGGCCCACTCCGGAATACCGGGCTTCTTCATCTTGTCCGGAAGCTTCACCCGGCCGGTCATCTGGCCCAAATACCCGTCCCCCAGGATCACCACCGGGTTCCTGTACTTAAAGGTCAGGTCGAAGGCCAGCATGGTCAGATCCAGCATCTCCTGGGGTGTGGAAGGTGTGAGAACGATTGCATGGCTGTTCCCATGTCCGAGACCCCTGCACGCCAGTTTGATGTCGGCCTGCTCCGGAGCAATGTTGCCGAGGCCCGGGCCGCCCCGCATGACATTGACGAAAACACCGGGAAGCTCGGCGCCCACCATGTAGGAGACCCCCTCCAGCATCAGGCTGAAGCCGGGGGAAGAGGTGAAGGTCATGGAGGGCAGACCGGCCCCGCCGGTCCCGTACATCATGTTGACCGTGGCCACTTCACTGACGGCCTGGAAAAACACTCCATCCATGAGTGGCTGGAGCTTCGCCATGAGCTCGGCGCCCTCTGTGGACGGTGTGATGGGGTATCCGTAGACGTGACGACACCCGGCCAGAATGGCACCTACCGCCGATGCATAATTCCCTTTCAGGACCAGGGGTTCATCGTGGGAAAACGAGATCCACTCGTCGGGAATCGCCACCGGTTCCGGTGCTCCGTGCTCCCGGGGGCCAAAGAGCTCCGAAGGGTCCTCCAGCTCGTAGTCCGCCTTGTCGAAGAGCTCCACCATCTCATGGAAGCTGTGGACCCCTTCCAGAGCCTTGTTTTCGATTTCGTCGACGTCCACTACCCGTAGATGGAGCCCGAACGGCTCAGGGCATGCGCTGACGCAGAGCCCGCAACCCGTGCACTTCTCCAGGTCGATCTCTACCGGGATCAGGCCCGTCTCAGGATTGATTTCGGCCCCTTCCGTGATACACCCGAATCGGCAGGATGCGATACACCGGCCGCATCCCTTGCAGAACTCGGGGAAAAGGAAGGGTTTCGGTTTGACTTTGAGCTTGGCGACTTTCGCTTCCATACCTTCCCCAACGTCAACTTTGATCGTGCGCTAAACTCCGGGCCAGAGGGGCACAGGATTGGGAAAAGTTGTCCCAAGAAATCCTCTGCCGATTCTGGTCTGGCAAGCCAAACCGTTGGCACTCAGGGAGTTAGCAATTTTACCGACAGAGGAAAGTCGCAAGAAAGGTGCCGAACAGAGAGCACCGCCCCCGTAAGGAGAGGGACGGAGGCGGTGCTCCTGCAATGAGAGACTTCAGCCACACGCCCCGGTTGGACGAGCTTTGACCTCCAGCTTCACCTTGGGGGTGAAGAAGAAGCCCTTGTCGACGAAAAGATCCAGGTTGGCGATGGGCCGATTCGAGCCCAGGGCAGCGTCGAAGGCCCACCTCAATTCGTCGTCCGCCGGCTCCCCATCCAGACGGCGACACCCCTCACAGGCACCGTTGACGGCGAAGAGGTCCAGCCATCCGTTGATGCCACCCTCCAGGAGGTAGACGTTGGGAATGCCTTCCCCCACCAGCATCTTCCACGCTTCAGCGGCCCCGGCCTCGTCGTTGGATACCAGGATCACCACCGAGTTGGTGGGAAGATCCAGAAGCTCCTTCGTGAGATCCCCGCCGACAATGGCGTCCATGTCTACCCGTCGGGAGTCCAGGAGATGGAAGAGGTTGAAATCCCTCTCGCCCCTCACGTCAAGGAGGACCAGATTCATCTGCCGATTTGCAGCCACGGCAATGAGCTCACCAGGATGGATCTGGACCTGCCTCTCGGCCAAGAGGGCGGCCTGATCCTCCTCCAGAAGCTCCCATTTTTCCAGGGGGGTGGGTTGGCCCATCCCCATCACCAAAAGGGCCAGAACCGCCAGCCCGCCAGCTCCGGCAAGGCGGGCAGGGATGGGAAGGGGCCGGGCGTCCGATGCCCCCTTGCCGAAACGGCGCTCGGCTTTCTCGGCCATATAGAAGGCTCCCAGGGCCATGAGCACGATGAGGACCACCGTTTTCCCCGTGGAGATCCCCAACAACTCCGGCAGGATGAAGCGGCCCATGTAGCTGGAGTACCAGAACTCTTCGAAGAAGGCCACCGTCTCACCGAAGAGGAACACCCCGACAAGGGTTCCCAGGAAGAAGAACAGCCCGTCGATCTTGAGGCTCGAAAGGGCCACCAGTGAGGTTCCCGGGCAGAAACCGCCCAGGATGAATCCTACACCCATAACCAGCCCGCCAACGATTCCGGCCCACAGATAGGTGGGAGGCACAAAGAGATCGTTGAAGGCCAGCAGGCCGGCGGCCGAGGCCAGAAAGATGAGGACCATGGCCGTGATGATACCGGTGAACATCACTTTCAAGACGGTCATGTCCCTCAGATAAAACTGGTTCGCCAACTTTCTGGAGTTTGCGAATCCTGCCACCTCCAGGGTGGCTCCGAATGCGATCCCGATGAGTAGGTAGACGCCGTAGGCCCCCAGTCTTCCGAGATCGTCAACCAATGCGAATGGTGCCATGATGGTGATTCCTCCCGGAACAGGTCAGGTCCAGAGACGGCGAACGGAGTAGGCCAGGGCGTAACCGCCGGCAAACACCGCCAGCATGAACGCCCAACTGCCAACAGACAGAACCGCACCCCCCGAAAGGGCCTGCCCCGAGGTGCACCCCCGGGCCAAGCGAGCGCCGAACCCCATGAACGCCCCGCCCAGCACCGCCATGGTCAGGCGAGTCCTCACGGAGATTCTCGGGCCTTTCTGAACCTCGGCTTTGAATCGTCCGTTCAGGAAAGCGCTGCCGAATCCGCCCAGTAGGGTTCCCAACATCATTGGGATGATCCAGTGGTCCAGGGGATTGGTGTTGCCTCCCGCCATCCCCGCCAGGTGGCCCACCCGGTCCACGTGGGAGGAGGCGACGAGATCCTGGAGAGCCACCATGAGTCGGGCGATGCCACCGGAAGCCCCTAGCCCGCTACCGGTTAGGAAGTAGGCTGCAAAGAGGACCACTCCCAGGATCACCCCGGCCAGGTAAGGATTCATAAACGTCTTGGGATCGTTCCCGGGTTTCATGTCGCCTCCTTGGTTCCTTCCAGGGCCTCCCCACCCTCCCAACCCAGAAGCATGGCCTGGAGGTTGGCGGTGGGCGTGGGGCCAGTGGTCGTCAGATATACGTGCATGAGAAGGAACGCGGCGAAAAGCCACGCCCCAAGGGTGTGAATGGGTGCCAATACCGGGAGGCCCCCGAATACCCTGTCGACGGCGGGCCATTGCTGAGCTCCCCAGATGAAGATCCCCGTCACCATCTGGAGGGGAAGGAGGACGTTCAGAATGACCAGGTATGTCACCTGCTGAAGAGGGTTGAGCTTCCGGTCCGGGCTCTTTTCAAACGGATGGCCATCCCCCTTGAAGATGCCCGACAAATAGAAGCGAGCCTGGACGATGGCCTGACCGAAAAAGCCCTGAGGTCGGGGCAGATACTGCTGGATCTCCCCGCTGGCCAGATGGAAGAAGGCGGCGAATACTGCGTTGGCCAGAACCACGAACCCCAGGACGTTGTGGGCCCTCACCGCAAAGGCGAAATCGAGAACTCCGGTCCTGGTGACGTGGATCTCGATTCCCGTGACCATGAGGAGAAGGATGGCCAGGGCCTGAAGCCAATGCCAAACCCGCTCGTAGGTCGTGTACATGTATACGGGCGGCGCGGCAGCTGAGGCTCCCCCCGCCGGCTCTTTCCTAGCAGCCAGCCACCGCAGGGTGCCGTGGGCTGACACGGCGACCAGGGTCAGGACAAGGGCCAAGATCCCCAGGATGTGAGCCCAGCGAGCCGAATCGTGGCCCAGGACGTAGAAGCCACCGGCCCTGGGGTGAGGATGATAAAACAGCGAGCCCTCACCGTCCTGCAGAACAGAGCCGGCCATGCTCACATCGGTTTCGGACACCAATTCGGGAATCACGCCCCCGGGTGCCGACTCGGCCAACAGGGTCGAGCTCGAAAGCCGAGAGGCTTCATCATGGCAGCTTTGGCAGTCCCGGGTCGCCCATTCGCCATCGGCAACGCCGTGGTGGATCGGATAGGGCATGATCTCACCGGCGATCCGCGGATCCGCCACACCCAATGCCCGCAAGCGCTCCGCCACCTCGTCCCGGTCCTGCGGATCCGATGCGGCCGACGCGGCCTCGGCCACCACATTCAGGTCCACGGGTCTGGCCGTCTCCCCACCGACCCAGAACCAGGAGGACACCAGGTTGTAGGGAGCCAATCTGACTTCGCCGTCCGGGTCCCGCCGAGGAAGCAGGGTCGGCTCGACGCCCCTCACCAGGTCCGCGGCACCGGTCTCACACCCTGCCTCACACCCCCGCCAGTTCACGTCAGGCTCTTCAGCCCGGGTGAGAGCGGTCCAGTCCACCGATTCCATGGCCACCGAATAGAGGACGGGGGAGTGACAGACCTCACAGGCCAACGCATCCATGTGGCGCTTCGAATAGGGCAACCACTGGTGGGTCGGGGCGGGGTCGTGACACGTGGTGCAGCTCAAAGGATCCGAGGTCAGGGTGTGGCCGTTTTGATCCGATTGCCCCGAGAAGTTGTGGCTGGGCCTCTGTAAGTAGGCGCCCAGTGGCATCCTCCGGCTGTCGAAGATGAGTCCCGCCGGTTGCGTGGCTTCCGACTCCCTCCGATAGACGGGGTTGTTCACCGAATAATGGCAGTTCGTGCATTCCAGTAGCCGCTCCGAGTGTACGTCCCAGGAACGGTGCAGCGAGTCCTTCCCCATCACGTTGACGCCAGAGTCGGAGATGCGCTGGGGGGATATGATCTCCCCCCGCGACACCGTCTGCCAATCGCTGGCATCGAGACCGGCAATGGTCACTGGACTATCCATCTCATCCCCGGCTACTCCATGGCAGAGCGCGCAATTCACGGTCTTTGGCGCCTGAATCGCCAGGAGGGAGTCGAGGACGAAACCGCTCTGGTCGAATGCCTCGGGGTTCCAGCTCCAGTCGGCTCCGTTCAGCGTCACAATGGAGGCCCCTTCGAGTGTTGCTGTAGGTGCCATCTCCGAGCGGCCCTCCCGGATGACCTCCAACCGACGAGCATTGGCCGGGTTGGGCGTATGGCAGACAAAGCAGTTCATCTCCGGAGCTTCAGGCAGCGTCTCGTCCCAGGGGCGACTCGACACGGTGGAGGCCGGGGACAACAGCGTCTGCAGCCCAGCCCCGTCATGAATGGTATGAGAGGTGATGAAGTCCACATCGTGACACTCTTTGCATGTGGCTTCAGGAGAGACCGGGTTCCCGGACGCAAGGACATTCGCCCCGGCCGAATCACGAAGGACGATCAATGGATGGATCCGGGCTTCCGAGGCCACCTGGGCATTCAGCGGAAGCACCCAGCCAAAGAACACCTGGAGGAGAAAGGAGGCGAAAACCAGCCTGAGGATGCGGTGAGGTTTCATCGTTCACCTCCCTCTACATCTGGCCCACCTGCCGAAATCTCCCCATCAGCCCGGAAATATCGGCTTCCCCACTCCGCCGGATCCCCGGGGTATCCCAGCGCCTGCCAATCCAGCCGTCCCGTGGGAGAGTGGCAGTCCCGGCATTGCAGGGCATTCCCGGCGGGCTGCACCATGTGTGCAAGGGGCCAGTACATCACCGTATTGGCGAAGCCGTAGCTGCCGCTGTAAGGCAATCCGCTGGCTTCGGACCCGAGGCGAACGGCCCGATCCCAGTCGAACTCATCCCAATATCCGCCCTCACCCACTGTCTGCGGCACCAGGAGGGTTCTGTATTCGGTGTCGTAGATTTGAGTAGCCCGATGGATTTTGAAGGGCCAGATCCGAGCCTCCGGATCCCCGATGTCACCCAGAGGCGGGTTCAGCTCGGTCTCTCCCATGGGATCGATGGTGTCCCCCAGGAGGTAGCGGTCACCCAGCCCGTTGAACCAGAAGTACTCCGGGACCAGCCCCGCCTCGTATTCGAACCGTCCCTTGTTCTTGAGATACTCGTGGGTGTCTTCAGGAAGGTCCTGACCGGCCGCCGACCAGTCCCAATGCGTTTTCGTCGCCTCCCTGATGGCCACCTGGGGAATGTGGCAGGTCTCACATGCCACCGCCGAAAGGTGGTTGTTCAGGCGAGTGTCCACGTGGGGTTCCGGGGCGTGGCAGTCGATGCACTTGACTTCGTTGGCGTTGTCCACGCTCACAGAGAGGGCCCGGCCCTTCATGTCATGATCCTGGGTGGTGTGGCAATCGATGCAGATGAGCTCGTGCGTCCCCATGTGCACGTCCACACGGGCTCGGGGGTTCGCCAGAGACGCATCCAGGTCGCCGTGCTTCACCGCGTCTCCCCCTCCCCCTCGGAAATGGCAGCCCCCGCAGTTGTCCCGGGTGGGAGCAGCAACGCTCTGAGCCGCCACGGCCAGATCTACCTCAGGACCCGGATATCCGCCGGCCACCTTTGCGTATTGACCGGACTGATCGTGGCAGACCAGGCAATCGACCTTCTCCGGGTCAGAGAAATCGAACCCGTCATCCTCCCATCCGTAGCCAGCGTGGCAGGAGGTGCAGCCACTCCAGTTGGACTGGACCGAAATGCAGAAGTTGTTGATGACGTTCTTCTTACCCATCTGAACCGGCTCGGGCCGTCCGGGGAGCTCTGCCGGTTTGCCTTCCCAGAGCCAATGGGCGGTCTGAAGAACCTCATGCCCGTCCGCCTCGTGGCATTCCAGGCAGGCCCTGGTAACGTCCTCCCCGGTCTCATAGGGACCCGGCATGAGCCCGGCATGGTCCGTGTGCGGCGAGCGCGGTTCCACGAGAGCCCAAGGATCGTCGGCTGGGACCTCGTCCACCGAGAGAACAGACGCGAGGGGGATCAGGAGAGCCGCTCCCACGAGGACGGTTACGGATTTCCAACCTGGCTTCCAGCCG
>JASFVN010000022.1:0-30591 GCA_050049805.1 Gemmatimonadota bacterium
AGGTGACATGCCCGGGGCGGACTCTTCCCGGGACGAAGGATCGGAATTGGATTGATTCGATGACATGGGTGGGAGATCCTAGGAGCCGAAGTTCTTTCTCATACAGCTTACGATTCCACCAATGGCCGGGGCCGCCACCCGATAAAACACCCGCCTGCCCTGCCTCTCTTGTTCGAGAATTCCCCGGTCTCTGAGCTTGCCGAGATGGTCCGAGGCGGTGGACTGCCCAACCCCGCACAGATCGGCAAGCTCCCCAACCGTGTATTCCCCTTCAAGCAGGAGCTCCAGCATCCTGAGACGAACCGGATGGGCCACCGATTTGAGGCACATGGTGGCAGCCTCCAAGGCGTCCCAATCCAGCAGGGCTTTCTTTTGCTTCAACACCGCTAGTGTCGCCACAATCGACTCCTCGCTTCAGTGGGACATATCGTCATGTGTCGATATGTCCATATTTCTGTCGATTCATCTCACACGTCTGGAATCGAAACCCCGATCCCGATACTGGACTCCTGAGAATGCTCTGCTTCTCGGGTGTTTTCCCAAACCCGACGCTTGTCGGTTCGGTAGAACGGGCTCAAAGAAGAGCAAGTGGTGGGCCACCTGTTGCGGCACTTATTGTTGAAAGATCTTTCAATGCGAAACCTTTTCTCGGCTTGCGCGTATTCAAGGAATCTTCCCCACAGTCTTTCTTCTCTGATCCCACGATCCAGGAGCGTACCCATGAAGCGAGTTCTTTCCTCCCTTCTCCTGGCCGCCCTTCTGCCGGTGAGTCAGTTGGTGGCCCAGGACCACATGCATGCTGATGGCGACATGCACGAGCATATGCAGGTTCACGACGCAGCGGTGAAGTCGCTGGCTCCCCTGTACGAGATGGTGAAGGGGTACCTGACCGCCGCCGCCGAGCAAATGCCCGAAGAGAAGTACAGCTTTCGGCCCACCGACGAGGTGTTCACCTTCGGGGAGATCGTGGGTCACGCCGCCAATGCCATGTATCTCTTCTGCGGGACGGTGAAGGATTCCAGCACCCAGGCACCGGCCAACTACCAGGAGATGACCTCGAAAGCGGCTATCGTGGAGGGACTCACGGGTAGCTTCGCCAACTGCGACAACGCCTACGCCATCGACGACGCCACGGCCATGGAAGAAGTGGAGTTCTTCGGCCAGACCGGCACGAAGCTCTGGGTCCTTGGGTTCAACCTGGCCCACAGCTGGGAGCACTACGGAAACCTGGTGACCTACCTCCGATTGAACGGGATGGTACCGCCCTCCAGCCAGGGCGGGATGTAGGCCCCGGAAGTTCAGGAGATTCGAGTGTAAAAAGGCGGCCGCACTTCTGGGTGTGGCCGCCTTTCTTTCTGGTCAGGCCCAGACATCGAGTTCAGTGGCTGGGGTCGATCTTTCCCCAAGTCAATCGTCGGGCCGAAACAGTCTGTAGAGCTTCACGTACTCGACCTCCAACTCGTCCCGTTGTAGAGCCAGAAGGTAGTCCGTCCCGATCTCCAGGATCTCCGCCCCTTCCGGGAGGCTCAACCGACCCACCCAAACCCCCTCCGGATCCAGGATGTCGTGCTCGGGTCGCTCGTCCGAGGGCGGCCGGTACCGCTCGACCCAGAGGAATCCCTGGGCGTCCACCTCCAACCCTGCGAAAGCCGGCATAAACTCCGGTACCGGCATCTCCTCATGTTCGGCGCGAATCTCCGGGGCTCGGGCCGGATCGGCCGCCTCGGCGATCTCCTCCTGGATGACGGCTTCGAGGTCGGCTTCCCGGACCGTCAAGGGATCGACAGCCATCCTGTAGACCCGCCGGAGCACCCCCGCCGTATCGAAGGCCTTCACCTCCCACGAGTCACCGGAGCCATAGTAGAAGAGGGATGGACCAACGGCCTGCATGGAATACTTGCCGAACGGGATCAACCTGGCCCTCATACTCACCGCCCCGCCGCCTTGACTTTGAACCTGCATGTAGAACTCCGCACCGGGGAACTCTCCAAAATCCGTCACCAGCTCACCATTCCGGCCGGCTGAGCGGTAGCTCGTGGCCCTCCTGGAGAATCCCGAAGAGAGTTCTACACCCCCATCGCTGCTCCAATAGAAGCCGCCCCCCACCACGACGCTTCCGTCGGCAAACATACCCCGGGGAAATCCCCCGCCGCCCAGGTCATCGGAGAGGCGGGCGGACTCCACGAACCCTTCCTCCGGATGAAGCAGGGTGATCCGCCGCAGTTGGTTGTCCATCACCACCAGGGTGTCCCCGGGGAGCACACCCACCAGCGCAGGACTCTGGAACTCCTCTGGCCCCTCCCCCTTCCGCCCGAAGGAAACGATGAACTCCCCCTCGGCCCCATAGACTTTGATCTCCCCGGACCCGGCATTCGCCAGAGCGATTCTTCCGTTCGCCAACCGCCGGGCACCCTGGACCTCGAAAAGGGCGTAGAGGGAGTCACCCTGGAAGGTGCCGATGGACAGGACCGGCTCCGCCGACAGGGCCCACCCGCCTCCGTCCGAAGGCAACTCACCGGAGTTCGCCACGATGGTGATGCCGGCAGAATCCCTGGTGGTGGTAGACACGCCTGACTCTTGCCGGGGAGAGCATCCGGCCAGGGTCAGGAGAGCCAGTGCCAGGGTGGCTCGGTTCCGAAGAGCTATGGGTTCGGTGGCTGAAAAGAGATGGGCTCGTTTCATCGTGGCCAGGTCTTGGTTGAGGGTTTTGGTTTGGAGAAGGGTTCAATCTAGTCAACCCATGCGCGCCCGGGACGGTCCGGTTTTCAGTCAGTCATTTGATGTCTCCCGCCATGGAAGGGTTGGCCCCTGGCTCGCAGCTGGAGTTCCCCGGGAAACCTTTTGGCCCATTCCTGCGTCATATTCGATGTAGACTTTGTCGACATCGAAGGTTCGCTCCCAACAACCCATCCACCGAGCCTCCTTCGTTCCGACAATCCGATGCCCGGAGAAAGGGAGAACATGGCCCCCCGATACCTTGGCGAATTCGAACAGATGGTCCTGCTCGCCACCCTCCAGTTGGGAGAAGAAGCCTACGCTCTCTCCATCCTCAAGGAACTGGATCAGCGAGCCGGCAGATCCGTATCAAGGGGCACCCTCTACAAGACCCTGGAACGGCTGGAAACAAAGGGATACCTCCAGTGGGCCGCCGAAGGGGGACCGCCGGAACGGGGCGGTCATCCCAGGCGCCGTTTTTCCGTCACGGCCCGGGGTGTCTCCGCTCTCCGAGAAGCGAGGTCAGCTTTCGATAAGCTCTGGGAAGGGCTGGATTCCGTCGTGGAGGGACTCGGACAATGATCCTGAAACCCACGGCCCCGGAGCGAGACTCTCGAAAGGAAAAGCCACCCGGCTGGATCGAGAGCCTTCTGGGCCGACTTCTCCCCCATGGCATCGTAGGGGACAGCATCATCGGCGACCTGAGGGAAGAGTTCTCTCTGGAGACCCGAACATTCTCCCCGCTACAAGCCAAGATCCGCTACCTGAGAAAGGCTCTCTCTTTGGGCCTTCGATTCTCCATCCCGTTCCGGCCAAACCCAGGTAAACAAAGCCGCCGGGGCAGATCCCCGGGAGGTACCATGAGCGCGTTCTTCCACGATATGCGTCAAGCCCTTCGCCTCCTGGTTCGCAGGCCAGGGCTGGCTCTTGCGGCCACCCTCAGCCTGGGACTGGGAATCGGGGCCAACACGGCCATCTTCAGCCTGGTCAACACCATCCTCCTGAAACCCCTTCCCTATCCTGACTCCCAGGAGCTGGTGGAGGCCTTCCGCATCGATGAGGATGTAACCGGACTCAATCCCACACCCGGCCGCATCTCCGGCCTATGGGCGGTACCCTACGAGGTCCACAAAGATTGGCTGGAGATGGACGGAGTCTTCCAGGCAGGAGGAGGGTATGCCGGAACTCGAATAGCCCTTCAGGAGGGGGATGCCTCTTCGAGCATTCTGGCCCTCCGAATGACTTCGGGGGCATTCCGGGCTCTTCGGGCCCAGCCGATTCTGGGTCGCACCTTCCTGCCATCCGATGACGAAGTCGGGGCTCCGCCGGTGGTCGTCCTGGGATACGGTCTATGGCAATCTCAGTTCGGTGGTGACCCCGAGATCCTCGACACCGAGATCACCCTGAGTGACGTGGCCCACACCGTTGTGGGAGTCATGGGCCAGGGATTCGCCTTCCCGAGCGACTCCTACCGCATCTGGACCTCCTTCTCCGACGACCAGAAGACCTCACCCACCAGGAATTCTGGATACATGAAGGTCCTCGCCCGCCTCTCCCCCGGTGTCTCGCTGGATGACGCCAGACGGGACATGGACCGGGTCTCAGCTCGTATCGGGGAGCTTCATCCGGAGGAAGCGGAGCACAGAATCGGGCTCTTTCCTCAGAAAGAGATGATCCTGGGGGATTCGGGGACGGGACTCCTGGTCCTCCTGGGCGCAGTAATCCTGGTCCTCCTTATCGCTTGCACCAACATCGCGGGGCTTTTCCTAGTTCGGGCCACCGAAAAGCGGCGGGAAATCGGTGTTCGTCGCGCACTGGGGGCAGGTAGAGACCGGTTGATCTTCCAGCAAATGTGGGAAAGCCTCCTTCTGTCGATCCTTGGAGGAGCCGCTGGACTCCTCCTGGCTGTGGTGGGCCTGGAACCCCTACTCTCCCTCATGCCCGGCGAGCTCCCTCGGATTCACGAGATGAGCGTCGACCAGAGCTTCCTCTTCACTGCGCTGGGTTTCGCCCTGGTCACAGGAATTCTCACTGGAGTCCTCCCGGCCCTTCGAGCGGCCGGCACACCCATTACCACCGTCCTCCGGGAGGGAGGCCGAGGATTCGCCGGGGCCCGATCCCGAAACCGGACACAGTCGGTCCTTGTGGTATCACAGATTGCCCTTGCCTTCGTCCTTCTCACCGGCGCCGGTCTGGTGATCCGGAGCCTGGCCGGCCTATTGGCCGTCGGGCCAGGCTTCGATACGGACAATCTGGCTTTGGCCAACGTGAGCTTCCCAGCGGGGACGGAGGACGCCGTCCAGGCCCAGGTCTACTTCCGGGAGTTGGAGGACCGAATCCGGGCAATGCCGGGAGTGATGGACGTCGGGGCGGCGAATCAGATGCCTTTCTCCGGCGGATGGTCTGCACCGCCGGTGACGATTCAGACACCCGAAGGGGAATGGGATGGAATCCTCCATATGCCGACGGTCACTCCCTCCTACTTCTCCACCATGGGCATCCCGGTACTGTCGGGCAGAGGTCTCTCTCTGGACGATACTGCCGAATCGGAACCGGTGGTGGTCGTGAGCCAGGCCCTGGCCAATAGGATGATCCAGGACGGAGGGTCTCCCCTGGGCTCCCGGATCCGTCTCAACGCGGGAGAGGGATCCGTCTGGCGGGTCGTGGTGGGCGTCGTAGGGGACGTGAAGTACCGCCTGGACTTCGACGACATGATCATGGCGTATATCCCGGCAGTTCAGAATCCGAACCATCTGGGCAACTGGGTCATCCGCACCGCTTCCGACCCCCTGGCCCTGGCCCCGGTCTTCCAGCAACTCAGAGAGGAGCTGGATCCGGAGGGAACATCCCAATTCAGGGCCCTGGCAGACATCATCGAGGGATCAACCGCGGTGGTGTCGGCCAGGTTCTCGGTGATTCTCCTTGGGGGCCTGGCCGCCCTGGCCGCCATCCTGGCCGTCCTGGGTGTATACGGGGTCCTGGCCTACCTGGTCCAACTTCGCTCCAGGGAACTCGGCATCCAGCTGGCGTTAGGGGCAGAGGAGAAGACGGTTCTGGGTACCGTACTGCGCCGAGGCCTACTCATGGGAATTCTCGGCCTGGGCGCCGGGCTCCTCCTGAGCCTGGCCTTCGGGCGAGTCATGGAGAGTCAGCTCTTCGGCATCGAGCCATGGGATCCCGCGGCTCTGACCGGCGCGGGAATCCTCCTGGTGGGCGCGACGCTGGCGGCGAGCTACCTACCTGCTCGGCGAGCAGCCGGCCTCGATCCGGTGGAGGTCCTGAAAGGGGAATGAGACGACCTGTCCGCTGCTTCTTTCTGCGCTCCAAGGCCCCCTGTGGTGTTTCTACATGCAACGGTGCGTGATCCGTGACCATCAAAAAAGGCAGCACCCAGTCCGGCCAACCGACCCAGAGGCCCACCGCATGCGACCCAGAATTCAAAGCGCTGAGGCAGCACGGTTATTGGGGCTCGTGCTGTGGGCGGCCACCACCGGCACCGCCTGTTCAAACCTTCCAGACAGCTTTGATCCGGCCGTTCGGGACAGCGCCGGAGTCACCATTGTGGAAAACAATCATCCTCGATGGGCCGCCGGGGAGGGTTGGGGGCTAGCACCCGAGCCCTCCTTGGACATCGGCGTCATGGATGGGGAACCGGAGTACCAGTTCTTCCAGATCGCCGGAGCCACCTGTCTGCCGGACGGCCGCATCGTCGTCGCCAACAGCGCCTCTGGAGAGATCCGCTTCTTCGACTCGAGTGGACGGTACCTGAAGAGTACCGGCGGTAAGGGAAGTGGCCCAGGAGAATTCGAGGACATCTTCTTCCTGGAACGGACGGTCGGGGATTCTTTGATCGCCTACGATTGGCGCAACCGCAGGCTATCGGTTTTCTCCCCCGACGGGGAGTTCGCCAGATCCTTCGAGTTCACCGTCCTTACCACATCCGGTGGCTTTCCAATCCTGACCCAGGCTTTCCCCGACGGCGACCTGCTCCTGGCCACCGACATGTTTCTGGCGTCCGGTGAAGCTGTCGAGGGCGCAAAGCGGGACAGCGCCATGTACTATGTCTTCGGTCCCACCGGAGAGCTGGACACCACCTTGGGCGCCTTCCCCGGGGGAGAATCCTATGAAACCACAGACGGGGAAAACTGGGTCGGCGGCGGGTTGGTTTTCGGGAGATTCGGATATGCGGCTGTATCTGGAAACGGCTTCTACTACGGGAGCTCCGACCGGTGGGAGGTCGAGTACCGGGCCAAGAATGGTCGACTGCAACGCATTCTCAGATTGAATCAGCCGAATCTCCCGGTCACCCAGGAGGATATCGACCGATACATCTCGGACAGGATGGAGAGGGCCCGACCAGAGCGGCGGCCAATCTACGAAACTATGTTCGAGCACATGCCCTTCCCCGAGATGATGCCAGCCTACGAAGATCTCCAGGTCGACGCCGAGGGGAACCTGTGGGCGGGAGTGTATCGGAAGCCTGCCGACGACCAGCCTCGGTGGCGGGTGTTCGACCCGGAGGGTGTTTTCCTCGGAGTGGTCGAGACGCCTCCCCATTTTCGCGTTTTCGAGATCGGCTCTGACTACATCCTGGGCAGGTGGGTAGACGATCTGGACGTCGAGCACATCCGTCGGTACGGACTATTGAAGGGCTGAATCAGAGGGCGGGACCTCACTTCGGCCCCGCCCCGCACGCCCCCCGTCCACCGCCCTCCTTTCCTGGCGCCCGACCAGCCTAACGTCGGATCAACGACTCGAGCCCGGAACCCTCACCGCCCCCAAGGAGCACCCCACGGGGGACGCTGATCTTGATCCAGAGGCCCTCGGCGTTGATGTAAATCGTTCGGGTCCCCCTGAACTCCGAAACCGTGATGGGTTCTCCCCTCACCTCGACCTCCACTCCGTTCACCGTGCCGGAGTAGCGCAGTGGCAGGTCCGGGGTAGGCTCAACCTGGGCCAAAGGAGTGGGAACGTCCGGGCGGCCGGGTATACCCGAACGAGCGGTGACGCGAGTCGGTCGCTCGGCGGGCTCCGGAGCTCTCACACCGGTCCCCGCCCGTCCAGATGCCACGGCCCTCCTCCCTGGCAGGCCCACAGCAGTTCCCCCTTCCGGAACCAGTGAGACCTCCACCTCCGAGCCGTTCCGCTTCACCACCGTGAGCCTGACAGGTTCCCCCGGTTCGATCCGGGTGAAAGCCAGCCCTCCCTCATCGGTGTCGATGTCTTTCCCGTCGATGGCCTTGATGAAGTCTCCCCGTCGAATTCCGGCCTCATCGGCGGGACCGCCGGAGTTGACCGCCGTCACCTCCAGGGGCCCGGAGAAGAACCAGATCTCCTCGTTCGAGCCTTCGTCCGTCCGAGTCCCGCACTCCTTGCACTGAAAGCCGATCCCCAGGCGGCCGGTGGGGGAGGATCCAGCCAGAAGACCGAGGGAGGTCCCAGCAGTGCCGGCAATGGGAACCCGGCCTGCGATCCCCTCCGCCGCCGCGACCGGTGCTCGCTCCGGTGCTACCACGACTCTGGGGGACACGGCGATGCCTACGGACCTTCGGGAAGCGGCTCCGAGGGTGTCGGGCGGCGGAGGCGGCGCCAACCGTCCCACAGTCACGGCCCGGGAAGGCAGAGGGACAGCAGCCGAGTCGACCGCGGCGGCAACCGAGTCCAACGCGGCAATCTCTGCCCGCGGGAGAAGAGGTGCGGGGGAGAGGGCTTTGGGCGGTGGCGGCGGGCAAACCGACCCTGCACGAATCATCTCCCGGCGAAGCTGTCCATCGCGTCGAACCAGGAGGTCAACTTCCTGACCCGGTTCGACGTTGGCGTATCGAATGCCGCCATCCCTCGTGGTGATGGGCACACCGTCGATGGCCACCAGGACGTCACCGACCCGTAGCTTCCCCTCGGCCGGTCCCCCTGACATGATACCGTTGATCCTTGGCTCCACCGTGAAGGACCAGGCCTGCTCCTCACCCCTCTCGTTCATGGTCAAAGTGCACTCACCCCTGCAATCCAGCCCGGTGATTCCCAGGTCACCCTGAGGAACTCCTTCCCTGCACTCCATCTCCACAACACCTACTCTGCCCACCTGGCTTTCGGCCACGGAGGGCCCCAGGGAGGCCCCGATCATTGCCAGGGCCAAAGCCGTCCTCATCTTCATCGTCTCCTCTCCTCTTCAACGGTGGTTCAGAACCACACCATGTTCCGGTTTTCGGTCTCCCACCCCTCATCCCTTCGCCGCCGCTCCTCCAGGATCTGGAGCACGCGGAGCACGTCGGCGTCGTCCGGGCTCAGGCGGGCCAGTTCGTTGGCGGCACCGTAAAGAGCGCCGAAGGCCACTTCCCAGCCCTGTTCGACCTGGGAATCGACGAACGATGGTCCCGACGCCGCGTCAGCTTCCCTCCGGGGCCGAATTCCCAGCTCGCTCAAGGCGGCTAGGGCTGACACGTAGGCTGAACCAGCTTCCTGGATCCTCAGCGCAAGCTGGGCTGCGTCCTGTTCCCGGACCTGCATGAAGGCCTGGGTGGTGCTTTGGGATCCCATCCACTGGCCCATGAACACGCCGGAGCCGAAGAGGATCACGGAAGCGGCCATGGATGCCACGGGCATCCAGGGCCTGAGCCACCCGCGCTTTCCAGGACCTCCAGGGGCTTCAGCTTCAGATAGGCGGCCCCGTGCAAGGAGTCCCTCCTCTTTGAGGGCCTGAACGACCCTCTCCTCCAGGATCCGGGAGGGCTCGGCCTCCCTCGGGAGCCGCTGGAAGGCCATCTTCTCCTCCGGTGTCAATCGTCTCTCGTCCATGCTATCCGCCCTATCGTCGTTCTCGTCCAGCTCGGACGTCTTTGCCCGTGGTCAGGCCGTTTCCAGTCCCGCGTTCAGGAGCCTCCTCATGGCCTTCCGTGCGCCGTGCAGTTGGCTCTTGGAAGTCCCGTCGGTGATCCCCAACCGGTTCCCGATCTCCTGGTGCGTGAAACCTTCCACGTCGTGGAGGACCAGGACGGTTCGAAACCCGGGAGGAAGCAGCTCGAGAGCCCTTTCCAGGTCGATCCGCTGGCCCGGGTCGAACGCGGCACCCGGGATCTCCCAGTCCGCCTCCACCTCCACCAGAGATCGCTTCTTCTTCCTCGCCATCTCCCTGACCCGGTTCAGGGCAATTCCCGTCAACCAGCTCCTGAGAGCGGATTTCCAGCGGAACCCTTCCAACCCTCTGGCAGCCCGGAGCCAGGTCTCCTGGATGATGTCCTCGGCCTCATGGGGATTTCCCCCTACCAGGCGCAGGACGAACTGGTACACGGCCGGAGTGTGGCGCCGGTAGAGGAGCCGGAAGGCATCTTCGTCCCCCTGATGGATCACCAGGTCGGCCAGCTCTCGATCACTCGGGTTCTCGGTCATGTGCCTCGATGGCGTCCGGGAGCCGCATTTCCTGCTCTCAATGTCTGAGTGGCCCCAACGGGCCGGAGGGTTGTACGGCTATCCCCCCATCCCGTTCATGAGGTCCACCACCTGAACCAGGTACTCCAGAGGGGGGCGGTCGATGGTGTTCTGGCTCATGTACTTGAACTGGAGGACACCTTCTGAGTCGATGATGAGAACCGTGGGAACGTTCTGCTCCGCGGTGCTACCACCCCAGTTCGTAGTGAAGAAGCCCAACCCTTCGGACACCGCATGGTTCGCGTCCACCAGAATGGGAAAGGGGGTGGGCACCTCACCCTGGACGGCGGAGAAGGTCTTCGGATAGATCTGCCGGGCACGTTCCACTCTCGCCCGAGCGGCGTCGTCCAGGGTGGCCAGGTCCGGAGGGTTCTTGGCGTCTTCGTTGTCCTGGAGAAGCTGAGGGTAAGCGTCCAACCATTCCGCTACGATCTCTCGTGGGTAGGGCAGAACATAGAGGATCTCCAGGTTCGAGCGGGACCGCCAGCCCGTTTCTTCCTCGTACTGCGTGAACTCGGAGTGCTGATACGGGCAGATGTGACACCAGCTACCAGGGCGGGACCGACCCCGGGGAAAGACGATCATCACGTTCTTACCTCGGAGCTCCGAGAGGGTGATCTCGCCCCCCTGGAACACCGGGAGTGTGAAGTCGGGCATGGGTGATCCAACGGTGACCGGCCGGAGCGGCTGGGTCTGGGCGGCAAGGTGGTTGGTGGCCCCGGCCGAGAAAAGGCCGAGGGTCAAAACAACCAGGAGCGGGAAGGGCGCACGGCACATGAAAG
Organism: Gemmatimonadota bacterium; assembly: GCA_050049805.1. Taxonomy (GTDB): domain Bacteria; phylum Gemmatimonadota; class Gemmatimonadetes; order Longimicrobiales; family Gaopeijiaceae; genus JABDNZ01. The sequence continues at coordinate 10,923 of JASFVN010000022.1, forward strand.
CCTCCACGAAGAATGTCGGGTGTGTGGGAGGAGAATACGGTGGAGCGTTCCGGTTTCCAAGCGGACGCATGGACCCGGCGTTTCGAGCCGGTGGTTCGACCCGGTGCAGCATACCGATGGCCCGCTGTCCTGGCGCCGTCCCGAGCCTGGTTCGGCGTGGCACTTGCCGAACATCTATCTTAGGAGAGAAGGAGGCCCGCTTATACGGGGGCAGGCCGGATTCATCTGGCACGGCCGGGGCCGCCCGCCAAGCCTCACCCCTGTTCGACGTCGGTCCGGGAGAAATCATCTCCGAGATACAGGAGGGGCTCGCCGGCGAGGTGCGCGACGGCGTAGGTCATACAATCGCCGAAATTGAGGGCGGCGGGGTGCCGCCCCTTTCCGAACCGGCGATAGGCGTCCACCGCCTCTCGCCAGTGGATCTCGCCGAACGGGATCTCCTGGACACCGAGTTCGTCCAGGAGTCGCTCTAGGAGGCCGTCGGCCGGACTTCCCAGGCGGGCCTGAAGGACGATTCCGGTTTCCGCCAACGTGGGGGCGCCGGCTGCAACTCCCGGCGCGTTTTGGATCCGCTCGAGGATTCCTTCGAATCCGGGCTCCCTGAACACCACGGCCAGCAAGGCGGAGGAATCCAGGATCATTGGGCGCTTTCCGGGAATCGGGACCGCTTTCCGTCAAGCATGGCCGGCCGCGCATCGTCCATCAAACGCCGCTCCGTCCATAACCCAGGATCTCCTCCTTCTCAGCCTTCCCCGGCGCCTTTCCCAGTTGTCCTTCGGGAACCCGGGGCCATACCTCCCTCTCCAAGAAGCGCAGGAGACTGTTGCTACGAGCCACATCGGAAATCCGAAAACGGAGCCGGGCCCGGCGTTGGAGCAGAGCCTTGCGGATGGCTTCCGTCTTGGATTCCCCCGTGGCCTCCGCCAACTCGGCGGCGAGAGCCTCGACTTCAGAATTCTTGATATTCAGTGCCATGGACTCTCGATGGTAGAAGTATTCTATAATGGTATAACTATACCATTTTGAAAATCAGACCTCAACCCCCGAGCGGAGCCGCCAACCTTGCTCAGCGCTGCCGTTGCCGGCCAAGCCATACCTCCCATGGCGCCTCGCAGACCTGGGTCGATACTATGGCGCACTGGATCGCCCGTCGACAGGAAACGGAGCACATGGAAACGTCTCCCGAACGGGGACAACGGGGCCTGAAGAAAGACATTCGCCTCCACCACGCCACGGCCATGGTGGTGGGGACCATCATCGGCGCGTCCATCTTCGTCCAGCCTTCCGAGATCACCGGGCCGGTCCCTTCCCTTCCCGGCACCGCCCTGGTGTGGTTGATCGCCGGCCTTCTGACCTTCTCCGGTGCGCTGGTGGCAGCCGAGCTGGCCTCCACCTTCCCTGAGAGCGGAGGCGTGTACGCCTATCTCCGGGAGGCCTTCTCGCCCCTCATGGGGTTTCTGTGGGGTTGGGCCATGTTCTGGACCATGCACACCGGCATCATCGCCGCCATCGCCATGGTCTTCGCCCGCTACCTGGCCTACTTCCTTCCCCTGGGGGACGCAGGAACCCGGGGAGCCGCAATGGCGGCCATCCTTTTCCTCTCCTGGGTGAACTACCTGGGGGTGAAGCAGGGCAGCAACCTCCAGACTGCGTTCACCGCCGCCAAGGTCCTGGCCATCCTCCTCATGATCCTCGTGGGTTTTGCCCTGGGGACGCCGGGCAGGGACCTTGCGGTCGTAAGCGGTAACGCAGCCGGTTCCGCAGCCGGTTCCGCGTCCGGCTTTTTCGGCAGCGCATCACTTCAGGACTTCCTCATCGCCCTGGTCGCCGGGCTTTTCGCCTTCGGCGGATGGCACATGGTCACCTATAGCGCCGAGGAGACGACGGAAGCCCGGCGCACCATCCCTCGAGCCCTGACCCTGGGCGTCCTCATCGTGACCGTGTGCTATATCGCCCTCAACGCCGTCTACTTCTACGTCCTTCCCCTGGACGTGGTCATCACCTCCGATCGTGTCGCTGCCGATGCCGCCGACGCCGTGGTGGGCCACGGGGGCGCGTTCATGTCCGCCCTGGTGGTCTTCTCGACCTTCGGTGCTATCTCGGGAATCATCTTGGCGGGCCCACGGGTCTACTTCGCCATGGCCCGGGACGGCCTTCTCTTCCGCTGGCTCGGGGCGGTCCACCCGACGCGACGAACGCCCCACCGGGCCATCTGGCTACAGGGGATCTGGGCTTGCGTACTCGTCCTCACCGGCACGTATCGGGCCCTCTTCACCCGGGTGGTCTACACCGAGTGGATCTTCTTCGGGCTCATGGCCATCGGATTGTTCCTCTTTCGGCGGAGGCCGGGGCTGAAGCGTGACTATTCGGTGTGGGGCTATCCCGTCGTTCCTGGGCTGTTCGCCCTTTCCGCCTTTGCCATCGTCGTCAACCAGGTCATCGCCGATCCCGCCGAGAGCGTCCTGGGCCTGGGATTCGTCCTGATCGGGGTCCCGGTCTATTTTGCGTGGGCTCGAAAAGGATATCGGAAGGAGATCCAGACATGATCCTCGACTTTCACAACCACTTCTATCCTCCCGAGTTCATCGCCGCGGTTCGGACCGGGCCCAGCAACTTCCAGGTCACCGACGACGACGAGGGAAACCCCGTTCTCCATTCGCCCGGCGACTATAACGTGGCGGTGCCCGGGCACCGGGATATCGAGTACCGGACCCAGGTTCTGGACCAGGCGGGGGTGGACATGCAGGTCATCACCTTCACGGCTCCGGGCACCTATTTGGAGGCCTCGGACCGGGCACCATACCTGGCCGCCCTGGTCAACGACGCCCTGGCAAAGATCAAAGAAGAGCGGAGCGACCGGTTCACCTCTCTGGCCCACCTCCCCCTCACCAACCCGGAGGCATCAGCGAAGGAGGCGAGACGGGCTCTGGAGGAGCTCCGGTTCCCGGGCTTCATGCCCTTCGGCAATGTCAACGGCGTGCCGCTGGCAGACGAGCGCTTCTGGCCCGTCTACGAGATCGCCAATGACCACGAAGCCGTGATCTACATCCACCCCACCTACCCCCTGGGCGTGGAAGCCATGACCGAATACATGCTCATGCCCATGGTGGGGTTTCTCTTCGATACGACTCTGGCCGCCGCCCACCTGGTGCTGGCCGGCGTTCCGGAACGCTTCCCCCGGATCAAGTGGGTCCTGGCCCACCTGGGCGGGACCATACCCTTCCTCATGGAGCGACTCGACCGGTGCTTCCACGCTTATGAAGTGTCCCGCAAGCATATCTCCGTGCCCCCCTCGGAGTACCTGAAGAAGTTCTACTACGACACGGTGAACTTCGACGTGGACGCGCTGCGGTTCACCATCGACCTGGTGGGGGTGGACCGGATTCTGGCAGGGAGCGATTACCCTCATCTCATCGGGAGCCTTGAGAAGATGAAGGCCAGCATCCAGGCCCTGGGGCTTTCCCAGGAGGACGAGGCAAAAGTGTTCGGAGGGAATGCGGAGAGGATTCTGGGATTCCGTTAGGTTCCAGCCCCGGGCTGGCCAGTGGGAGATCAACCTCCAACTCTGAAACTCCAGGATATGTCCTAAAAAAAGGACAACAATCCAATTATTCTCTGTCTTTTCCCCGGATGAAATCTTCGTGGTTTTCGTCCTAATTAGATGTCACTCCTAGTCTTAGGCACAGTCGTACCACCCCTGGCACGCCTGGTGCTTCAGGGACCTGCAGGACCGGGTGCCACCACGGGCCCGGCCCACCGTCGGAAGAGCCGGCGGCTGAACTTGGCAGGAGAAAGGGGTGGACGATGAACAGGTACTTGGTAGGTACAGCACTTGCGCTCCTTCTGGCGGGGGGCGATGCCCTGGCCGGCCAGACGGCGGCCCAGGTGGAATACCGAAACGGCCGGATCGGCGTAGGTGTCGCCATCGGCCGCCTTCCTGTCCGCGTCGGCCCCCACAGTCCAGCGGCCAGAGGTTGGGTCGCTGCCGATTGGGGGCCTGTCCGGATACGGATTGCGTCCCGGCGGCCCTCCTGGACAGGAAGGACCATCCAAAGGAACGAGCTTCGCTTCCTGCTGGGTAGGGAGACGGTGAAGCGGATCGAAAGGCATGCCAGGGGATTGGGCATCCGGGGCCCGACCCGAGGCCAATGGTTCCACCTGGACCGCCACGCTTCGGTCCTGGAGGTAACGGTGGACCGGGTGCCGGTAGCCGAACTCTATGACTACGGAAACGACGGATCCATCGACGAACTTCTCCTCACGGATCCCCGTCGGTACCGAAGACCTCGATGACCCGAGGACAGTTCCTTGATCCGCTCTCTTAAATAAAGTGACGAGCGGCCAGAGCGGGGGGCGACCCAACGGTATCGCCCCCCGCTTCCGCTTGAGGCTATCTCTGGGTCGGACTATTTTGGGCGGGCTTCAGACTGGATTGACTTTTGGGTAATTGGCGAACCCCGGACTTGACCACCGGGGGCGTCCCCCTCACCGAAGGAACCGACATCATGATGATCCGACGTTATTCCCTCCTGCTGGCTGCTCTGGCCCTCGGGATAGCCGTCCCCCTGTCCGGCCAGACCGGGACCCAGCTCACCGACGACTGGATGGACGGCTTCGAGTGGAGGTCCATCGGGCCCGCCAACATGTCCGGGCGGGTGACCGACATCGAAGGAATCCCGGGCCCGTCCAAGACCTTTTTCGTGGCCGCTGCCGCAGGCGGCATCTGGAAGACCACAAACAACGGCACCACCTTCCGGCCCCTCTTTCAAAACGAGCGGGTCGTATCTCTGGGCGACATTGCCATTGCCCCCAGCGACACCATGCAGATCTGGGCCGGGACCGGTGAGGAGGACTCCCGAAATTCCATCTCCCCTGGAGGGGGAATCTATAAATCCACCGACGGCGGGCTGACCTGGGAGCTGAAAGGTCTGGAGGCCACCGAGCACATCGGCCGAATCGTGGTCCACCCTGACAACCCCGATGTCGTCTGGGTGGCTGCCCTGGGGGCTCTCTGGCGGTCCAACCCCGAAAGGGGCCTCTACAAGACCACCGACGGCGGCGAGACCTGGGAGCTGGTGAACTTCGTCAGCGACAAGGCGGGTTTCGTGGATGTCGCCATCCATCCCAGGAACCCGGACATCCTCTACGCATCGAGCTGGGAGCGGGAGAGGGGGCCCTACTACCTCCAGAGCGGCGGCCCCGGGAGCGCTCTCTGGAAGAGCACGGACGGGGGAGAGAACTGGCAGAAGGTGGAGGGCGGCGGTCTGCCCGAGGGTGAGCTGGGCCGGATCGGGATTGCCTTCGCACGCAGTGACCCTCAGGTCATGTACCTGATGGTGGAGGCGGAGCCCATCGAGAGCGAGGACGGGGAGGAGGAAACCACCTCGGGTCTATACCGCTCTGCCGACGGCGGCGTCACCTGGGAGCACGTGAACACCTTCAATTCCCGCCCCTTCTATTACTCGGAGGTGCTGGTCGACCCCCTGGATCCGGATCGGGTCTATTTCTCTTCCCTGCGGTTTTCCACCGACGGGGGGCAAACGGCTGCGACGGCAGGCCAGGAGACCCACGTGGACTACCATGCCATCTGGATCGACCCCAACGATCCTGAGCGGGTGATCCTCGGCAACGACGGCGGCATCGCCATCAGCTTCGACCAGGGAGGGAACTACGTCTTCCCCAACACATTCCCCATCGGACAGTTTTATGCCGTCAGCTACGACATGGCCATTCCGTACAACGTGTGTGGAGGCCTCCAGGACAACTATTCCTGGTGTGGGCCCAGCCGGAAGGCCCGGGGCACCATCACCAACCACGACTGGTTCAGCGTAAGTGGAGGGGATGGTTTTGTAACCCAGCAGGATCCCCGGAACCCGGACATCGTCTACACCGAATCCCAGGGTGGAAACATGGGCCGGTCCAACCTGGCCACGGGAGAGAGGCAGTCCTTCGGGCGCCCGAACTGGAGAGAATCCTATCGGGTCTTTCAGGACTCCATCGCCATGCTCTGGCCCGATAGCACACAGCCCATGCCCCAGGAACATGCGGACCGGATCGCCGACCTCCAGGCTCGGGCCTCGGCAGACTCGGCCAGTCTCCAGCTTCGCTTTAACTGGAACACGCCGTTCATCCTTTCTCCCCACAACCCCGATGTCGTGTACGCCGGTTCCAACCGCGTCCTCAAGTCCACAAACCGGGGAGACGATCTGGTGCCCATCTCTCCCGATCTCTCCCGCCAGGACGAAGAGCAGATCCGGATCAGTACTGAAGAGACCGGGGGGATCACTCCGGACCTCACCGGGGCCGAGACCTTTGCGACGGTCGTTTCCCTGGCGGAGTCATTCGTTGAGCAGGGTGTTCTCTACGCCGGGACCGACGACGGAAATCTCTGGGTGAGCCCGGACGACGGAGAGAGCTGGACGGATCTGACCCCGAGCACCCAGGGCCTGGTTCCAGACGGCACCTACGTGAGCCGAATCGAGCCCTCCCACCATGATGCTGATCGGGTCTACGTCACCTTCGACAATCACCGCCGGGGAGATTTTACGCCCTATGTCCTGGTGTCCGACGACCGGGGTCGGGGCTTCCGTTCCATTTCCGCCAACCTCCCCACCGGAAAGCCCGACTTCGCTCACGTGATTCGGGAGGACCCGGTGAACGAAAACCTTCTCTTCGTCGGCACCGACGTGGGAGCCTACATCTCCCTGGACCGGGGAGGCTCCTGGCAGAAGTTCATGAACGGGCTGCCCACCGTACCCGTTCACGACTTCCAGATTCATCCCAGAGACGGCGACCTGATTGCCGGCACCCACGGTCGGTCCATCTGGATCGTCAACATTACGCCGCTTCAGCAGCTCACTGCCTCGGTCATGGCCTCCGACGCCCATCTCTTCGAGCCGGCTCCGGCCTTCCACTTTGGCACCCGGCCCACCGGTGGAGAGTTTACCGCCCAGGCCTATTTCGAGGCCGGCAGCCCCCCGAGCGGAGCTCATATCCGGTACTGGCTGAGCGAATCCCCGGACGAGGACGTTGAGATTATCATCCAGGACGCCCGTGGGAACGAGATGCAGAGCCTCACCGCCTCCAAGCGAGCCGGGCTGAACACTGCCATCTGGAACCTCCGGGGCCAGGGAGCACCCATTCCGAGATCTCCCTCCGAGGTTCGAGACAGCATCGCCACGGACAAGCGCTTGAGCTTCGTGGTGGACTCCCTCGCCGAAGCAGGGGAGGATCGGGAAGAGTTGGAGCGGATCGCAGAGCAGCTTCGCCGTCCCACCATGACGCCCGGATCCCGAGGATTCGGCGGCGGTGGCGGGGCCGTGTCCAGCGACTGGGTGGAGCGCCCGGCTGAGGGGAGAGCCCTTGGAGCCAGGTCCGGTGGCTCATCCGGCGACCTTTCCCTTCAGCAGCGGATCATGCAGTTGGTGCGGGGGAATGTGCAGGGCCGAGGCCGAGGCTTCGGAGGCGGTTTCGGGCTCTTCCCCACCCGCTCGGAGCCGGCCCCCATGGCCGAACCCGGTACGTACACGGTCACGATGAAGATAGGAGAGCGGACCTTCACCCAGCAGCTGGAGGTGGGCAGAGCCCCGTCGGCGCCATCGAGCTGACGCCATCTCGTTCCCCACCTTCGTCGGCAATCTCCGGGGCCGTCCCAGATGGGGCGGCCCCTTTTTTTTCTATGCCTGGCGTGGAACGGACTCGGAACCGGTGCTGGATCCGGTGGTGGATCCGTGAGGCGAAAACCGCGCCTATACTTGTCAGATCTCCTTCTCCCCGGCGCATTGCAGGGAACGATTACCTCAGTTAAATAGACGGATCTTGTCAAAGCTCGAACGACCCCAACGAGAGAAGGGAACGATGCTCAAGAAGCTAACCGCACCAGGCTTGGTCGCCGCGTTGCTGACGCTGACCGGCGCCTGCCAGGGGCAGTATTCCGGCCCCCCGGCCGACCTCGTGGTGATGAACGCCAACGTCGTCACCATCGACAGGGACAACCCGAGGGCCGAGGCCGTCGCAGTCATCGGAGAACAGATCATCGCCGTCACCTCCGACCAGGCCGTTCAAGCGTACATCGGAGACGAGACGGAGGTCATCGACGCCGAAGGGCGGCTCATGATTCCGGGGTTCAACGATGCCCACGCCCACTACGGCCCCTTGGATCCGGAATACGTCGAGCTCCGCTACATCACCGACAAGAACGTCATCACCGAAAGAGTCAGGGAGAGGGTGGCCCAGGTGGAGCCTGGAATGCTGATCCGGGGCGGTCACTGGGAACACGAGATGTTCGACGACAAGCAGTGGCCCACCAAAGAGCTCCTGGACGAGGTAGCCCCGAACAATCCGGTGGCTCTGAGCCGGGCCGACGGCCACTCCGTGTTGGTGAACAGCTATGTCATCAGGGCCTCCGGGATTACCGACGACACGCCGGATCCCTTCGGAGGGGAGATCCAGCGGGATCCCGTGACCGGAGAGGCCACGGGGATCTTCAAGGAGCAGGCCCAGGGCCTCCTGAACTATGGAGCCGTCAGAGTCGAACGCACGCCCGAAGAACGGGCGGCTCTCAGGGCCCAGGGTTGGGAAGACATGCTGGCCTACACCCGGAGCCTGGGCGTCACCAGCATCCAGCACGCCGGCGAAGGAGACCGGGACACCTACCAGCGGATGCTTGACGAGGGCAAGCTCACGGTACGGGTGGATGTGAACGCCGGCATCACCGCTGACCCGGAGCGTTTGGATCGATATGAGGAGCTTCGCCAGCAGTTTCCCCCGGAGGGAGACTGGATCCGATTCTCCTACCTGAAGGGGTTCATGGACGGTACCCTGGGCTCCGGCACCGCCCTCTTCCACGAGCCCTTCGAGGACGAGCCGGACAAGTCCGGTCTTCCCATGATGCCCTATGAAGAGATGGAGGAAATGGTTCTGGCCGCCGACGCCAGGGGGTTCCAGATCGGTGTCCACTGCATCGGGGACAAAGCCAACACCTGGATCTTGAACGCCTACGAAAAGGCTCGGGAGGTGAACGGCGTCAGGGACAGCCGGCATCGGAGTGAGCACGCCCAGGTCCTCACCGACGAGGACATCCCCCGGTTCGCGGAGCTGGGCGTCATCGCCTCTATGCAACCCACCCACTGTATCACCGACAAGCGCTTCGCCGAGAAGCGGATCGGCCACGAGAGGAGTCGCGGAGCCTACGCTTGGCGCCGCCTCCTGGACGCCGGCGTCAAGATCGCCTTCGGCACCGATTATTCGGTGGAGCCCCTGGCGCCCCTGGAGGGCATCTACGCCGCCGTGACCCGAAAGGACCGACTCGGCGAGCCCGGCGACGGTTGGTTCCCGGACCAGAAGCTCACCGCCGAGGAGGCCATCGAGCTCTATACCCTGGGTTCCGCCTATGCCCAGTTCATGGAAGACAGAAAGGGGATGTTGAAGGAAGGCTACCTGGCCGACATGGTCATCTACGACCGGGACTTCATGACGGGCCCTGAAGAGGAGATCATGCAGGCCCTGGTGGACTACACCATCGTCGGAGGAAAGGTGGTGTACACCCGATAGGCCACAGCAAAGTCTCCTCGGAGTTTCCGGTTGGAGAGGTCGCTATGTACAGGTTCGGACGCTTGCTGCACGTCGTTCCCATTGTCGCTTTGGTTTTTTCCGGATGCGCCAGGGAGCCAGAACCCTCATGGGCCCCGGAAATCCGGGACCTCCTCACCTCCGCCAGCATACCCGGCCTCCAGATGGTAACCGTCGAGGACGGGGCGGTGGCGGAGGAGATGGTATTCGGGTCCGTGAACGCCGACAGCGGTTCCCCGGTGACGCCCACGACGGTGTTCGAGGCCGCCTCTCTGAGCAAACCGGTGACGGCCTACATCGCCTTCCGGATGGTGGACCGGGGGGAGCTGGATCTCGATCTCCCCCTCTGGAACCTCCTTGAATACGAGCGCTTGGCCCACGACGAACGGGCCCGGGCCATCACGCCCCGGCTGGTCCTGTCCCACACCACCGGCCTCCCGAACTGGGGTGGGACCCCTCTGCAGTTGAACGCCGATCCCGGCCAGGCCTGGGGTTACTCCGGTGAGGGGTTCGTCTACCTTCAGCGGGTGATGGAGAAGGTGACCGGACGTTCCCTGGAGGAGCTTGCCCGATCGGAGGTCTTCCAGCCCATGGGGATGGAGCACTCCAGCTTCGTTTGGCAGGACGAATACGAGACTCTCAAGGCTTCAGGGCACGATGTCCTCGGCCGCCCCGTCGAAGGGCTCCGACACCCGGATGGAGCCAACGCAGCCGCGAGCCTCCACACCACCGCCAGGGATTACGGAGCCTTCCTGGCCGCCGTCCTCCAGGGAGAAGGCCTTTCTCCAGAATCGCACGCTGCCATGATCCAACCGGTGACCCAGGCCGATGCCTGGGGTCCGGAGGAGACCTACCCCTACGTGTTTTGGGGGCTGGGATGGGGGATCCAGGAGGGTGAGCGGGGGAGAGCCATCTGGCACTGGGGGGACAACGGAATCTACCGAGCCTTCGTGGTGGGCTACCCGACCCTGGGAGACGGCCTGGTCTACTTCACGAACAGCGAGGCCGGGCTTTCTGTGGCCGAGGATCTGCTGAGTCTGGTCTTTCGGGACGAGTTCTGGGCGGCCCGGTGGCTCACGTACCCGGACTGGGACGATCCGGCGTTCCTGGCGGACCTGGCGCTCCGCAGAAGCTTCCTTCGCGGATTCGAAGAAGGGATGGTCGTCCTGGACAGCCTGAGGGCGGACGTGGACGAGGAGGTAGGGGAGGAGCTTCCCGGGCTCATGAGGTTTCTGGCTCAGGAAGGGGAGTCCGAGTCGGCGTTGCGCTTGGCGCAGATGGCAACGGAGGAAGCTCCGGACGACCCGGAGATGATGGTCCTTCTGGCAGAGATCCAGACGGAGGGCCGCCTTTATGCCGAGGCGAAAGAGACGTATCTGCGAGCGGTGGAGTCGGGGGCCGACCCGGGAGAATTGGGGCCTCGCATGGCCTGGCTGGACGAGGGCCTCACCTCAACCGGAGAAACCCAGCTTACTCCGGATCAATTGGAGGCTCTGGCGGGCCAGTACGGACCCCGGCGAGTCCGAAGAGAGGGAAGCGTCCTGTTCTACTCCCGTGACGGAGGCCCTGAGACGAGGCTGATTCCCCTGTCCCCTGTCCTTTTCGGCCTGGAAGCCAGCGCCACTTTCAGGCTACGGTTCGAGCCGGACCCCGACGGCTTAGTCCGGAAGGTCCACGGGCTCTACTCGGACGGGAGTACGGACGAATCCGAACGAACGCGGGCGGGCCACCAAGCCTCGGGTTCACCATGACTTGCCCCTTCCTTGAAACCCTGGCGCAACCAAATCGTAGTTTAGATCGTCTGAAGTAACGACCGACTGACCACTCCAAGACCATGTGTGAGGCCTCGGAGGCACCGTGAACTCGAGGGAAACGTGTGCCCTGTGTGGACCTCGGACGCAAAGGTTGAAAGCCGAAGGAGGCTGATCGACTGTGCCTCCTCAGCCCTGGGGCTGGAGGAGAGGCTGGGTCAGATCGACTTTCCGGCCGCCCCGGGCAAGTTGGAGGGGGAACAGGGCAAAACAACCAAATAAACCGGAGCACCTCTAGGACCTGCCAGGTCCAGAGGTGCTCTTCTTTTTGTATCGGGTTGGGGCTGGACAAGGAGCGGAAAAGCGGGATGGGTGGGGAGTAGGGAAAGACAATGGAGTAACCGGAGCACCCCGGTGGGCCCGCCAGGCCCGGGGTGCTCTTTCGTTCTGGTCCGGTCCGGACCTGATGCGAGGAGGCGGATGACTCGGGTTTTCGATGAAAGCCCACGAGTGGTCTGTCTCGCCGACATTCACACTTCTGCTGGGAGGACGATATGCGAACACTTCTCCGTACGCTGTCATGCGGCATGGCAGCTGTGTTCATCGCCGCGCTGCCGGTTTCGGCCCAGGAGGCAACGACGCTCACCGGGACCGTTCGTACCGAAGCCGGTGCGCCCATTGGGGCCGCCACCGTCATGATCGAGACCTTGAACCTCGGAGCGCAGACAAACGCGCAGGGGCACTACCTGCTCCTGATCCCCGCGGCAACGAGGACATCCGGTCCCGTCGAGGTGATGGCGAGCCAGATCGGAAAGACGTCTCAGGTGCAAACGATCACCCTCCAACCCGGCTCCCAGGTGCTGGACTTCGTCCTGGCCGAGGACCCTCTGAGGATCGAGGGCATCACGGTGACGGCCCTTGGGATTCAGCGCCAGTCCCGGACACTGGGAATGTCGACCCAACAGCTCGCCGGATCCGAGCTGACCCGGGTGGAGCCCAACGTGGTGAATTCACTGACCGGAAAGGTGGCGGGAGTACACATCACCAACTCCGGTCCTCAGGGAGGATCGACACGCATGGTGATTCGAGGTGAGAACTCCATCACCGGCGTCAATCAGCCTCTCTTCATCGTGAACGGAATTCCGGTGGACAACACCCTCGGCGGTCGGGTTGGCACGCTGACCGACCAGGGCGGCTACGACTACGGCAACCCGATCCAGGATATCATCCCGGAAGACATTCAGTCCGTCACTGTGCTGAAGGGGCCCAACGCCGCCGCACTGTACGGGGCACGGGCCGCCAACGGCGTCGTTCTCATCGAGACCAAGAAGGGCCAGGGCGCCATCGGCGGTACCGAGATCGTGGTCAGCCAGCAGTTCACCGTCGAGGATGAGCTCCGCCTCCCGGACTATCAAAACGTCTACGGTGGGGGATACTACGGGGATTTCTCGTTCTACGACGGCTTCGGGAACGGGCTTTACGACGAAGCCGACGAGAGTTGGGGTCCGCCCCTCGATGTCGGTCTCATGATTCCCCAATGGTTCAGCCCCTACGATCCGGTGACGGATTCACGGGCACCAGCCCCCTGGGTCTCTCATCCCAACAACGTCGACGACTTCTTCGAGCTGGGCACGACGGCCACCACGAACGTGTCGGTGGCTGGGGCTACGGAGAACCTGTACGGCAGGGCGGCGTTCAGCCGGATGGACCTGCAAGGGATGCAGCCGGGTCACGAGCAGAAGCGCTCCTCCGTCTCCTTCGCAGGGGCCTTGACGGCCCTCGATCGTCTCAACGTCAACACCTCGGTCCAGTATATCGCGTCCGAGGGTCTCAACCGGCCGGGTGTAGGATACGGTTCCGACAACGTCATGGGTGGGTTCGTCTGGTGGAATCGAAACATCGACACCAAACAGCTCAGGAGACTTTACAACCAGACCCGCCCCCTGGAGGAACCGACCATCGGTGGATTCCCCTATAGCTGGACGACGCTCTACTGGGTGAACCCGTACTTCAAAGCCTACGAACATCGGAACACAGACAGTCGCGATCGTCTCATCGGCCAGATTACCGCCTCTATGGAGCTCACGCCGTGGCTGACCGCCCAATTACGGACGGGTACCGATTGGTATCGGGACCTGCGACTCAAGACCTATGCGGCGAATCCCCAGGTCGCTATTGCCGGCGACTACACCACCAATCCCCTCGATGCGACCCGTGAGTACATCGATGCCGGGGGGTCGTTCGGGCAGTGGAATATCGATTTCCAGGAGACGAACACCGACTTCCTGTTGACGGCCGACCCGGAACTGAACCTCCCCTTTGGGACGAGCCTGACCCTCGGTGGGAACCGTCGGGACTACGAGCGTAAGAACGACTATACGTGGGTCGGGAGCCTCACGGCCCCGGGCATCTACGATGTCTCGAACGCGGCCAGCGTCCCGGAACGCCTGACCAACGTGGCCCGAAAGCGGGTCAACAGCCTCTACGGTCAGGCCGATTTCAACTACAACGACTACCTGTTCCTCACCTTGACGGGCCGGAACGATTGGTCGTCCACACTTCCCGAGGACAACCGGTCCTACTTCTATCCTTCCGTGAGCTCGAGCTTCGTCTTCACGGACGTGATCGAGCGGCTGCAGGATAGCCCTTTCTCCTACGGAAAGCTCCGGGCAAGCTGGGCGCAGGTGGGTAACGACACGCAGCCCTATCGGCTCCGGAACACCTTCCTGGCCGGTGACATCTGGGCCGGGCTCCCGAGTTTCTCGGTTCCGGCTCGTCTGGAAAACCCCGAATTGAAGCCGGAAACCACGGAATCGTGGGAGTTCGGCGCCGAGTTGGGCTTTCTCGACAACCGCCTGGGGTTGGACGTGACCTACTACGTCGAGGAGACACGGGACCAGCTCATGCCAGTCCAGCTCTCGGCTACCACCGGCTTCGGCAGCAAGATGCTGAACGCCGGCACCGTGGAGAACAAGGGCTGGGAGGTGCTTCTGCGGGGCACCCCGTACACCAGCAGCAGCTTCCGGTGGGAGTCGACCCTCACCTGGGCCAAGAACGACAGCAGGGTCGTGAGGCTGGCCGAGGGGGTCGAGGGGCTCGAGCTGAGTCTCAGCGACTTCTGGGGCGCGACCCTCTACGCTCGTGAAGGGGAGCCCCTTGGGCAGATCGTCGGCTCCGCCTATCGGAGGGACCCCGACGGAAACATCGTCGTGAGCGAATCCGGCGGGTACCCGCTCTGGGACAACGGTCAGGTAATCGGGAACGTAAACCCCGACTGGCGAGCTGGTTGGGCCAACGAGGTAAGCTACAAGGGAGCGCGCCTCAGCTTCCTCTTCGACATGAGGGAGGGTGGCCAGATCTACTCCGTCACGAACAACTTCGGCCGGTACGCAGGCCAGCTGAAGGAAACCATCCCCGGCCGGTGCGGCGGTGGCTACTACCCGGAGTGCACTCCGGAGACCGGGATCGTAGTGGACGGCGTCAACGAGGTTTCTCCCGGCGTCTACGAGGAGAATACCACCGTCATCGATGCCGAGACCTACTGGCTCTACAACTACTTCGTGGAAGAGAACAACCTGGAGGACGCGGGCTACATCAAGCTTCGGGAGGTCAGCCTCTCCTATGGATTGCCCGCTTCGTGGGCCAGCCGGTGGGGAGTGAAGGGTATCGATCTCTCGCTGGTCGGGCGGAACCTGGCTCTGTGGACGAACGCCAGGCACATCGATCCGGAGACCGCCTTGGAGGGCACCAATGTCCAGGGCTTCGAGTATGGGCAGATGCCTAGCGCCCGAAGCCTCGGTTTGAACGTAACGGTCCGTTTCTGAGTGCCTCGAAAAGGGTGATAACGATCATGAACATGCGAATTCCAAAGCTCGGCACCCTGAGCGCGCTGGCCCTCGGGGTTTTCCTGGTCGGAGGGTGCGACCAGGGTCTAACCGGAGTAAACGAGAACCCGAACGCGCCGGAAGAGGTGCCCGTCAACAACCTCCTGCTGGGAGGTATCTGGGACGTCGCCCAGAACCAGGGGGCCCGGGGCGTGTTCGGTCAATGGACCATGCTCTATCACGCTGAGAACTGGGCCCAGCACGTGGCCCAGCCGGTGTACAACGACGAGGACAGGTACACGCCCCGTGCCGGGATTCCCGGCCAGATGTGGGACGAGATGTACTTCGCTCTCACCGACCTGGCCGAGGCCAAGGCGTTGGCGGAGGAGGAAGGAAACGACAACATCTGGGCCATCGCGGAGATCATGACGGTCTACGGATTCATGATGTTGACCGATTACTTCGACGCAATTCCCTACACGGAAGCTCTCCAACTGGGCGAGGATATTTCGTATCCGGTCTACGATGCCCAGTCGGACATCTATCCAGACCTGATAACGCGGTTGACGGCGGCCGCTACCCGCATCGATCCCGATGCGGTCATCGACTTCGGCGACTTCGATCCGGTCTATCACGGTGACGTTCTCGGTTGGAGGATGTTCGCCAACTCTCTCCGGCTCCGGCTGGCCATGCGGATGGTGAACGTGAGTCCTTCGGCGGCGAAGGCAGAGTTCGAGGCTGCTTGGAACTCATCCATCTTCATGAGCGTGGCCCACCAGGCCGACGTGGACTGGGAGCCTGCCTATCCTGCGGCGAACCCGTGCTACGAGGCTATTGTCTACGGAGGGCGACCGGGTGACTTCAGAATGAGCGAGTCCCTCATCGACCGATTGGTAGCGTTCAACGATCCGCGGCTTTCGATCTATGCGGACCCGGCCGTCTCAGACGGCCAATATCGAGGCCTGCGAAACGGCCTCTTACCGGGGGAGTATACGCCAGCCACGACCTCCAACGATTATTCGAAGATCGGGACGTACTTCCTCGAGGCGACCACGCCTTCGAACCTCCTTTCCTACGCCGAGGTGCTCTTCCTCGGCGCGGAGGCCGCGGCACTGGGCTGGAACATCGGGGGAACCGCCGCCGCCCTCTATGAGGACGGAATCACGGCAGCCATGGAAGAACTCGGGATCGGCGCGTCGGACATAGCCGACTACCTGGCTCAGGAATCGGTAGGGTACACGACCGGAACCTACCAGCGTATGGATGCGATCCGCGTGCAGAAATGGATATCCCTTTTCCTGGCGGGTCCGGAAGCCTTCTCGGACTTGCGCCGGGTCGGGTGGGACTTCACGACCGATGCGGGGACGACCGGAGCAGATCTGGTGCCGGCGGAGAACTCCGCAATCGGCCCGTCGTTCCCCTCGGGTCTAACCTACCCCGAGGAAGAAGTGCTCCTCAATCCGGAGAATTATCCGGGGGACAGGGAGGTCACGGATCCGATGTGGTGGATGGGTGGGTGAACAACTGATGCGGGGTTAGAAAGGAAGGAGCGGTGGCGCGATCTCGCGCCACCGCGGCCTTCCCTTACCATGCAGGGGGCCTTTCCATGGGAGCCTTGAAGATGGGCTGGCAAGCACTTGCCCTGGCACTGTTGGTCCCAGCGATGTCATCGTGCGCATCGTCCGGGGCACCGTCCTCCCGAATGGGCGATCCCGACGTGATCACCCGGGAGGAGATCGAAGAGAGTACCGCGGTGACGGCTTACGACCTCGTGGCGAACCTTCGCCCGCAGTGGCTACGAACGCGGGGCATCTCCACCCTCGCCCAGGCCGCAGGAGCGGAGGACATCGTGGTATACATGAACAATGCCCGCCTCGGGTTTCCGGATGCCATGCGGCGGGTGCCACTGGGCGCCGTGCAGTACCTGCAGTTCTTCACCGCTCGTGAGGCGACCCATCGCTGGGGCGCAGGTCACCTCCACGGCGCCATTCTGATCTCTACTCAGCGGCGATGAGCATTTAGCCGCCCACAACGGGAGCCTGGTTGTTCTCCCGGCTGATCTCCAGGAGGGCGAATCCCGGGTCCAGTACCGCCTCTGTCGGACGCTCGTCCGTCACGACCTGGGCCGACTGGACGGGTGCCCGGGAAGCGAGGTCCACCCGGGCCTCTCCGACCTGAAGAACCACCGGCATCCATGCGTCACCGGTTCGGCCTACGGTGACCTCCGTCACCCACCGGCCATCCTCTCTCTGCTCCGTGCGGGCCGATCTCAACTCGTAGTCCAGGCGGTCGGTGGTGTGTAACCATTGGTGGAAGAACCAGGAGAGATCCTCACCGTAGACGGTTTCTGCCGCCACCTTGAAATCATACTCCGTGACGTGTTCGAACTTGTTGTCCCGGAAGTAGAGCTGGGTGACTCTCCTGAAGTCCTCCCAACCCATGAGCTCCCTCAGCATATAGAAGAAGGCAGAGCCTTTCGTGTAGGAGTAGGTGCTGTAGCTCCGGGGATCCAGAAAATCCGCGGAGGGAGTTGCCACGGGTTGCGGAGAGACGCCGTTTTCGAAAGCTGCCAATCCCCCGAGAGTCCTTTCCCAGACGCCGGTGGCCCCATCCGCTTCCTCGGCAAACCAGGAGGTAACGAAGGAAACCAACCCCTCGTCCAGCCAGGCGTCCCGCCACTCATTGTTCGCCAGAGCACCATGGGCGTAGATGTGCCCGACCTCATGGGTGATGAGGCCCTGGGACGCAGAACCGTTCATGACCATCATGGGAAACTCCGTCCCCCCGCCCTCGATCCGATGGAGGTTGGTCACCTGAGGGTAGGGGTAGGGCCCGAACACGGTCTCCAGCCAGGCGACGGCGCGAACAGTCCTCTCGACGGCCACGCCGTTTCCCCACGAATCCTCGTCGCCGGGCTGGTAAAGGACATGAATCGGGATCTCGCCGTGGTTTCCGCCCTCATAGGTGTAGTCGGGGCTGGTGCTCCAAGCGAAATGATGTACGTCCTCTGCATGCCACCGGACCCTCTTTCGACCGGGCCCTGTCTCCGCCTCCAGCAACCCCAGAGGTTCCTCCTGGTTGTCGCCGTAGAATCCGGACCGGGTGCTCGGGACCTCCGTTCCATCTGCGGCAGCGCCAACCCAGCCCGGGTCTCCCTGCACCGGCACCCCCGTGGCCCCGATGACCTGGTCCGCCGCTACGTCCAAGGTCACGTCGAAGGTGGCAAACTCCCCGTAGAACTCGCCCTGGGGCAGGAGCGGTTGTACCGCCCAGCCCGTCTCATCAAACACGGCGATCCGGGGATACCACTGGGCGAAGTCGTAGTGTCTGCCCCGGCGGCCCTGGCGTCGCGGCATGGTGGAAGGCCGGGCTTCCCAATCCATCAGAACGGTGACCGACTCGCCGGTAGCCAGAGGCTGTGGCAGGGGAATGGCCGCCACGGTGGAATCAGGGGCTCCCGGGTACAGGACGGAAACCGGTTGGCCGTCCACGGACACGGCGAGGAATCTCTCGAAGGCGTGTTCCTTCGGGCCGAGGTCCGTGAATCGCCGGTTGTCGAACTCCAGGTCTCTCCTGGCCCATGCGCTGTTGGGACGGAAAGCGTTGAGATGCTGGTGGAAGTAAAGCGTGTCGATGGCCCCGGGACCGTTGTGGGTGTAGTGAAGCCGTGTCCGGGCCGTCAGCACCTCCCGGCCTTCATCGAGGCTGGCCTCGATCCTGTAGTCGACACCCTGATGGAATTTCTCCCGCTCCTGAGCCAGGACTTCGGAGCCCGAGATCGGCAGGAGGGTTACGAGGGCCAGGGTAGCCGTGGCGGCCCACGCACACGTGGTCGCCCTGAACGGGTCGGTACTCATGGTAAAATCCCTGTTGGTGAATCCGAACGTGGTCATCCTTCGCCGGCCTCCGTGGTCATCCTTCGCCGGTATCCGTGATCATTCTTCGCTGGTCTCTGCCTTCGCCGGCCTCCAATGAACCCTGTATCAGTGCCCCTCCGGCACCGTCATGAGGGCGTTGAAGAAGAGCTTGTAGGTACCGTGGGTCTGGGCCCTGTGCTGGGGCCGGAACCCGATGAGGACCACAGTCCCTTCCCCATGCCGCACCGACACCATGGCAGCCTTGTCAGCGATGGCCTCCTCACCCAGGAGCCAGCCGCTCTGGAGGATATCCCGATCCACATACGTAACGATCCGATCCACACCGGCACTGGCAGGGCCCGCCACAGTCTCGTAAACCTGCCCGCCGGAGAGGAAGAGGGCCAGAGCATCCTGGGGCATGCCGTAAGCGAAGGGACTTCCGCTGTCCACCTTTACCTTCAGCGTGGAACCGGGAGACCAGAATTCGTTCCCCCACATCCCGGCCACGGCGTTTCGCACCGGAAGCCCGAACTCGTCGATGGGCAGGTCACCGGCCTGGGCGAACGTCACCAGGGTGCCGCCATTTCGGACGAAGTCGTGGAGAGCATCGATGCCGGCCTGCCCGAAGCCCGATCGGTACTCCGGAGGAACGGAGCTCTGACCCCCG
>JASFVN010000317.1:0-5200 GCA_050049805.1 Gemmatimonadota bacterium
ATTGGGCGCCGCATTACGGCGCCCTTTGCTCGCTTCGGCTACTCCGCCGACTCAGCGAACTCGTTCAGGGCCTCCAGGACATGCGTGGCGTAGGCGAACGAGGGCCCTCCTCCCATCATCACGGCTGCGCCCAGGGCTTCCAGGACTTCTTCCTCCGTAGCGCCGGCCTCCAGGGCCCCACTCGTGTGAAACGCGATGCAGGCGTCACACCGGTCGGTGCCCGGTCCGGCACCCCGGCCGTCTCAGGGCTCCGGCTCGAGTCTACCCGGGCCCAGTTTTCATGGTGCTTTCCCCTTATCATCTTCCGAAGTCAGGCGGGTTCCTTCTTCTCCCCAAACGCCCTTGGAGTTTCGATTCCTACTTCGCCTGCAGGGCTCTCACGGGATCCACCTTGGCGGCCGTTCGCGCCGGAAGAAGGTTGGCCGTCATGGCCACAGCAAGAACCAGGAGAGGTGTGACCACGAAGGTCATGGGATCCAGGGCCGAAACCTCGTAGAGCTGGGAGGCTACGACTCTGCCCACCAATACAGCTAATCCCAGCCCCAGGGTCACACCCAAACCCACCGTCGTCAAACCCTGCCGGAAGACGAGCTTCAGGACCTGATCGCTTTGGGCGCCCAGGGCCACCCTGACGCCGATCTCGTGTTGTCGCTCCGCTGTCATCTGGGCCATGACACCGTAGATCCCGACGGCAGCCAAGAGTACGGCCGCCAGCGAAAAGACCCCCATGAGAAGAGCCAGCAGTTCCTGCGACCGGGTCGTGTCCCGGAGGTATGATTCCATGGTTCCCACCGAAGCCAGCGGCTGCATTGGATCCAGCTCCAGGACCAACCTTCGAACAGGTTCAGCCATGGTAAGGGGATCCCCCTGGGTCTTGATGACGAGGTAGTACCCGTTGTCGTTGTCCTGCCAGTGGGGGATGTAGATCTGGGGGCGAAGGCCGCCGGTGACCCCGTTCACCCAGACGTCGCCGGCTACGCCGACCACCCCCATCCATTCGCTCGGGGTGCTGTGGCCACCCCATTTCAGACGCTTTCCGATGGGGTTTTCACCAGGCCAGTAGCGGTCCACCAGGCTCTGGCCTACAACCACGACGGGGAGCGCGTCGTCGTTGTCCTCTCGGGTGAACCCACGACCTCGGAGCAGTGGAATCCCCATGGCCTGGAAATAACCCGTGGACACGGCATTCACCTCGGCGAATGGAGACCGGCCACCCTCCTCGGGGGGCTCGCCTTCCACGTGGAAGGCGTTCTGCCAACCGCCGGGGCCCAGAGGCACGTTGTAGGAAGTGGCTGCGGCGACGACACCGGACATGGCCCTCGTCCGGTCCAGGAGTTGGGTAAAGAAGGTGGTTCGCTCCACTTCCTCCTGATACCGGGCCTCCGGGAGGTTCACCTCCACCACCAGCACATTCTCCGCATCCAGCCCGGGGCTCGTGGAGGCTAACCGGGAAAGGCTCTTGAGGGTCAGCCCCGCTCCCGCCAGAAGGGCCAGGGCCAGGCTTACTTCTGCCACCACCAGGCCGCTTCTGAAGCGAGACCTTCGGCGATCCCCCGTGGTTCGGACGCCTTCCTTCAAGTGGTCCCTCAAATCCTGGCGCCCCAGCCGAAGGGCGGGAGGAAGACCGAAGACCAGCCCTGTGAGAAGGGAGATTCCGACGATGAAACCGATGACACGAAGGTCCATGCCCACTTGGTAGACCGGGGGGATCTGATCCGCCAGGAGGGTCCGTACCCCTCTGACTCCGAAGGCGGCCAAGAGGATTCCTGTGGCTCCACCCAGTGTCCAAAGGACCAGGTTCTCTGTGAGAAGGAGTCGTAGGATCCTGTTTCCGCCGGCGCCGAGGCTCACCCTCACCGCCATCTCCTGCTGCCTCGCCGTGGCACGGGCCAGGACCAGATTTGCCACATTGATGCAGGCTATGAGCAGGAGGAACCCCACCGCGGCCAGGAGGATCTTCAACGGCTCCGTGGCCCACCGAGTGATCCTGTCCTGGAGCAGGGCTGAGTTCACTCTACTCCCTTCATTTTCGTCGGGATATTCTTCCTCGAGTGCCCTGGCCACACGCTCCATATCCTGCCTGGCCATTTCAAGAGACACCTCCGGTAGGAGCCTGCCCAGGACCATGATCCCGGGATGGCTTCCCCGGTTTTGCATCCAACTCTCGGCGTATTGCTCGATGGGCACGAACGCACTGATTCCCCGAGCCCGGGTGGGAAAGTAAAACCCGTCCTCCATGACCCCCACCACGGTGAATGGATGGTCGTCGAAGGTCAGAGTCGTACCTACCACGTTCGGATCCGCCCCCAACCGGTCCCGCCAGAAGGAGTGGGCCAGGACTACCACCCCCGGAGCCCCCACCCGGTCTTCCTCCGGGGTGAAGGTGCGGCCCAAAACCGGGGCAACCCTCAAGATATCGAAGGTCGACGCCGAGACCCTCAGGATGTCCATCTCCATGGGGTCACCGTTCCCGGTGACGTTCACACTATGGTCGTTCCAGGCCGCAAGGGCCTCGAAGGTTCGGTTCCGGTCTCGCCAATCAACGAAGTTGGGATAGGACACGGTGGCACCGCCAAAGGAGCCCATCTGCTCCCACATCTCTACCAGCTCGTGCGATTCCTGGAACGGAAGGGGACGGACCAGGACCTGATCGTAGAGGGCTAGAATCGTTGCCACTCCACCGAGCCCCAGAGCCAGGGTGAGGAGGGCCACCGACGTGAAAGCCGGGCTGGTCCGAAGGCACCTCAAGGAGTAACGGACGTCCTGGATGAGATCGGCCAAGCCCACCCATCGGCCCCCTCTCTTCCGCAAGGACTCACCGGCATCCTCGGCCCAAGCATCCCCCCTGGCTCGCCGCCTGGATCGCTCTGCCCGCATGAGATCGTCTGAGAAGGATCCCCAGTCAGGGATGTGGGCCTTTGCAGCTTCCTGGGCCTCTGTTTCAGGACAGCCCCGAGCCTTCGCCTCCAGGTAGATGTCCTCCATCTGGGAGGCGATTTCGGAAATGACGTCCCTTTCCCTGTTTTCCTTCAGACCAGGAACCGACAGATTCTCCCGAACATATCGATACCAATCACACACGGTCCTTCCTCCTTACGGGTCCCCTCGATCGGTATCCTCCCTTTCCCGAGGGAGGTTCAACTACCGGCCAGACCCAAGACCTGGTTCATCGACTCGGCAAACTCGAGCCACGTGGCTTGCTTGGCCTCCAAAGCGGTCAAGCCCTTCCGCGTGAGCTTGTAGAATTTCCGCCGCCTCTGCCCCTTCTTCTCCACCCACCGGCCCTTGATCCAACCCCTGTCCTCCATGCGGCAGAGCACGGGGTAGAGGGAGGAGATCTGGAACACCAGCCTCCCCCTGGATCGGGACTCGATGAGCTTGCCAAGCTCGTAGCCGTGTCGGCTCTCGGCCTTCAGGAGAGAGAGGATGAGAAGCTCCACACTTCCCTTTTTCATTTCGGGACTGAACACGACCTTCTCCAGTTGTGGTGACGCTATGTATTGTCACGCTATATATATGACGACCTGATGTGGGGAAAGGTTCGAAGGATGGGGCTGGGTGGGGAGACCCTACCCTGACTGCCGGAGGCACATGGGCTGGATCTGCCAGTAGGTGAATGTCCGCCGTAAGACCGTGATCCGCGGCACCCTCAAGTGGGATATCCGCGGTCAATCGTCTTCGGCAGGCCCTGGCCAAAGCCAAGCGGGAAGGATGGAGGAACGCAGCGTGATAGAGCCCCGGGGCGTGGCGCCGGCACTCAGTTCAGCCCTCTTCCGCTGATGCATTCCCATCGGTTGCTGGACCCTTATTGGCCGGAGAAACTGCTACGATGACAGAACTCACGACCATCCCCAACAGAACCGGCACCCAAAGTCGGCGTTCCCATTTCGTTCCGGTGGCGAGATTCAAGCCAAGAGAAAGGACGCAAACGAGCACTGCGATCCAGATGAGCTTCCGAGAGGCACCGGACATGGAAGGAAAAAGAACGCCCGAACTTGCCAGAACCATGACGGCCAGGGCCAAAAGGACCAACGCCTGGACTCCTGCCGCAATCCGCATCCCCGGAGGGAGTGTTCCTGGGAACTGCCCACCGAGGGTCAGGTCTCCCCAGGGTGCGCCCGCCACCAGTGCAAGCTGGAACACCACTACGATGGAGGTCAGGACCGCGTAAGCGGTCGCACCGATTTGTATTGCCTTTACGATCACAGCATCGATCCGTCGATAGGCCCCTCGCGTAATCTCCGGTAGCACTGGAAGGCCCGGCGGAAACCGGGCGCTACCCCACAAATCGATCCGTGGGCAGACCTAACCGATTTCCCCTCGAAGGCTATCCAGCGCGTTGAAGGACCTCTGACTCCAGTCGGTTGCCCAACCGGTCTTTTTCTACCTCCAAATCGTAGCCGGTCTGAAGGTTCAGCCAGAACCTCTCCGAGGTGCCGAAATAGCGAGCCAGCCGCAGGGCGGTATCGGCTGTAATGGAACGCTGGCCGTGGACAATCTCGTTGATCCGACGCGCAGACACACTGATGTCCTTGGCAAGCCTGTACTGGCTGACCTCCATGGGCAGGAGGAACTCCTCAAGCAGGACCTCCCCGGGGTGGACGGGGGCAAGTTTCTTCGGCGCCATCAACTTCTCCTAATGGTAGTCCACGATCTCCACATCGTAGGCATCGCCCGATCGCCAGCGAAAACAGATCCGCCATTGCCTGTTGATGCGGATACTGTGCTGGCCTTCGCGATCCCCCTTTAACCTCTCCAGCCGGTTGCCAGGAGGCACCCGGAGGTCTTGGAGAACCGTCGCTGCGTCGAGCATCCGGAGTTTGCGGAGCGCCGATCGCTGGCCATCGGTCCCCAGTTTCTTGATGGGGTGTCTTTGAAAGAGGCGCTCGGCGTCTCGGTCCCCGAAGCTCTTGATCATAGGAAATAATAACGCGACGCGTTATTAACGGCAAGCGTTATGGTTTTGGAGGATGAGTCGATTCTATTTCTCACCGATTTGTGGGGTAACGAACGATTCCCGAACTTACTCGCTACTCGTTTTTTCGCGACAGGATTACGGAATCGGATAGCGGATTTGGGCTGACGACCCACCGGACTTCCCCGAGGCGACTATGCGGCGGCGGGAGATCGGCTGGGCAGATCAGGCCCATCTGGGATTTCTCCGAGGCGACTCTGCAGCGTACGACCCTGGCATACTCAA
>JASFVN010000318.1:0-5199 GCA_050049805.1 Gemmatimonadota bacterium
CTGGGGGGCCCGGGTCCGCCACGGTGTCCGGGGGGAGGCCCTGCCTGTCGATGTGCCCCACCTCTCCGACCTCGTCCTCCTGGACCGGGGTGACGAGCTCCCGACCTCCCTTGCCGAAGCCGCTCCCAGGATGCGACCGTCCACCGGTCTGGTGTCTCGGGGTTCCGTCACCATTGGATGGGAGGTGTATGGCCTGGGACGCCGGCGCGAACCCATCACCTTCAGCTTGAGTCTGGTGGAGGAGGGCGGAAGCCTGGTGCGGAGGGCTCTGAAGCTGATCGGTCTCTTCCGCAAAGAACCGGTTCTCACACTTTCCTGGGTGGAGGAGGGATCCTCGGAAGTGGTTCCTCGCTTTCGGGCCATTGATGTGGAGCTCCCGACCCTCGACTCTGGCCACTATGTCCTTCGCCTGGAAATGCAGATTCCCTACCGTTCCAGGGTCATGTCCAATCGGCGGATAACGGTCTCCTGACCCCGTTCCCAGGCCAATTCGAGACTTTGATCACGAGTTGACCTTTCGTGGGGTCATATCTAGATTGGCGCGCTGTCACAACACTGGAAACCAACGGTAACGTCCAATGGACGACACCATTCAGCGCGGTCCACTTCTTCTCCTCTCCGGTCGGGCGAATCGTCCCCTGGCGGAGGAGATCGGTGAAATTTTGGGAAAATCCCCTGATTCGGCGACAATCAGGGATTTTGCCGACGGGGAGATCTTCGTGAGGATTGACCGGAACGCCCGGGGTCGGGACGTCTTCATCGTCCAACCCACCGCGTCCCCCGGAG
Source organism: Gemmatimonadota bacterium (assembly GCA_050049805.1). Taxonomy (GTDB): domain Bacteria; phylum Gemmatimonadota; class Gemmatimonadetes; order Longimicrobiales; family Gaopeijiaceae; genus JABDNZ01. The sequence goes on from JASFVN010000318.1 coordinate 787, forward strand.
ACAAGATCCTGGAGCTTCTCCTCCTGATCGATGCGGCCAAGCGGGCTTCGGCGGCCCGGGTCACTGCGGTGATTCCCTACTATGGGTATGGCCGTCAGGATCGGAAGGACCAGCCGAGGGTGGCCATTGGTGCGAAACTGATGGCGAACCTCATTGTGGCAGCAGGGGCGGATCGGGTGGTTGGAATCGATTTTCACCAGCACCAGATCCAGGGGTTTTTCGACATTCCGGTCGACCACCTTTATGCCGCTCCTGTGCTGGTCAGGTATTTCCGCGAGAAGCAGTTGGACGATCTGGTCGTGGTGGCTCCCGACGTGGGCTCCGCGAAGATGGCCCGAGGTTACGCCCGGCGTTTGAAGGCAAGCTTCGCCATCATCGACAAGCGACGCCCTGCGCCGAACGTTGCGGAGGTCGTCAACGTGGTGGGTGAAGTGGACGGCAAGACCTGTTTGCTCGTGGATGACATGGTGGACACAGGCGGAACGTTGGTGAATGCCGTTCATGCCCTCCTGGAAAGGGGTTCAAAGAGCGTCTATGCGGCGGCGTCGCACCCGCTGCTCTCGGGGCCGGCTGTGGAGCGCCTGTCCCAAGCGCCCTTGGAAGAACTGGTGGTCACCAATACCATTGATGTCCCGGAAGAGAGGCGTTTCGATAACCTGCGAATCCTCTCGGTGGCCGGCCTCCTGGCCAACGCCATCCAGTATATCCACTCGAACGAGTCGGTGAGCGCGCTCTTCGAGGTTCCGGAAGAAGAAGGTTAGCGCTCGCTTCTCATTGGCCTGATAAGGAGTCGGCCCGGTGGACGGTCGGCGTTGGGGCCTCCACCGGATCGTAGGGAAAAGGAATGAGCAGAACGACTGAACTGAAGGCTCAGCCCCGAGCCGAAACGGGAAAAGAAGCGGTTCGGAAGCTTCGGGCGGAGGGACGCATCCCCGCCGTGATATACGGGAAGGACATGGAGGCGATGGGACTCTCCCTGGACCTCCAGGAGACGGAATACCTCTTTCAGCGGATTTCGGTGGAAAACACCATCCTGGACCTGGTCATCGAAGGGGAGAAGGAGCCCGTTCAAACCCTGATCCGGGAAATCCAATCTCATCCTCACAAGCCTGGCCTTCTCCACGTGGACTTCCTCCGCATCCAGAAGGGCGTGGCGGTGGAGGTGGACATCCCGGTCAGCCTCGAGGGCATTCCGGTAGGCGTCAGGGAAGCCGGCGGTATCCTGGAGCAGCTCATCAACGAGCTTCGGGTGAAGTGTATCCCCTCCAAGATCCCGGAAGTGTTGTCAGTCGATGTGACCGGCCTGGGGGTCGGGGATTCCCTGCACGTGTACGACATCGACTTTGGCGAGGGCGTCGACCTTCTGGTGGACCCGGAGCGGACCATCTGCTCCGTCCAGATTCCGAAAGTTGTGGTGGTGGAAGAAGAGGTTCCGGAAGAGGAACTGGAGGAGGGAGTTGAGGAGGTCGAGGGCGTGGCCCCGGCCGAAGCGGAAGCTGCCGCCGAGGAAGAAGCTTCCTCTGGTGGCGACGAGGCCTAGCCTCTTCGTTCGATGAAAGTCGTGGTCGGGCTTGGAAATCCTGGGCCCGAATACGATGCCACCCGCCATAATGTTGGATGGTGGCTGTTGGACCGCCTGGCATACGAGTGGGACTTCCCCCTCTTTCGGAGGGAAGGGAGGGCCATGGTAACGGAAGGGTCCAGGGGAGAGGTGGTGTTTCGGCTCGTGAAGCCCACCACCTTCATGAATCGCAGTGGCCAGGCCCTCGCGGCTCTCGCCACCGTTCCTGAATTCCTTCCGCAAAAAGACTTGCTGATTGCAGTGGACGACGCGGCTCTCGAGGTGGGCCGCGTTCGTTTTAGGCCCCAGGGTTCGCCAGGGGGCCACAATGGATTGCGGTCCGTCTCCCAGGCACTGGGGTCCGACGAGTATCCGCGTCTGAGGATCGGGGTGGGAACTCCCCCGGATGGCGAGGATTTATCGGACTGGGTCCTTTCGCCCATGGGCCCGGAAGACGAAGATGTCATCCTTGGGCTTCTCCCCGAGCTCGTGCGCGGGGTCGAAGTCTGGGGCAACGAGGGGATCGAGACGGCCATGAACGGGTTCAATCGCTGAGCTGTCCGCCCCAGGGGAAGAAATCAACCGACTAGCGGGGGAAAGCACCGCCCATGAGTGAAATCGTCAGCCTTACAGACTGGACGTGGATCATCGGCGTCATAGGGCTCGTCGTCGCCTTCCTGATCTACGGGTACGTGAAGCGCCAGCCTTCCGGATCGGATCTCATGATCGACCTTGCCGATCAGATCCACGACGGGGCCATGGCCTTCCTGAGGAAGGAATACACCTTCCTCATGGTTTTTGTCGTCATTGTGGCCATCCTGCTGGGATTGGCCATCAGCCCGCAGACCTCTATCGCCTACATCGCCGGCGCCCTGAGCTCCATCATGGCCGGGTTCTTCGGCATGAAGGCCGCCACCCGGGCCAACGTCCGGACTTCTGCGGCAGCCAACACTGATGGCGCCGGAAAGGCACTGCGGATCGCCTTTTTCGGCGGCGCCGTCATGGGGCTGGCCGTGGCCTCCCTGGGCCTCTTCGGCCTGGGTGTCTTCTACTTCATCTTCGCTTCCGACGCTGTTCCGGGTACCAACGATCTCCCCAACTTCTCGGAGATCATCGCCGGGTTCGCCATGGGAGCCAGCTCCATCGCCCTCTTCGCCCGTGTGGGTGGTGGGATCTATACCAAGGCCGCCGACGTGGGCGCCGACCTGGTAGGTAAGGTGGAGGCCGGGATCCCCGAGGACGATCCCCGGAACCCCGCCACCATCGCCGACAACGTCGGTGACAACGTGGGCGACGTGGCCGGACTCGGGGCGGACATCTTCGAGTCGTACGTGGGCTCCGTGGTGGCCACCATGGCCATCGCCGCCACCTCCGCCACTTTGGCCACCACCTCCCTGGAGGCCGTAGCCCTCCCCATCATCACCGTGGCCGTGGGGCTTCTGGCCTCCCTCATCGGCATTGGCATGATGAAGGTACTGGAGAAGACCGATCCTGCCGGTGCCCTTCGAAACGTGACCTTCATCGGTGCCGGCATCTTCCTGGTAGCCATGTGGTTCGTGGTTCAGGCCGTGGGGGTCGAGATCGTGGACGTGGACAGTGGGAACATGCTGCCCACTTCCGGGCCCTTCTGGGCCATCCTTGCCGGTAGCCTTGTCGGGATCTTCATCGGTCTCGTGACGGAGTACTACACCGCCGCCGGTCCCATCCGGAAGATCGCCGATTCCAGCCAGACCGGACCCGCCACCAACATCATCACCGGATTGGCCATCGGGATGGAATCCACAGCCATTCCGTTGGTCCTCATCTGCGTGGCCATTTTCGTGTCCTTCGAGACCGCCGGCCTCTACGGCATCGGGATCGCCGCCGTGGGCATGCTGGCCACGGTGGGTGTGACCATGTCCGTGGACGCCTACGGTCCCATTGCCGACAACGCAGGTGGCATCAGCGAGATGGGTGGGCTCGGGCCAGAGACCCGGGCCGTCACCGACTCCCTGGATGCCATCGGGAACACCACGGCAGCCATCGGGAAGGGCTTCGCCATCGGATCGGCCGCCCTCACCGCCCTGGCACTGTTCAGCGCCTACTCCTCGAAGGTCGGCCTCCAGGCCACCGGCATCAACCTCGTGGATCCCATCGTGGTCATTGGCCTCTTCCTAGGCGGCATCCTGCCATTCCTGGTGGCGGCCTTCACCATGACGGCCGTGGGTAAAGCAGCCCAGGGAATGGTGGAAGAGGTCCGCCGGCAATTCCGGGAGATACCGGGCATCATGGAAGGCACCGGGAAGCCTGATTCGGCCCGCTGCGTATCCATCTCCACCGAGGCCGCTCTCCGGGAGATGATTCTTCCCGGCATGACCGCGGTATTGGCTCCCGTCGTCGTCGGGTACTTCCTGGGCGTCGAGGCCTTGGGCGGCATGCTCGCCGGAGCCACCGTCACCGGTGTTCTCATGGCCCTCTTCATGGCCAATGCCGGGGGTGCCTGGGACAATGCCAAGAAGTACATCGAGAAGGGGGCCCTGGGCGGGAAGGGTTCCGATCCTCACAAGGCTGCGGTTGTGGGTGATACGGTGGGAGACCCGTTCAAGGACACGTCCGGACCTTCCATGAACATTCTCATCAAGCTCATGAGCGTGGTTTCGCTCGTGCTGGCGCCATGGTTCGTTCGCGTGCACGACGTGGAGATCTCGTGGCTTGTTGAGACCATCAGAAGCTTCTTCGGGTAGCTCGCGCCGGTTTCCGGGTGGGTCGCGTGCTCTGAGTTGGGCGCGAGCAGCGATTCCCCGAAGGGGATGAGGAGGCGGGATGCGTAACTCGCCCTCTCGACGTATCGGGAAGGCCTGGCTCCAATGGGA
>JASFVN010000319.1:0-5194 GCA_050049805.1 Gemmatimonadota bacterium
CTTGATGATGCGCCTGTAGTTTTCCTCCATCTGGCCGGTGGGAACCTCAAAGAGTGGACAGAGGGATCCCGTGCACGATTCGCCGAACTCCAGGCAGATGCAGTTTGCGGGGTCATGAGCGGAAGGGAGAGCACCGTCGGGGAGATCCTCGGGAACCACGACCTCCACCTGCCGGTCGCAGGCTGAACAGTACGCCTTCTGGGTCCTCATGCTACACCCTCCCTCTTTTACGACACTCCGAGCCGTCGGACGGAACCGGCCCACTTGGTACCCGCCTTCACCGGTACATGTGCCCCCAGGGCCTCAAATGGTATAGATCACCTCGGAGCCCGGAGCGATCCGGGAAAACAGGGTCCGGACGGAGGCCTCTCCTGCCACAAAGGTCGTTGTGGCACCCGCATCTGCATCCATACACGACTCGGCCGCCACCGTCACGCTGCGAACCGGCACCTGGGAAGGAGCCCCGGTCCTTGGATCCAGGAGGTGGTGGTACCGCCGACCCCCGTACTCGAAGAACTGATGATAGTCACCGGAGGTCGCCACCCCCCGGTCACTCATGGTCAGGGTCGTGGCGAGGCCGTGGGGATCGTCCGGTGAACGCACGCCTACCGTCCACGGGTCGCCGTCTTCAGATACCCCGAGGGCGTATAAATCCCCACCCAGGTTTACGAGTCCGTCCTGGATCCCCCAGGATCTCAGCACCCCCACAGCCCGGTCGACACCGTACCCCTTCCCAATCCCCCCGAGGTCGACTTCCATATCCTCTTCATGGAAAATCACCACATCCCTTCCCTGGCTTTTTCCGAGCTCCAGAGCCTGATAAAGTCCGCGGCGAGCGAAGGACTCCACCGACCGCGCCTCCGGAGGCTGGGTCCGGTTCTGAAAATCCCAGAGGTCTACGGCACGTCCGAGACAGGGGTCGAAGGCGCCATCAGTTCCATGGGACCAACGCAGCGCGGCTTTCAGAACGCCGGACGTTTCAGCCGAAATGTCCTGCGGCGTCGAGAAGGCCCACCGGTTTGCACGACCGATCTCCGAGTCGGGTCGGAAGCGAGTGAGGGCTGATTCGACGCGGCGCATCTCCTGAAATGCGGCATCGATGGCTCCCTGAGCGTATCTCTCGTCCCTATGGACGACAGCTACCTCACCAAAAGTCCCCATAATGGGGAGCGTCCTGCGGACGAGGCGTTTCCTCCCCCTGGCAGCGAGAGGAATACTTCCCACTACAAAGGCCCCGATCCCCAGAGAGATGAAATCCCTCCGGCTCGGGAAAGGGATCTTTCCGTTCTCAACCGTCATCGTCGATCTCCGTACGTCGATCCGTCGTTCGGCCACCAGCCATCGTTCTTGTCGGCGGCTCCGCACCCCTCACAATCATCCCGAAGCGAGCAGGACTCAGGGGAACCCACACCCCCATGGCAACTCTCTCCAGCTTCCAGCCGGGTACCGTCGCGGGTGGCCGAAAAAGCAAAAAGCACGAAAAGGGCCGCCGCCCCCAGGATGCCGACGATCAGCGTCATGAGGTAAACAACCCTGAAAAGCCCATGAAAGCCAGGGACAGTGTCCCGGCAATAATCAAAACCAGCCCCATGTTCCGGGCTACGGCCGGAACATCCGACAACTCCATTTTCTCACGGATCGAGGCCATGAGGACCAGGGCCAGCGTCACACCGAAGCCAGCCCCCAGCGCATAGAAGAGGCCGTCCACATAGCTGTAACCCAGACCGGTCTGCCACCCAGCCAGTCCCAGGATTGCGCAGTTCGTGGTGATAAGGGGAAGGAATATCCCCAACTCCCTGAAGAGCGTCGGGCTGAACTTCTTGATGGTCATCTCAACGATCTGCACCAGTGAGGCGATCACCACGATGAACGAGATGGTCTGCAGGTACGGAGCGTGAGGCAACACGAACTGGTTCAAAAAGGAAGCCACCAACGAAGTGATGGTCATGACGAAGATGTTGGCCATGCCCATGCGCAGGGCCGTACCCACCCTCGCTGAAACCCCCATGAAGGGACAAAGCCCCAGGAAGTAGAAGAGGGTGAAGTTCGTGACCAGCATGGCCGAGACAAGGATCAGGAAGAGGTCACCGATGCTCTTGTCCATCACGCGGCCTCCTTCCCGCTAGGCACCCTCACGCTATGGGGCCAATGCCGTATCTCCCGCTTTTGAGCCTTCCTCGTCTCCCACCACCCAAGGAACAACAGGATGAATCCCAGGGTGAAGAAACCACCCGGCGGGCTGATCATCACCACCCAGGGCTCATAGTTGGGGCCGAAGACATTGAATGCCCACCGCGTGCCCTGCAGCAGGGTCCCAGATCCCACGACCTCACGGAAGGTCCCCATCATGAGCATGGCGATGGTGAATCCTGCGGCCGTCCCCAGGGCATCCAGGAGAGCTCGGCCGACAGGCCGCTTGGAGGCGAAGGCCTCCTGCCGACCCAGGATCATGCAGTTCACGACGATGAGGGGGATGAAATTCCCGATCTCCCTGTAGACCGCCGGAGCGATGGCCTGAAGAGTCATGTCCACCACGGTCACGAAGGTGGCGATGATCAGAATGTAGGTGGAGATCCGGACCTCGTGAGGGATGAGCTTCTTCAGCGTGGAGATGAAGAGGCTGGATCCCAGGAGCACGAAGAGGGTGGCTCCAGACATGGCCAGGCTGTTGAGAACCGTGTTGGTGACAGCCAAGGCCGGACAGAGGCCCAAGAGCTGGACCAGGACTGGGTTCTCTTTCCAGATGCCCCGGATAAAATCCTGTTGGGGAGTCGTTTCTCTCATCGGTCTCCCCCTCCTCCCGCCGTACCAGCCGGAATTTCATAGGCCGCCAGGAGGTCTCCCAGGGCCGCGATGCGCTCGTTGATGATTCGTATCACCGCTCGGGACGAGATGGTGACGCCGGTAATCATGTCCACCTGATTCGGGGCCCCGGTGTTTCGGTCCGGCTTGACCCCTTCGATAGGAGCATCCACTCCGTTGAACTCTCCAACGAACGGCTCCTCCTCGATTTTGTTGCCCAGGCCCGGGGTCTCTGCGTGGTCCAGGACTTTCATCCCCAGCACCTGTCGGTTCTGTGCATCGTACCCGAAGATGACCGTCACCAGATCCTGGAAGCCGAAGCCCTCGTGGGTCATGGCGAACCCCATGGGGTTTCCGGCGGCATCGAAGCCCAAGAAGACCTTGTCCAGGTCCATGGTATCCACATCTGCCGGCACCTGAGCAGTAAGCTCCCCGTCCACCAGGAAGACGCTCTCGAAACGCTCGGGCCCCTTCAGGACCTCCGTGACCGCCTCCCGAAGGACCCTGGCCCTCTCGGCCTGGATCAACGGCTCGCTCCAGAGATACACAAAGACCAGCAGGGCCCCTGCGATCATCCCGGCCACACCGAGGGTCATGAGGAGGCGGAAAGAGGACACGTCGGGCCTTTCCGGAACGCCTCCGGAAGCCTCCGCGGCCCCTCCGTCCTGCACAGTCAAGCCAAGGGCCTCGGCCGTGGCGACGTCGGGCCCCACCAGGGGAAGGCTTACTCCCTCCGAGTCCCCACGAGACGTGGCTGCGGCGGCTCCTCCCACCACGGCCACTTCCTGAATCGGTCCGGCTCCGGTGCCGGAGCCGCCCCCCTGGGGCGTATAGAGCTCATGGTCCCGGGGCGTGACCTCATCCTGGTAGGGGAGCTCCTTCTCGTCCTTCCCGCCGGGATCCGGCGCCATTCCATCCTTCCGAATCTCGTCACTCATGCCTTGGCCTCCTCCACCTTCTTCTCAGGTGGTGTGTGACCGAAGACCTTCGGCTGAGTGGCCCGATCGATGAAAGGAACCAGAGCGTTCATGAGGAGGATGGCGTACATGACTCCTTCGGGAAGCCCACCCCAGACACGGATGAGGACCACGATGACTCCGATTCCCGTGGCGAAGATCCAGCACCCCAGGTTCGTTACGGGAGAGGTCACCATATCGGTAGCCATGTACATGGCTCCCAACATGAGACCTCCGGAGAAAAGCATGAAAAAGGGCGGAGGAAACGCTTCGCCGTCGATGAGGAAGAGAATCTCCGAGAAGACGAAGACCGAGACGAAAATCCCTACCGGTATCCTCCAATTCAGGTACTTCCTGGCCGCAAGGTAGCCGCCGCAAATGAGGATCAGGATCCCCGCCGTCTCACCCAGAGATCCTCCTGTGTTCCCGACCATGAGCCCAAAGAGATCCGTGATCTCTCCCTCGAACTTCCAGAGGCCCAGAGGAGTGGCGGCCGTGACCACGTCCGCCGGCGCCTCACCGGTCCAGAGGGGTACCGCGAGGTTCGGCCCTCTCCAAGCACTCCACTCCATGGCCGTAGAGGGCCAGGTGGTGATGGCCGTGGGGAACGCGGCTTGGAGAAAAGCCCGCCCGACGAGAGCCGGGTTGAACGGATTCTGCCCCAAGCCTCCGAACACGAGCTTCCCGAAGCCGATGCCGAAAGCTCCTCCCAGGAAAGCCATCCAGAGGGGGAAACCTGCCGGGAGACAAAGCCCCAGCAGAATGCCGGTGATGGCCGCCGAGCCATCCCAGAGGCTCTTCTTGGGGCCGAAGAAGTATTCCACGCCTAAAGCACCCATTATGGATGCCGCCATGACTAGGATGGCGCTCGGCCCGAAGTAGTAGATGGCCACCAGAACGATGGGAACCAGGCTCCCCACCACGTTCCACATGATCTTGGGCGTGGAGTCAGGAGACTTCAGGTGCGGAGAAGCCATCAGGAGGAGCCGTTCCTCCGGCGTCAGCTTCAGATCCCGGTCGGTCATGCCGCGTCCTCCTTTCGCCGGAGGCGACCGAGCTGATACTTGGCCATTCCGAACATCTGGGAAAGGGGAATATTGGACGGGCAGACGTAGGAGCAGGCTCCGCAGAGCATGCAGTCCCACAGATTGGCTTTCTCCGTCATCTCCTGATACCGCGCCGTCTGAGCCAGCTTACCCATGAGCGACGGGTTGAGGAACATGGGGCAGGCGTCCAGGCAATGCCCGCAGGAGATGCAGTTGTACACCGTCCTGGGCCGGGACTCCTTCTTGGTCAGAACCACGATCCCGGTGACACCCTTTGTCGCTGGGGCATCCAGGTCCGGCTGGGCGGCCCCCATCATGGGCCCACCAGAGAGGATCTCGGTGACGTCATCCCTGATCCCTCCGCAAAACGCCAGGATGTCCTTGAATTTC
>JASFVN010000072.1:0-16359 GCA_050049805.1 Gemmatimonadota bacterium
CCGCCGCCAGCCCCCCCGCACCATGGCCGAGATCGAGGAAGAGGCCATCCGGGAAGCCCTGGAAGTCGCAGGCGGCCACCGCAGAAAAGCTGCAGAGTCTCTGGGAATCGGTGAGCGCACTCTCTACGACAAACTGAAGCAGTACGGGATCAACTAGCGTTCTGGCCTCTATTCGCGTGAGCCAGACAACCTCCGCCCGCAGGCTACCGGGGACGGGAAGAAGTACGTCACCGGGAGCTTCGAATACGTCATTGTTCGTATGCTACCGAGGGATCGCTGAAGGTATCCTTCATGTGATCTGGTGGCGGGCGGACCTGCGCCTGCCCCAGGAGCACCATGGTCTCTCTGCAGAGTGAGGAGCATCATGAAAGATCCAGCACGCAGCACGGGACTCCGGACAATCTTCTCCTTCTTCCTCGGGCTCATGCTGGTCGCCTTCGCCGGTGTCGGCGTGTACACCTTCTATCCCCCTCCGGAAGAATTCACGCTTCAGATCCGGGAGCTGAACCGCCGGGAGGAGATGATCCGGGATTCTCGGCCCGCGGATCAACTGACGGAAGAGGACCGCGCGCAGATTCGGGAGCTGAACCAGGAGCGATACGCCCTTGAGGACGCACTCAGGGAAGCGCAGAGGCCCTGGGGGCGAACCACGAGCATCATTCTCATGGTAACCGCGACGCTCGCCATGGCCGTTTCACTGATTCGAGCCGACCAGTTACCAGTGATCAGTAACGGATTACTGCTCGGGGGCGTGTTTACGATGTTGTACGGCGTGGGTTGGATCATCGCCACCGATGTATCGAAAGCACGATTCGGGGTGATGGCTGTCGCCCTGGTGATCACCCTGGCGCTGGGCTATCTCCGCTTCGTCCGCAGCGGAAAAACAACGCGAGGGATCGCTGAAGCGGGAGCGCCCGATGCCGAAGGTCTGGCCGACATCGAGCTCCGCCTGCAGGATCTCGAGGAGCGCATGCAGGAGGCTGCCCGGGCGCTGGGGCAGACGGGACCGTAGGCACCCGAAGCAGAGGCCAATGCGGGTCCACCGCCGCCTTTGACCCCTTTTTGAACGGCTGGCATCCATCGATCCCTGCCCGGGGCGCGGCACGGGGGTTGGCATGGGGGTTGGCAAGGGGTGGAAATGAGCCAAGGTTTGGACACCCGCATGAGCGGTCGACCAGGACCGACCGCAGGAGCCGTAAGAGCAACAAAAAGGCCTCAGATGCCCCACACCGGAAACGTCGCCTCGAGAATAGCAAGGGTGCTGCTGAACCGAGACGACGGGGCAGTTGTATCTGATGTTCGCATCGGCTTGGGATACACCGCCGTAGCACTCGACGATGGGAGGGGAGGAGTCGCTTTTACCTTCCGGGAGCATGCAAAAGGCGGTTGCTCGGTATTCCGGAAACTACGCCCACTTACGGGGCGACACCCTTCCGAGCTGGTCGCCCTCCTCCCGTCGGACGATCCAATCGAGGCGGCAGTCGGATTGGCCTGCGCCAACGCTCTCATCAACGTGGAAAGCCCTGGCCTTCAGGAGGGAGACGTCCTGAGGCGCCTGGATCTCCGGCCCGACGATCATGTCGGTATGGTGGGGCATTTTGGGCCCCTCGTCGAGATTCTCGACAGAACGGCCCACAGGTTGACCGTATTTGAAAGAGCCCCCCGGGCATCCCGTGGCAGCCGACCCGCTGAGGAGGCCGAGGACATCCTCCCCACATGCCAGGTCGCGTTCATCACCGCGACCTCGATCATCAACCACACTATGGACCAACTGCTGGAGGCTGCCAGCAACTGCCGGGAAGTGGTGATCCTCGGTGCTTCGACCCCCCTCCTGCCGGAAGTGTTTTTTTCGCGGAACGTGACTCTTCTCTCGGGTGTGATCGTGCTGAAGCCACGGGGAGTCTTACAGATCGTCTCGGAGGGAGGCGGGATGCAGCAGTTCGGCTCGAATATCCGCAAGGTCTGTGTGAGAGAAAAAAAGACATGAACAGCGTATCCGGTCACTTAGTGCCCCATTCCGGAAATACGGTGATGTATTGAGAGTGCCGAAGCGCGCCGCTGGCAAGGCGCGCGATTGAGTCGTACCCTCTGTGGTACGGCGAATGAGCGCAACGCCGCCAGCGGGGATGCAGCGGCGCTCACATACCATCGTATTTCCGGATTGGGGCACTTAGAAATGGATCGGTGGGAAACACGATGAGACTGCCCGGGGAACTGGAATTCGAGAGACTGACCACCGAGGAGAAATATCACCGCGCCGTACCTGGCTACATGCGGCGTCTTTGCAGCCTCTACGAAGCCATGTATGAGAAATTCGGAGAGGACGGACTGGACCTCATTCGGGAGGTGAGCACCGAGTACGGAATGGCTATTGGGAGGAACGTGAGGAAGAAGGGAGATCTGAAGGGATTGGCCTCCGTTGGAAGATACCTCCTGAAGGTATTCGACATGGTCAGCGATGACTGGAGCGTGAGCGAGTTCTCTGAGGACAGGCTGGTAATTTCAGTAGCCCGATGCCCCTACCCTTTCACCGTTGCCAAGGTCTGTGAAGCCCATACCTGCATGGAAAAAGCTCTGGTGGGGACGCTGGATGAGACTCTCGACTACCGGATTGGTCGGTCCATTCCCAAGGGAGACCCGTGTTGCGAGCATATCCTGTGTCGAAAGACAGACCCCTGACCTCCTTCTCCCCCGAAATGCCATGCGGAGTGCGGTTCGGGTTTCATCGACCGTCGGCTTTTCGAACTTAGTGCCCCATTCCGGAAATACGGTGATGTATTGAGAGCGCCGAAGCGCGCCGCTGGCAAGGCGCGCGATTGAGGCGTACCCGCTGTGGTACGGCGAATGAGCGCAACGCCGCCAGCGGGGATGCAGCGGCGCTCACATACCATCGTATTTCCGGATTGGGGTACTTGGGCTGACAAGCCAGTGTAACCCTCTCCAGTCGTCCGAATCCTTGCTTCCCCTCCCGGCCGTAAGGCATCTTGGGGTCGCTCGGGCCACTCGGGCCTTTGCACCCCCGCCTCAGGATCGATTCGGTGGAAGCCGCAGAAACCAGACAACTCGCCGCCATCATGTTCGCCGACATGGTGGGGTACACCGCCCTCATGCAGGCCGATGAGAAGGGGGCCAAAAGCCTGCGGGACCGCCACCGGGCTGTCCTGACGGAGTTGGTGTCTGAGTTTGAAGGGCAGATTCTCCAGTACTACGGCGATGGCACCCTGAGCATCTTCCCCAGCGCCGTGGAAGCTGTTCGTTGCGCGGTGGCCGTCCAGGTCGCTCTCCAGGACACGCCCCAGGTCCCCCTCCGAATAGGTGTTCACACCGGGGACGTGGTCTTTGACGGGGACGCCGTCTACGGCCACGGGGTGAACGTAGCGTCCCGCATCGAGGCCCTGGCCGCCTCCGGGGGCGTCATGGTCTCGGGGAAGGTCTTCGACGAGATCAAGAATCAGCCCACCCTCCCAGCTATCCCCTTCGGTCCCGTGCGCCTCAAGAACGTTGATGAGCCAGTATACGTCTTCGCCGTGGCGGCAGAGGGTCTGGCCGTTCCAGACGCCGAGGAATTTCGGGTCAGGATCGGGGAGACGGACGGAGCCGAATCGGTTCGGGAGGAGGAGGGACCGTGGCCATCCAGCGATGGTGGGGCCGGTGGGGAAAAAGGGCCCGGCGAGGTCTTCATGCGGCGGGTCAGAGACCGGGCCATTGTCCCCTGGGCCCTGGTGTACCTGGTCGGCGCTTCGGCCGTGATGCTCGCGTTGGGTTTCGTGGCGGACCAGCTACTTTGGCCTGCTCTGATTCTTCGGGGCGCGGGAGTCCTGTCGTTCGTGGGGTTCTTCATCGTTCTGGTGGTGGCCTGGCACCACGGGGAGAAAGGCCGCCAACCGGTGAATGCCACGGAGGTGGTCCTCATCACTTTCATCCTGGGGGTGGGAGTGGGATCCCTCGGGCTGGTCCACGACCGAGCTCGGAAGGACGAAGAAGGAGGCTTTCCCTCGGCCGGAGCCCCGAATAGGGATGAAGAGAGGCCCTCCATCGCCGTCCTCCCGTTCGATGATTTCAGCCCCGATCCCGACGATGCCTACTTCGCCAACGGCGTCCATGAGGACATCACCACCGCCCTGTCCCGGATCCGGTCCCTTCGGGTGCCGGCCCGATCCTCCGTGGCCCGGTTCAGAACCGATCGACCCGGTACCCGGGAAATGGCGGCGGCCCTGGGAGCCGACTACCTGCTGGAAGGGAGCACAACGGTGGTGCAGGGAACGGTCCGGGTGACGGTGCAGCTCATCGACGGGCGGACCGATGAGCACATCTGGGCCGAGGAATACGACCACGAGTTCACTGTGGCGGAGATCATCGCCGTCCGATCGGCGGTGGCCCGGGAGGTCGCGTCCCACCTGAGAGCCGCCATCACTCCGGACGAGGAGGCCCGCATCGCTGCCCTCCCCACGGAGATCCCCGAGGCGTGGGAGCTGTACCAGAGGGGCCGGTACCGGTGGAATGAGCGGACGGAGTCCGGTGTTCGGGCCTCCCTTCAGCTCTTCCAGCGTGTCATCGACCTGGATCCCCTGTTTGCCGAAGCGTATGCAGGCTTGGCTGACGCCTACCTGGTCCTGTCCAACTGGGGGTGGATGGACCACAGGAACGGGCACCAGCGAGGAATCGCCGCAGCCCAACGAGCTTTGGAGCTGGACCCCCTGAATTCCGGCGCCAACGCCAGCCTCGGGGCCCTTCACCTGTGGTCCACCAGGGAGTGGAACGTGGCGGAAGAGCACTTTCACCAAGCCATCCTCCTGGACCCTGAGTATGCCTACGCACATTACTGGTACTCGGCTCTGCTCAGTGCCCTCGGGCGGCACCGGGAGTCCATCCGGGAATCCATCGATGCCAGAGACCTCGACCCCCTGTCTCCCCAGATCGCTTTCGGCGTCTCCAGGAGCCTCTTCCTGGCCCGGGAGTATGCCGAGGCCGAGAGAGAAACCTTGGGGGCGCTGGAACTCTACCCTGACTATGGGCCCCTCCACGCCCAGCTGTGCCGTATCCGGGCCGTCATGGGCCAGTTCCAGGGGGCCGAGGAAGCATGCGCGAAAGAGCAGGAAGTAAGCGGGGTTGGGCGGACCTTGAGCATGGCGGTGGTGAAGGCACTCCGGGGAGACCGTGAGGGAGCCATGCAGGAGATGGAAGGGGTGGCGTCTCTCCAGGGTGGAGAAGAGCTCCAACCCGTCATCGTGGCCATGATCTTTGCCGGGTTGGGGGATGCTGACACGGCCTTCGAGCACCTGGAGCACGCCTTCGACGGGGACTACCCCTACCTGGAGTACCTTCCATCGAATCCGTTCTTCGATCCCATCAGAGAGGATTCGAGGTTCGGGGAACTCCTGGCCAGGCTGGGTTTGGAAGAGTAGGCGCCCGGAGTGATGAGATTCCCTCAGCCCAAACCCGCCCTCAGGCCGCCCGAGGTCCCCGGGGAACTAATCTACGACAGGACTAGTATTTAATCTGGTTGTGCAGGAGGACGACCCCCTCACGTCCGATGCGCAAGCCGTCTGACCTGCCTGCGGGCGGCGGAACAGCCACAGAACTCGTCTTCCATCCAGGGGGCCACATGCCGAGAGCGGGCCGTGTGACCAGCGGGGCTCTTGTACTCCTTTTCTCCGCCTTCTCCCATCTACCTGCCCAGGTCGAACCGCCGGAACCCGCGACAGGCGAGCCGGTCAGGTTCTACATGGACTGCCGGGCATCCGGTTGCGACGAAGATTTCATCCGCACTGAAATCCTGTTCGTGAACCATGTCAGGGACATCCAGGACTCGGATGTCTACCTCCTGGCCACGTCCCAATCCACCGGAGCCGGAGGCCGATCGGCGGAGTTGATCTTCCAGGGCAGGGGTCGCTTCGAGGGCATGACCGACACCCTCACCTTCGTCTCCGCCTACGACGCCACCTCTGCCGAAACGCGGGAGAGCCTCACTCGCCTGATCAAGATCGGTCTGATGCGGTTCGTGGGTCTTACCCCCATGGCAGATCGAATCGAGATCGGCCTGACGAAACCACAGCTGTCGGGGCCAGGCAGGCCGCCCGGTGGGCCCGGTCCCACTGTCGCCCCGGAAGACGATCCGTGGGATTTCTGGGTTTTCCGTGTGAGGGGGAACGCGTCGGTCTCAGGGCGATCGAACTATGCCTCGAGGAGGTTCGGAGCTTCTGTTTCGGCGAACCGCGTCACGGAAGACTGGAAGGTCAGCCTCAGCCTCTCCCAGTCGTATTCAGAGACCGAATACGATTACCCGGAAATCGACTACTACGAGTTGAGCCTCCGCCGGAGTCACACCTTCTCGGGACTCCTGGTGAAGTCCGTCAGTCCAAGGTGGTCGGCGGGTCTGAGGGCTTCCGCCCAAAACGCCACCTATTACAACTTCGATTTTTCCGGTTCCATCGCACCGGTCCTGGAGTACAGCGTCTTCCCGTATGAGGAGGCTACCCGAAGGAGCCTCACCTTCCAGTACGGCATCGAAGGAACCTACAACGACTACCAGGAGGAAACGGTATTCTTCAAGGACCATGAGAGCTTCCTCAGCCATAGCCTCGGGGCGAGCCTGAATTTCCAGCGGCCCTGGGGAAATGCCTTCGCCGCCGCCGAAGGTGCCCACCATCTGGACAACATCGACCTGCACCACATCTCCTTTTTCACAGGAATCAGCCTTCGGCTCGGGAGAGGTTTGACCCTGACGGTCCACGGGGACGTTTCCCGGGTCAAGGACCTGATCACCGTGGCTGCCGACGCCGGGGATACGGTGGAGGAGATTCTCCTGGCCCGGCGGCAGCTGCAGACCAATTACACGTATTCGACATCATTCAGTCTGAGCTACTCCTTCGGATCGATCTTCAACAATGTGGTGAATCCACGGTTGGGTGGAGGAGGAGGGATCCCCATCATGATCATGTACTGAGGAGAGCGTATTCCCGCGGTTGCCGAAGCGCTGGCGAAACACATGAGACACCTGTCCACCCTTCATTTCTTTACCGTCGCCTTCGCGGCGGTGGCGCTGGGCTGCGGTGGTCACGGATCGGGCCCTGACGTCACCGAAACCGATAGCGCCGGCGTCAAAATAGTGGTTTCCTCGGGGCCGAGTTGGGCGGAAGGCCAACAGTGGAATTTGAGTTCTCAGCCACGTCTTGTGATCTCCCCCCAGCCGGATGACCCGGAAGCTACCCTCTACGAAGTGGTAGGACTCCTGGTACTGCCCGATGGCCGCGTCGTAGTCGCCAACCGGGGCGACGACTGCCTTCTCCTGTACAGCGCTGGAGGAGAACGGCAATGGAAGGTCGGGCGCGGCGGCGATGGCCCTTCGGAGTTCAGAGACTTGAGGGGCTTAGCTCTTGTCGGTGAAGAGATCTGGGCATATCAGCGGCTCCCCTTCCCCATCAAGGTGTTCGGTCTGGACGGGCATTTCGTTCGGTCGATGGAGACACTTCCACTGGAAAGCGCGAGCTACGTGCGGGGGGTCCTCGCCGACGGATCGCTGATCGTGCGGGGGCGCCCGCACGGCACCCCTTCCGGAAAGGTGTGGACTGAGTTCACCAGCCTACTCCGCTTCAGAAATGGGATAGTGGATACGATAGCCACCCTTCCGCACACGAAACGTGTGGACCTTGGGCGCATGGGGCAGGAATGGCAGGCTTTGGGACCTGCTCTTCATGTGGCTGTTGGGCAGGGTAGAGTGTTCGCGGGATTTTCCGCCGAATGGGATATCGGCATCTGGAACCAGGATGGGAGACTCACCAGGAGGCTCAGACGAGCTTGGGAACCCACTCCACTGAAGTCAGAAGACCAGGCGGCTTATAGAGAGGGCCTCAAAGCCCTTGGCAGGGCCGAACCGGGCCTGGAACAGGCGTACGGGGCGTTGGCCAACGCAATGGTCTTCCCGGAACACCACGCTGCCCACGCTCGCCTGGTTGTCGATGAATCGGGAGTTCTTTGGGTCCAGAGGCCCCAGACACAACCCCCGTGGAGCGAGGGACTGGATTACACTCCGGTTCCGCCGGATGCAAGAAGCTGGGACCTCTTCCATCGAGACGGTGCATGGCTCGGAACGGTTTCCTTGCCGGCGAGATTCCGCGTAATGCACATAGGCTTGAGCCATGTCGCAGGTGTCTGGAAAGACGAGTGGGATGTCGAGCATGTGCAGGTCTGGGACCTCCACAAGCCTAACTGATACCTCGGAAATCCCCAATCCTCCATGGAGATCCTTCATGCGTAACCGAATCCGCCGCACGTTGAAGGCCGCCTCAGCCCCCCTCCTCTGCCTTTTTCTCGGCCTTCTGATGCTTTCTCCTTCGAGCCTGCACGGACGGCAGGACGCCGAGCAGCAGAGCGCTGAACAGGCCGCCCAGGCACAGAGGGAGCTCTATTACGACCGTGCATGGGAGCTGGGAACAATCCACGGAGAAGAATGGTGCCAGCCGGACCCCCTACCGGCTGAATTGTGCGCCTGGTATGCGTTGAACCTGGCCAGAAACGGAGCGGTGGATGAAGCCTTGGAGACCGCTGACGCCCTTCTGGTTCAAGATCCGGAAAACCCATGGGCATGGTTCGCCTTCGCCGGGAGCGTGCTCAGGCACCGCGAACGATCGGCGGAGGCCCTGGAAGCGAGTGAAAAGGCCCTGTCCCTGAATCCGGACGACCTGGATTTCCTCTCCCTCCATGCGGACATCGTCCGACTCCAGGAGGGGGAAGATGAGGCCATCGACTTCATCGACTCCCTACCGCCGGAGCAGGGCGGCCATCCACTGGTGGCCATCCGAAAAGCCGTCGCCCTCCATGGCATGGCCAGCAGGGATCGGGACGTAGAGAAGGAGGCCGAGGCTTTCGAGTTCTTCCGGGAGGTGATGGCGAAAGACACCACCTTCCTCGAGCCCATGTTCTTCCTGGGCACCAGGCTCCAGACCGCGGGAGAAGTCGAAGAAGGAACGGCGCTGATCGAACGATCGGCGGCTTTGTCACTCTCCCATGAGGTCCACCGGTACGTCTGGCGCGGGATCCAGGCACGCCGGGATCTCTCCGCCGAGGAGAAGCTCCAGTTGGTCGAGGAAGATGTGGATGAACTCTTCAAGAATGGAGGGAGGACACCGGGCGCCCTCCTGGCGGTGGCGACCATTTACGAACAGGCCCAGGAGACCGAGAGGCGAGACTCGCTATGGACCGAGGTCCTGACCCATTACCCCGAATCTCTCTCCGCGGAATGGGTCCTGGTGTATCGGTATCGGGCTTTGCAAGGCACCATCTACGAACAGGAACGGGCAGGGGAGGAGCCGGATCCTGAGCTGAAGGTCCAATATCGTCGGCAGATTGAAGAGTACCTCATGAAACCGGTCCACCACCGGGAGACGCTGAGAGGGGATGCTTATCGGAGCCTCCTCTATCTCCTGAGGGAAGAGGAGGTGGTGGATCCGGAATTCCTCTATTCCGTCGTTCGGGGTGTGGAGCTCTACGAGGGCATCAACCTCCACATCATCCATGCCATGGCGCCCATCCTCCTGGCAGAGCACGGGTCGCACCTGGATTACGCCGAGAGCCTGGCCAGGGCGGGGATCGAGAAGTCGAGAAAGGAAATCGAGGAGGTGAAGGAGAGGGGCGGAATCTTCGAAAGGGAAGAGGAGTTCCAGACGGCGGCCAACCGGGCAGAAGCCACGATGTTGGATGCCGTAGGTTGGGTTCTTTTTCACAAGGGCGAGATCGAGGACGCGGAAGCCGAGCTCCTTCGGGCCTACCAACTCAATGAAGCCGATCCATCGATCCTTCACCATCTCGGCCGACTCTACCAGGAACGGTCATCCATGGCGGTGGAAGCGGACGCCGACCTCGCGGAGTCCTTCCTGGATCAAGCCCAGGAGTTCTTCCTGAAGGGCACCATGGTGCAAACGCCCGCGGAGAACCCGAACGATGAGGCCTTGAAAGCGCTATTCCTCGAACGCCATGGAAGCATGGATGCATTCGAAGAGTTCCTGGCCGGAGCATCTGAGACCGACAGCGACACCCGGAAAGCCAAAATTTTTGCCGAGAGGATCGAAGAGCCGGAGTTGATGGCACAGTTCCACCTGGAGACCCTCCTTGGGGATTCCATGGCGTCCCAATCTCTGGATGGAAAGGTGACCGTCATCAATTTCTGGGGCACGTGGTGCGGGCCCTGCGTGCTCGAGATGCCCGGAATCCAAGAACTCTCCGAAAAATACGAGAACGATGACCGAGTGGTCGTGCTGACCCTCAGCAATGACGAGAACCCTGATGTCATCCACCGATTCATGGAGAAGGAGGAGTTCAACTTCCCCGTGCTTCTCGACGACGGGTACGTGAGGGAGGTGGGTGTCAGTGCCTTCCCCACCACCTGGTTCGTGGGACCGGACGGGCGGATCCACTTCAAGAAGAGAGGATGGAGCGAAGACCTCGTCCAGGAGTTCACATGGCGGATCGAGGCGATATTGGGCGGGGTGGATCCTTGAGGCTCCGTACCCTGAACGATCGGCTCCGGAAGGAATCGAAGGGGGTTCTCGTCTGGGGTCTGCGGGGGGACCTCCCGCCCCCCTTCCTCCAAAGAGAGGGAACATGAAACGAGTGTTCGCCGTTTTCGTCTTTCTTCCCATTTCGTGCGGGGTCTTCACACCACCCAGGGTCAGCGCTCAGACGAGTCTCGGCGTACGAGCCGGGCTCAACCTGGCGACCTTTGGTGGGGAGCACCCGGCTGAGTTCGACCATCGGGCTGCCATGAATGTAGGCGCCTTCCTCGACTTGCCCCTTTCCGGGAGAGTCGGTTTCAGAGTCGCGGCCGAGTACTCTGGGAAAGGTGCCGAGACCACCTTCTCCGGAGGCGGCGGGAATACGTATTCGGGAGAAATCGAATACAGATTCGGCTATGTGGAGGTCCCGGCAATCCTGAAACTCGGGGTCCTTCAGGGGAGCAGGGCCTCTGCGAATCTGCTCCTCGGGCCGGCCCTCTCCTTCAACACCTCCTGCGAATTGGAGATGGCCACCCCCGAATGGAGGGAAACCTTGAAGTGCGAGGATGCCGGTTTCGACGTGAGGGCCGTGGATTTGAGTGCGAGAACCGGGATCGGCATCGAAGCCCAACTCTCAGAGCGGCTGAAAGTAGTGGGTGAGTCCCACTACTCCTTCGGACTCAGAACCGTCGGAACCTCCGGAGACGGTGTGAAGAACCGTGGGTTCTCCATGTCCCTGGGACTGGCTTTCCCTATCTCGTGAAGAAGAGAGCGGGTGAAGGAGCAACCCACACTTCGAAGGGCTGCATACGATGAATCGATGGTTCGTCTCCAGGTGGAGCCCCACTTTCCCCCTCTGGGCAGCGGCTTTGTATTTCCTGCCGGCACCCTACTCAGCGGAGGCGCAGGTTGTCACCCTGGATGACAGTTCGGCGGTGGAGATCGTCCAGGTGAACCGGCTGGATGGCGATCCTGCGGCTTGGAGAATCGATCCAACCCCCGCCCTCGTGATCGGGATGGTCGATGGGCCGGAGGAATACCTCCTCATGAACCCCCTCAACGCCATGCTCCTGGACAACGGCAACACCGTTATCCAGGACAGCTACAAGAACGTATTCAACCTCCACTACTACGACCGTGCTGGAGTTCATCTCGTGAACGCCAGCCGATGGGGTGAGGGGCCGTGGGAATTCCATTACCTGAGCGGCCTCCACCGACTTCCCGGGGATTCCGTTTTCGCCCTGGGGGAGACAGGACGGTTCGCCGTTTATGGCCCGGCCGGGGAGCGAGTCCGGGAAGGGCGACTTCCCATCCAATCTCATTTGCCGGTCCTCCGGTCCTTCATGGTTGGAGGTGATAAGATCATACTCGAGAGGCCGGTTCTCCCCGAAACCAGCGGTCTCCCGCCAACGGGGACCAGTAGAGGAAAGGCCCACTACCTACAGTACTCCATTCCCTCCTCCGCCGTGGACACCCTGGGAACCATGCTTCTCGAACCAGCATATTTCCTGAACACCGGGAACCAGGCAGCGGTGTTCCCGATTCCATTCGCGCCATCGGCGCAAGCAGCCGCAAGCGGAGGGTTCCTTTGGCTCGGCCAATCAGACATTCCGGAGATCTATGGGTTCCATGCCGAGGACGGACTCACGACCATTCTCCGGCTCGAGGATCCGCGCCGACGTGTGACCAGGCGGGACCGACAGGCTTATGAGGAGAGACTCATGGAGGGGCTTTCCGGAGATCGATTGCGGGAACACGAGCGGTATGCGCGCCGGATGGAGTATCCCGAAGCCATGCCCTCCTTTGGGATGTTGGAGGTTGATATCTCCGGGAATCTGTGGGTCCAGCGCTATACCCCTCCTCGATCGGATGAGGAGGAGGTTTGGGACGTCTTCAACCCATCCGGCAAACGGCTGGCCACCGTCACCTTTCCGCCTGAGGCTTACCCTGCGTGCGCGCGGCGAATGAAATACCCTTGTGACTGGATCAAGGAGATCGGCCCGGACTACCTCCTGGTAGACCAAGGTGGACGAGGTGACGTCCGTCAGGTGGTCAGGTATCGGATTCTCAGGTGAATCCAAGGTTCTCCTCCCGAGGGACACAAGTAGGTCTCCTCTTCGGCCGCGGAGCTCGAAAAGTGAGAACAGGCGCCAAGAAGCCTCTTTTGTTGGTTGCTCTCAGCACTCTCCTGCTGGGATGCTCCTCCGGCGACTTATCCTCCGGGAGCTCCGCCGTCCGGGACTCCCTGGGCATCCGGATCGTGGAAAACGGAGAAGCTTCGGCTGGTGAGTGGAGCGTCGCGGATGAGCCGCTCTTCACCGTGGGATGGGAGGAGGGCGGACCCATGTTCACCTGGCCCCAGTCCGGCCTGATCCTGCCGGACGGCGGGGCGCTGATAGGGGAGTTTCAGGATGGGATGATCTACCGGATCGGTGCTGACGGGACGGTGGTGGAAACCTGGGGACGGAAAGGCGAGGGTCCGGGCGAATACCAGGCTCTCGACGCCATCCTTCTCCGGGGTGACTCGATCCTCGTATCAGACGGACGGATGCGGAGGGTCACTATCCTGGCCCCGGACGGGAACGTGAGGACTACAAGCCAGCCAGGTTCTTTCCTCCACCAGGCCTCGGCGATCCTGTCCGACGGCCGCCTCCTTTTCGTACCCGGTGATGGCTATGGTATGGTGGCCGAAACCACCCCGGGGTGGGTCTTCGAGACGCAGCCCATCCTGGCTGTCGACCTGGAGCGGGAGACGGTGGACACCCTGGCGGATCTCCCTCACCTGCGGCGATGGTACGCCACCGCCGCTGGGAGTCCTGGCCCCATAAACGTCGTTGGCCGTGCGGGTGGTTTCTCGGAGGGATTCGCATGGGCCCGGTCCGACAGACCGGAGGTCCATTGGTATGACGAATCGGGAAGCCTCGTTCAAATTGCCCGCTGGGACGAAGAGCCGATGCCGCTCTCCTCGGAGTGGAGGGATCGCATGGCGCGGATCTACGAGGAGTCCTACCTCTCCCGTGGCGCTGACGAGGCGTTTGTGGCCGATCAACTCGCAGAACTGGACGTGGGGCTGGATCGGCACGGAGGCCCCCTGCCCTACTGGCGTTCGTTTGTCGTAGATCGGCAGGGGAACGCATGGCTCAGCGAATACGACGTGGCTGGGGAGCCCTCGACGACATGGCGGGTCATTGACCGTGACGGAAGGATGATCGGTTGGATCGAACTGCCCGGGGTGATGGCCATCCTCGACATCACCGATGACCGGGTCCTGACCATGCAGCACGACGAGTTGGAGGTTCCCGCCTTGGTGATGCTCGCGTTGTTCAAGGAATGAGCGGATTCCTCGGGGCTCTGAAGACGAAGCCTGGGCACCGCTTCACCTTGACCCGGTCTCCTTCCCCTCGCTACATAGCCCGACCCAGTGTCAGGTGATACACCGTCTGCTGACGCTCATAGATCACCAGGGCGATCCCCTCGTCCTGTGCCTCTGCCAGGACCTGGCCGAAGATCCGCCCCAGTTCCCGGGACTTCCGAGCAGAGACCGATTCGAAGGCGAGGTCCGCGATCCGGCGGATGTGAGGACGGAGGTCTTCGGCCACCCCGTCCATGATCTCCGCCGGCACCTCCGCCGGCGGTGCGAACGCCGCGTAGGAGAGGTCGACGGTGGTCCCGAACTCGTGGGAGCTCACACCGGCGGCGGCGTTGGCATTGTTTCGGCGCAGGCGGGCCTGTCGTTCGGCGGTGCGGAGAGCACTCGTGACCTCCACGCGGTAGGGCGGCAGCCCCATTTCGGCAAGGCGTCCCTGGAATCGTGTTCCCAGTACCTCCAGGAGGGTGCGCAGATCGGGCACCACGTGGGCCGGTGAGGTACCCGGCCGTACGATCCAGTACTCCGTGCTGTCCTCCAGCTCGATCAGACGGCCAGCCGCAACGAGGGAGTCCAGCGCATCCTCGTCTTCGGCCCGCACTCCGAGTTGCCGGGCCCTGGCTAGATGAGAGGCATTGAGGAAGCGGCGGAGCACGGCCTCCTCCCCCGGCGTCATGACAGGGAGCGGGCTCAGGACCCGGTCGGCGGACCGGGCGAGCCGATCGGCGGCGTCGATCCGCTCCGTGAGGATGGCTTCGATTTCCGCTCGGGTTTCCTCCCGGGCGGCCTCTACGGCTGCCTCTCGCTCTCCCTTGGCCCATCCATAAGCCAGGAATGCCATTCCCAGGAGGAGTACAGAGATCGTGACCGAGAGCCTAAGAAAACCCGATTTCGAGCCGACACCACCAGGACGCTGGCCCCGGCGGGCGTCGGTGCCCTCTTCCTCGGCGACCTCGTTGGCGCTTCTCCTCGTCTGCCACTCAACCATTGACATCTTCTCCATGGCCCGCCCCTTTCGACCTGCCTATACCCTCATGATAATGGTCAGGATCGGAAATACACGATCCGGGTCGCCAGCAGGTGGCCAACTCCATCGCTCCGCAGCAACCACGAAGGGGAAATCATGGACTATCGTCGCCTGGGAAAAGCCGGACTGAAAGTCTCCGAACTCTCTCTGGGATCATGGGTGACATTTGGAAGGCAGGTCGATCTCGGCGAAGCCAAGACCTTACTGAAAACCGCCTACGATGCGGGCGTGAACTTCTTCGATAACGCCGAGGTTTACGAAGCAGGCCAATCAGAAAAGATCATGGGTCAAGCCATGGCGGCACTGGGGTTGCCCCGGGACACGTTCGCCGTCTCCTCCAAAGTCTTCTGGGGAGGTGAGAAGCCGATGCAGTTGGGTCTGAGTGCCAAGCATGTGCGCGACGCCTGCGACGCGGCCTTGCGGCGCCTCCAAGTCGAGTATCTCGATCTTTTCTTCTGTCACCGACCGGATATCGATACACCCGTCGAAGAAACCGTTCGGGCAATGCACGGTCTGATTCAGCAGGGCAAGGTCATCTACTGGGGCACCAGTGAATGGTCGGCTCAGCAGATTACCGAAGCGTATGCAGTCGCCCGGGCTCATGGATTGACGCCGCCAACCATGGAGCAACCGGAGTACAACCTTCTGCATCGTGACAAGGTGGAGAGGGAATATGCCCCGCTTTACGAGACCTTCGGTCTTGGAACGACGATCTGGTCGCCCTTGGCCAGCGGCATGCTCACCGGGAAATACAATGACGGCATTCCCGACGACAGCCGGTTGAATCTCCCGGGCTACGAATGGCTCAGGGATAAATGGACCGGGGAAGAGGGTCAGCGGAAGCTCGAAAAGGTCCGGCAACTGACGGCCCTGGCAGATGAGATCGGCATCAGCGTCACGCATCTATCGCTGGCCTGGTGTCTGAAGAATCCGAACGTCTCCACGGTCATTCTTGGTGCCTCCCGCCTGAGCCAGCTGGAAGACAATCTGAGGTCGTTGGATGCGCAGGAGAGCCTGACACCGGACGTGATGAGTCAGATCGAGGCCATCGTCGATAACAAACCACCGGCCCCGGAACGCTTCGGGCAATGAAGCGGTCGAGGAGTTGAAGCCCGGCAGGGCCCCATCAAACGAACCGATCCCGGGGCAACAGACGCTTCAGCTGACCCAGCGACTCAAGGGTGGATGAGAAACGTTCCATCTGAAACGCCCCGTCGGGCTAACCGCCAATGACTCCGCTATCCCAACGGGTCCTCGGTAACTCCACACTTCCGCAAGAAAAGGTCGCATTCACCGGCACCGGTCCCGATATTCCATCCTGAAGCAAGGAAGGCCACCTTCCCTGGATCCGCCATGCCAGACTCCGACTTCTTCCGACGGATGAAAGAGCGCAAGCTCGTCCAGTGGGCCCTCGCCTATCTTGCGGCCGCCTTCGTGGTCTTCCAAGGCGTTGAGGTTCTGGCTGAGCCCTGGAG
>JASFVN010000320.1:0-5085 GCA_050049805.1 Gemmatimonadota bacterium
CTCCGAGAGGCAGATGGCCGAAAGTCGATCTATTACGCCCACCTGGATGAACCCCTGGTGGAGGACGGCCAACAGGTGCAGGCCGGCGACACCATCGGCCTGGTTGGGAACACCGGGAACGCCCGGACCACACCGCCGCACCTCCACTTCGGGGCGTACCAGAGGGGAGCCATGGACCCCTGGGATCTGATCCTTCCCATCCCCCCCGAACCACCAAGGGTTTCCGTGAATCTGGATGGCATAGGAGCGGAGGGGCATGTTGGTGAAGACGGGGCTCGTCTGAGGGCATCCCCGTCGACCCGCGGCTCCATTGTCAGGGAGCTCTCCAGTGAGGTGGGATTCAGAATCCTGGGTGGGGCAGGGGAGTGGTTCCGGGTGGTTCTTCAGGGTGGGGAATCGGGGTTTGTGCACTCTCGCGCCGCATCGGTGGCAACTCCCGGGGGAACACGGCCGTCCAATGAACAGTAGGGGAGGAAGGGTGACACGGACCAACACTGCTGGCGCCATGGATCCGTCGGGGGACGGCGCCGCGGGCAGGGAAAGGCCAAAGACGGGGATTCGGTGATCAAGAAACGCGGGCTCCTGTACCGGCTGGCACCGCTGCTGGCCCTTGTGGCGGACATCTTCACCCATGGAGGTGACGTCCTGGACCGGGGTCCGTCTCAAGTGTCGCTGGAAGCGGCCATGGCCGCCCAGGCCCAGGTCACCGCAGAGTGGATCTCCCGGCCGGGGGTGGTGGGAACCGCCGTGGGAAGGGGACCGTCGGGTCAGGCCGTGGTGAAGGTCTATGTCACCGCCCTGGGTGCGGCCGCACTTCCTCAGAGTGTGTCGGGGGTCCCCGTGAGCGTAGAGGTCACGGCGCCTTTTGTAAGCTACGCCGATCCTCCTGAGGGTGTGGTCCTGACGAATGAGGGGGACGACATCGATCCCAAGGCAGGATTCCCCCGGCCGGTACCCATCGGCGTCAGCACAGGGCACCCGGGCGTCACAGCGGGGACCATCGGAGCGCGGGTCACGGACGGATCGCGGATCTTCGCCCTCAGCAACAACCACGTCTTCGCCAACAACAACCGAGCGAAAACCGGGGACAACTTTCTCCAGCCCGGTGTGGCCGATGGTGGAACCAACCCCGACGACGCCCTGGGCACCCTTTTCGATTTCGAGCCCATCCAGTGGTGCGGAGGTATCGCCTGCCCCATGAACCGGTTGGATGCCGCCCTGGCCCTCACCACGGCTGACGATCTGGGCACGTCGACACCCGAAAACGGGTATGGCAGCCCCCGCCCCGAAACCATGGAAGCCACGTTGGGGATGAAGGTCCAGAAGTACGGCCGCACGACGGGGCACACCATCGGCCGGGTCACCGGAATCAACGCCGTGGTGGACGTGAATTACCGCACGGGCAACGCACGCTTCGAAGGGCAGATTATCATCACCGACGGAAGCTTCAGCACCGGTGGAGACTCGGGGTCGCTGGTGGTGTCCAAGGGCCTTTTCGCCGCAGACCGACGACCCGTGGGACTCCTTTTCGCCGGCAGCTCTACCAACACCATCGCCAACCCCATCGACTTGGTCCTGGATCGGTTCGGGGTGAGAGTCGACGGAGGCTGATGTTGGATCCCAAGCTGGAGGCAGCTCAACGCAAGCTCACGGCCAGGGTGATGGGTCGTCCGGGGGTGACCGGTACGGCTATCGGCGAGCAGGGCGGCAAGCCCTGTCTCAAGGTTTACCTCAGTGATCGGGACGTGGCCAAAACCATCCCCAGGTCGGTGGATGGCTTCAACGTGCTAGTGGAGGTGACAGGAACCTTCCGCCGGCTTTGAAGCGTTGAGCGGCCACTTCGCCGGCGAAGGCGGGCCTTCCCCGGGGCCTTTTCCCATTCGGTGCCTGCAGTTCTCCTCTTTACAGGTTTTGTGTGGCCGCCCGAGTTCGCCGCCATAACCGTACTCGAAACTCGGAGAAACCCCTCCTCCTTCCTATATTCTCCGAGGCGTGTCACCCTTTCGGGAGTTTCCCATGAACCTGCCCAAACACATGGGTCCGCTCGGCCCTACCGTCCGCCGGCTCACCGGCGGGCTCTCTCTCTTCAAGAAGAAAACCGCCGGCTCGGCACCGGGGACCCTGGTCTATACCGGCCCGGAACGCACTGAGCCCATCCATCTGTCCCTCATCGAGTACGACGGTGAGACGGTGGAAGAGAGTGTCCTCGTCGACCCAGACTTCGGTGAGATCTCCGGGCGTCCTCGAACCACTTGGATCAACCTCGATGGCCTGAACGACGTCACCTTGATCGGCGAGATGGGAGAGGCCTTCGGTCTTCATCCCTTAACCCTGGAAGACCTGGTTCACACGGGGCAGCGCCCGAAGCTGGAGGAGTACGACGGGTACCTCTTCGTGGTTCTTCGGATGCTCATCCTCGATTCCGATGGAACCAGTGTGAGTAGCGAGCAGGTGGGCATCATCCTCGGGGACGGATACGTGCTCTCCTTTCAAGAACGAGCCGGGGATGTCTGGAATCCGGTGAGGGACAGAATCCGGGCGGAGGGGGCCCGGATTCGGAAGCGTGGGGCCGACTATCTGGCCTACGCCCTCGTCGACGCATTGGTGGACCACTATTTCCATATTCTGGAGAGCATGGCCGAGACCGTGGAGGAGCTGGAGGTGGCCGTTCTGGAGGATCCAAAACCGGAGACCATGCATCGAATTCACCGGTTGCGGCACGAAATGCTCCTGGTCCGGCGGGCGGTTTGGCCCCTCCGGGAGCTGACAAACAGTCTGGCCCGGACCGAATCCGAGTTAGTCAAAGAGACCACCCAGGTCTATCTGCGGGACGTATACGATCACACCGTTCAGGTCATCGACACGGCCGAAACGCTGAGGGACGTCGTGTCGGGTCTCATGGATCTCTACATGTCTTCGGTGGGCAACCGCATGAACGAGATCATGAAGGTCCTGACCACCATGGCCAGCGTCTTCATCCCCCTCACGTTCCTGGCCGGGATCTACGGGATGAACTTCGAGTTCATGCCTGAGCTGGGGATTCCCTGGGCCTACCCGGCCCTCCTGGTCATCATGGTGGGGCTCGGAGTGGGCATGGTCATCTTCTTCAAGAAGAGAGGATGGCTCTGATGGACAGAATCCTTAACGCGGAAATCCTGAACCACACCCTGTTCGAGCTGGCCGGGACCCCGGTGACCCTCGTTTCCATGCTCACCCTCCTGGTGATCATTCTCCTCTCCCTCTGGATCTCGAAGATCCTTCAGCGGATCACCGACCGCTGGCTTCGGCTTCGAGGGGTACTGGAGGAAGGGGCCATTTCCACCACAAAAAGGCTTCTCCATTACGGGGTCATCCTGGTGGGACTTGGGATCGGAATCCAGACCATCGGGATCAACCTTTCGGCCCTCTTCGCTGCCGGAGCCGTGGTGGCCGTGGCCCTGGGCTTCGCCATGCAGAACATACTCCAGAACTTTGTGTCGGGAGTGATCTTGCTGGCTGAGCGGTCCATCACGGAATCGGATGTTCTAGAGGTGGACGGCCGGATCGTCCGGGTGATGCGGATGGGGACGAGAGCTACAGTCGCCCGGACGAGAGACGACGAGGAGATCATCATTCCCAACTCACTTCTGGTTCAATCCTCGGTCACCAACTATACCCTGGGGGACTCCCTATACCGTATTCGAGCCAAGGTTGGGGTGGCCTACGGCTCCAACATGGACCAGGTGAGGGAGGTCCTCTCGGAAGCCGGGCGGTCCGTTCCGGATCGAGTCCAGGAGAAGGACCCTATCGTTCTCCTGCTGGAGTTCGGGAGCTCTTCTGTGGACTTCGAAGTCTCCGTCTGGGCAGAAGACCCGTGGTCGGCCAGGGTGACCCGCTCGGCTCTCAACTTTGCGATCTGGAACCACCTGAAAGAGGCGGGAATCACCATCGCCTTCCCACAGCTGGACGTGCATTTCGACAAGGACTTCAGCCCCGAGCCTCGGGGGAGGCCCGCTCCCGGGAAGCCCAAGAAAGCCTGAGAGGGTTCGGGAAGGCTCAAGCGTCGTCCAGGTCGAACACCCAGAGGTTGCTGGCCAGATCATCGTGGAGGCGGGAAAGCAGACTGTCCTCCGGAAGCTTCCCCAGCACTCGTTCCATCTTCCTGAAGGCGGTTTCGGTGGGGAAGGCCAGGTTCGCGACGGGGTCACCTGGAGACACTGCCGGAAGGGTGGTCATGCTCAGGACGATGGCGTCCCGGGGAGCCACGACGGTGTTCAGGTCCCTGCCGGACAGGCTGGTGTTGGTGGCAATGGGTTGGCCCTCCGCCACCGTGTCACCCGGATGAACATGGAATTTCAGAAATCCACCTTTTTCGGCGCGCATCCAGCGGGTCTCCTCCGCTACGACCCGGAAGGCCGGCTCCGTGATCCCCTCGTCAATCATCTTGAGGCCCGCCAGCACATTCCGGATTCCGCGCAGTGTGTACTCCACCACCGCGGGCTCTACCTTCCAGACCTCACCTGCCTCCAGGATCATGGTCGCACAGCCGCTCTTCACCGCCGCCCGGCGCAGGCTCCCCTCCGGGCCGGGGGTGTTGAGGGTGAGCTCGGCACCGAACAGGGTCGCCAGGCGGGCTGTGGCTTCCTGCTCCATGTCCGCTCGGGCGTTGGGGTAGTTGGTCCTCCTGATGGCGGCGGTGTGGAGGTCGATCCCATAGTCGCAGCGGGCGACAATGTTACGGAAGATGACGTTGGCCAATCGGCTCGTGAGGCTCCCGGTGCGGGCGCCGGGAAAGGAGCGGTTGAGGTCCCTCCTGTCGGGTGAATACCGGGAAAGCTGCTCGAATCCGAGAATGTTCACCACGGGCACCAGAACCAGACTTCCAGCCCTGAGCTCGAAAGGACGGTCCTGGATGATGTGGCGAATGGTTCCCGTCCCATTCATCTCGTCGCCGTGCACAGCCGCTGAGATGAATACAGATGGACCCGGCTCGAGACCGCGCCAGACATGAACCGGAATCTTCATGGATGTGCCGGAGTAGCTCTTGCTCACCGTGAGCGACAGGTCTGCTCGCTCTCCAGGCTCGATCCGTTTGCCGGGCCAAAC
>JASFVN010000321.1:0-5079 GCA_050049805.1 Gemmatimonadota bacterium
GTACCCCCGCTGGTCTCCCGATGGGCGTCTTCTGGCGGTTTCCCGGTGGAGGCCCGGGGCCTACTTCGACCTGGTCATTCTTTCGCCGGAGGGAAAGGTCCTCTGGGAGGTGACCGCGGACCGGGCCATCGACAACGGGGCCACCTGGACCCCGGATGGACGCTGGCTACTCTGGTCCTCGGATCGCAGCGGTATTCCCAATCTTTATGCTGTTTCCGTTCAGCCCGGGACAGGCGAGCCGGGCATGGTACGGCAGGTCACGAACCTCCTCGGGGGAGGGGCCTATCCCTCCGTGGATCCCGAAGGTCGCTGGATCTACTACTCCTCCTATCATCACGAAGGCTGGTGGATCGAGCGGATTCCCATGGAGCCCGAGGAGTGGTTTTCGCCACTGCCCTACCACCCCAGGTTCCAAGCCGCCGGAGACCTACAACGGCTTGCTGAACGGGTGGAGGTCCCTGCGGAGCCCTACAGCCCGGTTCCCACGCTGGGGCCCACTTATTGGGCTCCCACCTACCGGGAGGGAGACAAGGCCGGCGACAGAGAGGTTCTGGATCCCGGTTTCGGGTTGGCCACGTCGGGTGAGGATCTGGTAGGCCGCCACGCCTATGCCCTCTCGGGCACGTTTTCCGGTGGTCCCGCTTCCTTCAACGGGTTCGGCTCTTATACGTATGCAGGTCTCGAAGTTCCCATTCTCTCCTTCGCAGCCAGCCAGAGCTACGACGCCGCCGGGCAACCGTGGGCCGGTATCACCGAAGGCGGGGACACGGTGCCCATCTTCCTGGTGGAACGGGAGCGGGCCGTGGGGGCCGCCGCAGCTCTTGTCCGCCGGAGATCCCGCAACAGTACCACCCTTTCCATCGGCGCCTCCCACATCTGGGAGGAGCGGTTCTTCCTGGAAGAGGATTTGGAGGAGAGCCGACGATTCGACCTGAGCCGTCCCGATGTCCGATTGGCCGAGGTGAGGGCTAGCTTGACGTTCGGGAATGCCCGCCGGTTCGCCTTTTCGTTGAGCCCCGAGGACGGTGTGGGGTTGTACTTGAGGGTTCGAGGCCGCCGCGATCTGACTCTGACGGACTCCCTGAGGAATGAAGCCGGATGGGACAGATCCTTCACGGATTTGATCGGTCGCCTCACCGCCTACAAAGGGTTCCAGGGTCCGGGGTTCGGAAACCACGTTCTGGGTATACGGGCCAGCGGCGGCGTGGCCGGTGGCCCGGGGGCCGACGCCTTCCACTTCGAGGTGGGCGGGGCGTCGGGTGGAAGTCTGCCGTTGGAGTTTCTGGATCTTGGGCAGGGGCTTTTCTTCCCGGTAAGAGGCTTCTCCACCGCCACTCGATGGGGGCGCTACGCCTGGTCCGCTTCGCTGGAATACCGCTTTCCCCTCAAACTCGTGAACAGGGGTGCCGGCCTCTTTCCCCTCCACCTGGACTGGGTCAGCGGATCCCTGTTCCTGGACGGAGGGAATGCCTGGGGGCCGGAACTCGGGATTCGAGGGTTTGAAAACCCTCGCCGGGATGCCCTCTCTTCGGCCGGAGCGGAGATTCTGATGCGGACCCTTCCCCTATGGTTCTCGGAGTTGGATCTCAGGATCGGAGTGGCCTTTCCGTTGGCGGGGGAGGAAGGCTCCAGGGGCTACGTCAGGATCGGCTCTTCCTTCTAGTCCCCTACCGGAGGGACGCGCCCCGCCCCGCTACCCGGAAAGGCTCCCGGGGGCAGATGTCGGGAAATGCGTGCACTTTACCCTTGACCCACAATATCTAGTGGTCTTAGAATGAAGAAGCCGCAAGATTTTGTGGTTTTCTGGGCCCGACCTTTCCATTCAGACTTCACACCGGCGAGCAGATCTTTCGCCGGTTTTCGACGCAATAGACCCTTGCTTTTCATTGGTTTTCAGCACATTCGCCACGGAGAAACCTGTCAATGACCCATCCCCAACGGCAGCCGGACGAGCCCTTCCTCTTCGACGACCAGATTCCCGAGGACCTACCCATACCAGAGCTGACGGAAAACGCTCGAATCGTCCTGGGAAAGCGCTATCTGAAGAAGGATGAGAACGGTGAGCTGGTGGAGGAGCCGGAGGTGATGTTTTGGCGCGTGGCCTACACCATTGCCAAGGAAGACGCCCGGTTCGGAGCTTCCGAGGCAGCGGTGGAGGAGGTCGCCCGGCAGTTTTACGACCTCATGATCAATGGGAAGTTCGAGCCGAACTCGCCTACCCTCATGAATGCGGGTAGGCCCCTGGGTCAGCTCTCCGCCTGCTTCGTGCTCCCGGTGGACGACGCCCTCTCCAACGGTCAGAGCGGGATCTACGACACGCTGAAATCCATGGCCCTGGTGCACCAATCCGGTGGAGGCACCGGCTTTTCTTTCTCCCGCCTCCGGCCCACCGGCTCCACGGTCCGGTCCACCATGGGCGTCGCTTCCGGACCTGTTTCTTTCATGACCCTCTACGACTCCTCCACGGAGGTCGTGAAGCAGGGCGGGACCCGTCGCGGGGCCAACATGGGGATTCTGCGGGTGGACCACCCCGACATCCGTGAGTTCATCGCCTGCAAATCCGACACCTCAAAAATCACCAACTTCAACATTTCCGTGGCCATCACCGACGCCTTCATGGAGGCCGTCGCCAGCGAGGGTGACTACGACCTGGTGGACCCGAAGACCGGGGAGGTGGTGGGTCGAGAGAGCGCCAAGGAGATCTTCGACTCCATCGTAGACGGCGCCTGGGCCACCGGTGAGCCCGGTGTCTTCTTCGTCGACCGGGCCAACGAACACAACCCTGTTCCGCACATGGGGTCCTACGAGGCGACCAACCCATGTGTGACAGGAGAGACGTGGATCCACACGTCGGAAGGCCCTAAAAAAGTCAGGGATCTTGAGGGCGTTCCCTTTATCGCAAGGATCCAGGGAACGGAGTATGCCTCGAACGACGCAGGCTTTTTCTCCACGGGCAGGAAACCGATCCTGAGGGTGAGGACCAGGGAGGGGATCGAGATTCGGGTTACATCCGATCATCCCATCAGGCGGGCGGCCGTGAAGACCAGGTACCGGATTGAGGAAGAGTGGTGCCCGGCTGGAGACCTCCGAGAAGGGGATTGGATCGTTCTCAACGACCACCGGTCCTTGCCGGATTGGACGGGAAGCCATACGAGGGAGGAAGGTTACTTGATCGGGCTTCTCCTTGGGGACGGAACGCTCAAAAAGGAAGAGGCCGTCCTCTCGGTGTGGGAAACTGCGGCGGTTGCGAACGGATCTGAAGGCGGCTTTTCCGGGGGAGTCAGGGCGGTGATGACCGAAGCAGAGCGTTGCGCCCGGACCCTGCCGCATCGCGTCGATTTCCGGGGTTGGCACTCCGTGGCCGGGCGAGGCGAGCATCGGATGAAGTTGGCGGCACTCCGGGACCTGGCGTTCGACCTGGGAATGGTGCCGGGAAGGGAAGGGAAGGCGATCACGTCGGAAGTGGAGGAAACCTCCAGCGACTTTCACCGAGGATTTCTACGGGGCCTTTTCGATTCCGATGGGTCGGTGCAAGGGACCCAGGAGAAGGGCGTCACCGTACGCCTGTCCCAGTCGGACCTGCCGGTTCTTGAGGCCGTCCAGCGCATGTTGCTGCGCCTAGGGATCGCCTCCTCCGTTTACGAGGGGCGGCGGCCAGCTGGCCTGGCGGAACTCCCAGACGGGAAGGGCGGGACATCAAAATACCGGACTCGTCCCCAGCACGAGTTGGTGGTGTCGAACGACAACCTGAGCGTCTTCGCCGAGAGGGTGGGGTTCGGGGACTCCGAAAAGGCCGGCCGCCTGGAAACCCTTCTCCACTCCTACCAGCGAGAGATGAATCGGGAGCGGTTCTTGGTGAGGGTGGCAAAAGTGGAGCCTTCTGGCGAGGAGGAGGTCTTCGACGTCCAGATCCCGGGGGTAAACGCCTTCGACGCCAACGGCCTCCTGGTGCACAACTGCGGAGAGCAGCCCCTCCTTCCCTACGACGTATGCAACCTCGGGAGCATCAACCTCGGCATCTTCGTCAAGAACGATTTCACCTGGGGCGAGGATCCCATGGAAGGCGTGGATTGGGACGGCTTGAGGCAGGTGGTCCACCTCTCCATCCACTTCCTGGACAATGTCATCGACGCCAACCGCTACCCCCTTCCCGAGATCACCGACCTGGCCCAGAAGATTCGCCGAGTGGGTCTGGGTGTCATGGGGTGGGCGGACATGCTCATTCGCCTGGGTATCCCCTACAACAGCGAGGAAGGCGTCGAGATGGGGCGCCGGGTCATGGGATTCCTGAACGAGGAAGCCCGGGTGGCCTCTGAGCGTTTGGCGGAGCTCCGGGGTGTCTATCCCGAGTGGGAAGCGTCCATCTGGGGTCCGGACCAGAGCTGTGCAAGGGATCCGGAAGGCAACCGAATCAGGGCGGAGCGGAGGCTTCGGAACTGCAACCTCACCACCGTGGCCCCCACCGGGACCATTTCCATCTTCGCCGGATGCTCGGGAGGGATCGAGCCCCTTTTCGCCGTGGCTTTCATGCGGAACCAGGCCGGATCCCTGATGCCGGATGTGAATCCGGATTTTGTTCGGCTTGCCAAGGCCCAGGGGTGGTACTCGGAAGAGCTCATGGAGCGTATCGCTTCGGAGGGGCACATCCACTTTCCTGGGGTTCCCAAGGAAATTCAGAACGTGTTCGTGACCTCCCACGATATCACTCCGGAATGGCATGTTCGCATGCAAGCGGCCTTCCAGGAGCACACCGATTCGGCCATCTCCAAAACCACCAACTTCGCCAACGACGCCACGGAAGACGACGTCAGGGCCATCTACGAGCTGGCCTTCTCACTGGGGTGCAAGGGCGTGACGGTCTACAGGGATGGATCCAGGCCGGAGCAGGTCCTTTCCACGGGGAAGACGGCTCAGGCTGGGGAAGACGCAGAGGCCAAAGCCCGGAGGGAGGAGTTGGAGCAGGAGCTGGCTGACGCCCGGGAGGAGCTGCACCAGCTCCATGGCGAGTTGGAGTCGGTGAAGGCCGAGCTGGAGGAGCGGGACCTTACGGCGGCCTCGGCCCGGAAGAAGCGGCAACGT
>JASFVN010000322.1:0-5078 GCA_050049805.1 Gemmatimonadota bacterium
CCTTCCCGTAGGTCCACGTAGTCCGGATAAGAAGAAGGGGAGTATGCGAGACCGGGGGTCTCCGTATAGAGATCCACCAACTCCCCGACCTCTTCGTAGGGAATGTCCCGAATCAGCACGGCATTTACCAGGCTGATTACGGCGGTGTTGGCGCCTATGCCGAGCGCCATGGAGAGGATCGCCACGATGGTGAAGAGGGGTGTCTTCAGGAGGCGGCGGAAGGCATAGCGAGCGTTCAAAAGGATTTGTTCCATGGTTTGGCCGAATCCGCCAGGGTGCCGGCGGCGGCGCTCTCGTCGCCTCTCTTCCATCAGGTATCGGAAGACAATGCCGGAGGCGTCTCGCCAGTAGGTCATTCGGGCCCGCAGAGGAGCATCCTCAGCCCTCTCCAGGAATTCCTCCTCCAGGTCTCCGAGGACTGTATCGGCATACCGGCCCCGGAGGACGGCGTTCAGGATCCTGGTCGGGATCTCGGGAACTTCGGGCCGGTGACTCATGGTGCGTTCAGGATTTCCACGCCTTCCCACAGGGCCTGGAGGGCGTCTTTGGAGCGGCGGAGTTGGGCCACCCCCACGGGTGTTACCCGGACGATCCGCCGAGGGCGGCCTCCTCGTTCCGGTCGGGCGGGAGAAAGGTTGGAGGAGACAAACCCCTTCTCCTCAAGGCGGTCCAACGTCACGTAGACCGAGCCGCGGGACACCCGGCGTCCCACGGTGTTATCGAGCTCCTTCATGAGGGCCGCGCCGTAGGCGGCATCGCCCAGGCGCAGCGCTGCCAGCAAGAGCATCTGTTCGAATTCTCCGAGGTATCCTTGTCCGCTCATCTGGCCTCCGGAAACATGCTCGCGGTGCCCCCTGGACAGCCGCCGATGTGTGTTCGGTGTATAGTCATGACGACTTTGTATGACTAATACGAAGAGGTCCGCGGCTGGGTTTCATTGGGGGCTCTGGACTACCACGCTAAATGGTACCCCAGCAGGGGATGGCTGAGATTGGACCAGATATTGAGCCGGTAAATCCCGGCCTATTCCGGCATGTTTGCCGGAAAAGTACGGCAGATCGTATGTCCTGCCCGTGAAGGTGCGGCGACTTGCCAGAATCCGGCGGTCACCGCCGACGCTTGACAAGGGTTAGGTCGGTAGCGGACCTGCGCGTTTCAGCTGAAAAGTCGGGAAGATTTTCATCGCCGACGTTTTAGCGAAGCGGCGCTTCAGGTGAAAGGCCTCAGTCGTCTACCTCTCGGCCCGATTCACGTGCGTTTCGCCCTCCATGCAACCCCTTCAGTCCTTGATTTGTCTTAAGGATGTTGGTAAGGTGCCTTACACTTCTACATCCATTTGACAGGAAGAACACAATGCCTCGGCCTCTGGGACTCTCCTCCCTCAAGATCTTCGCCGCCATCCGCGACGGAAGTGCCTACGGGCTGGATATCATCGCTTATACCGGCCTCCCGTCGGGAACAGTCTATCCCACGTTGGGCCGGCTCCGGAGAAGCGGCTATGTCAGGGCCCGGTGGGAGGACCAGCGCATCGCCGACCGGGAGGGCCGCTCCCGCAGGCGCTATTACGAGCTGAGCGGCGAGGGTGAAAAGGCCCTTGCCGAGGGGGCTGCCCAGCTGGCGGAGGCAGTCGCTGTCATCAACCTCCCCGCAGGCAAGGTGGGGGCATGAAAGGGGAGGTTCCCGGATGGGGACTCCTTCTCCTCAGGGCCTGCTCCCTCCTGGTTCCCAGGGATCGCAGGGCGGAGTGGCTGGAGGAATGGATGGGGGAGTTGGAGGCGCTGCGGCCTCCCGGCCTCCGAGCCCGAAGGGAAGGGTACCCCGGTCGAGTGGCTTTTCTGGCCGGCGCCTTTCCCCACGCGCTGTGGACACGTAGAGAGGAGTGGACGTTGGACAGCATCGGACAGGACATCCGCTACGGCCTTAGGATCCTCCGGCGGGGCCCGGGTTTCAGCATTGTGGCCATCCTCACCCTTGCCCTCGGAATCGGGGCCAACGGCGCGATCTTCTCGCTGGTGAATGGCCTCCTTCTGCGGCCGGTGCCGGGAGCGGTGGAGCCCGAAGAGCTGGTCCAACTCGCTCGTAGCTACGACACGGCACCCAGGTGGGACAACTTCTCCTGGCCGGCTTTCGATCTCATCGGTCGAGAGGCGGGGCTCCTGGAAGGCGTGGCGGGCTTCTCAGGCTCCAACTTCCTAGTTGGGAGGGGGGAGAACACCGAACCCGTTCAGGGGGAATACGTCAGTGGTGGGTACTTCAACCTCCTGGGGTTGGTCCCTGCCCAAGGGAGGCTCCTCGGCCCCATGGATGAGGTGGCCCCGGGGGCCCATACCGTGGTGGTTCTCAGCCACGGCTTCTGGCAGCGGCGCTTCGCCGGCGACCCCGGTGCCATCGGCCGGGTTCTCCACATCGGGAGTGTTCCTTATGAGATCGTGGGTGTGGCTCCGGAAGGGTTCGTGGGTGTGGACGCCTTGGGCTCCCCTCCCGAGATATGGATTTCGGCCCTGCAACGTCCGGGCTCCACTGACTACGATACCTTCAGTCAGTGGGGCTCGAGTTGGCTCTATGTCTTCGGGCGCCTGGGCCCAGGGGTGGACTACCGGTCCGCCGAAGCGTCCATGGAAGGGGTGAGCCAGAGCCTCAGGAACGCCTGGGAGGGCCACGAAGACATCCGTGTCCTCATGGCCCGGGGCCTGGGCCTGACACCCGAGGAGAGAGCCGAGGGAAGGGAGCTCACCCTCCTCTTGGGAGGAATCGCCTTCCTTGTCCTGGTCCTGACCTGCGCCAATGTGGGGAACCTCTTTCTTGCTCGCTCCATGGGACGGGAGTTGGAGATGGGCCTCCGCCAGGCCCTGGGTGCTGGACGGGTTCGCCTGGCCCGACAGGTCCTGACCGAGAGTGTGGTCCTGGCCCTGGGGGCTGTCCTGGTGACTGCCCCCCTCCTGGCCTGGGGCGGAGGTTCCCTGAACGCCCTCCTTCCCATGTCCTTGCGGGTCTCCCTGGCTCCGGATGTCCGGGTCTACGTCTTCCTTGTGGGTGTGGCGGTGGGGGCAGGTATGCTCTTCGGCTTCGTGCCAGCCCTGGGGTTGGTCCGGAAGGATCTGGCTCACACTCTAAGGGAGGGAGGGAGCAGCGGAGGTCGGCGAAACAGCCTCCTACGGGATGGCCTGGTGGTGGGGCAGTTGGCAATTTCCTTGGGCCTGATCAGCGGCGCTGCCCTCTTGGGGAAGAGTGTATTGAATGCGAATCGCGCCGATCCTGGATTCAATCCCGACAACCTCATCGTGGGATTCATCGACCTGGACGCCACCGGCCGGCACGAAGGGGAAGAGGTGGTCCGGTTCCAGGAGCGCTTACTCGAGGAGCTTGAGAGGATGCCGGGCGTGATTGGAGCCACTTTGGCGGGCCAGGCTCCCATCCTGGGCGGCCATGCCCGATCCACCGTGGCCGACGCGGATCGTCCCGACGATCCCGCCGGTCGCTACGAGGCCGAGCATATCGTGGTGACACCGGGGTACTTCGAGACCATGGGGATACCTCTGCTCCAGGGAAGGGTCCTGCGATCTCCGGCCGAGGAGCCAGAGCCGGTGGTGGTGGTGAACGAGGCTCTGGCGAGACGTTTCTGGCCCGGTGAGAACGCAGTGGGGAAGACCCTGATCCGAAGGGATGTACGGATGCGAGTGGTTGGCGTTGTGGGGGACGTCCAGATGCGGTCCCTGAGGGCCCCAGCCAACCCCGGGGTGTACTATCCGTTCCACCAGGAGATCGACCCGTACGTGGTGGTCCAGGCCCGGGTCCAGGGGCCCCCGGCAGCCATCATGCCGGCGTTGAAGGCTGCAGCGGCCTCTATTGACCCTGAAGTGCCGCTCACGCGGGTGACCGAGCTCCGTAGTGGCCTTTCCCGCTCCATGTCTGAGACCCGGACCTTCGGCCTTGTGGTCGCGGTCTTCGCTGGCTTGGCCCTGATTCTCTCGATCGTGGGTTTGTACGGCCTCGTCTCCTACCGAGTGGCCCAGCGCAGGAGGGAGATGGGCATTCGCATGGCTCTGGGGGCTCCAAACAGGGATCTGGTCGGCCTCGTGCTGACGAGGGGACTGGCTCTCTCAGGCATGGGGTTGCTGCTGGGTCTGGGCGTGGCTCTGGGGATAGGCCGGACCCTGGAGGGCATACTCTACGGCGTGGGTTCCTCCAACCTTCCCACCCTTGCTGGGTGCGGTGTCCTGCTCCTTCTCGCCGGTACGGTGGCAGCATGGATCCCGGCCCAAAGAGCCAGCCGAGTGAACGCGGCGGTATCTCTGAGGGATTAGGAGGGTCAGGGCAGGGGCCTATACCACCTGGGCCGGTCATCGGCCCGGTCGGCCTTGCCGGGCCCGTTCGCCCTACTTCACATTCACCTATCCCTCACTCATCGGGGCATGGCCCCTGAGGGCTCTCAGGGCTCCGATTCCCTTTGGACTACCGGAGGGCGGGCAGTTCGATGTACATCATGAACCGGAATCTGCATTCCAAGGCCTGGGATCTCGCCGCCAGGTCCCATCATGGCCAGACGATACCTGGAAGCGAGCTCCCCTACATCGTCCATGTAGGCAATGTGGCGATGTTGGTGATGAATGCCATCGCCCGGAGTAGTGGGGTGGAAGACCCTGACCTGGCCGTCGTGTGTGCCCTGCTACACGATGTCATGGAGGACACACCGGTAGCCTATGAGCAGATCGTTGATCTGTTCGGTGCCAAGGTAGCTGACGGGGTAGCTGCCCTGACAAAGAACCCGGATCTGGCCGACAAGTCAGAGAGGATGGAAGACAGCCTCCGACGAATCCGTACCCAACCGGTGGAGATTTGGATGGTGAAGATGGCGGACCGCATCACGAATCTGCGGCCACCCCCTTCCCATTGGAGCCCAGAGAGGATCGCGGCGTACCGGGAGGAGGCGATCCGTATTCACCAGGCCCTGAATACAGCCAATTCCTTCCTGTCGAATGAACTGAGCCAGGCCATCCATGCCTACGAAGCTCATGTGATCGGTAACGGGCAGGAGAGTGACTCCCTCCCCACACCCCTGCTTCCGTCGGATTTCCATC
>JASFVN010000323.1:0-5069 GCA_050049805.1 Gemmatimonadota bacterium
CCAGGTGTAGATGCTGAGAAAGAGGACTCCGAAGAGGGCTCCCGACTGCCTGGGAGAAAGCCACACGATGAGGATTCCCAAAGCGGCAAAGGCTGGCGAGGCCACATAACCACCCAGATCGGGCAGTAACGCCCAGAGGCTGGGGAGGCCCTCCGGATCGGAGAACAGCAGATAGAGCTGATAGCCACTGGCCAGGAGCCCGGCCAGAAATCCCACAACCGCAAGGATCCCTACAGCTAACCGATGAGCCGTGTGGGAGCTGAACGCCATGGTTGCCTCCCGCAGAGGAAGCGGGGTTCAGAGGTACGCCTTTCTTGCCTGCGTATGGTCCCAATCTAAAACGACTCGGGCGGCGGCGCCCGGGGCGGTGTCTTCCCGTCCGGCCCGGTTCTGCCCTACCACTCTCCTGAGGGCCAACGACACCCGCCGTGTCGGTAACCGTTCCATTGTATTGCAGGATGGTGTACGCGATGTCAGGAGCCAGGACGATGGTTCTCGAATCGGGGAACTCGAGATCCTGATGATCCCAGTCCGCTCCCCAAACACCGTCCCACTCGGCATTCATTTCGGCCAGCGTGCAGATGGGGTCCAATGAAATAGCGCTCGCGTGCACGCCTCCTCAGGAATGCTCCAATACCGCGGCGCCGCCCTTCATCGTCAAGGAAATCTCTTCATGCTTTTTTACTCTGTCTTGCAAAGTACTCTGCAATACATTATGTTGTGTCCGGAGGCGGGAGTGGGGGGGGAACGGCAACCGGAGGAACATCATGACCGAGAACGAACTCAAAAAGCTGGAACGGGCCACCTTCCTGGCCACGGCCGACAGCGGCCTCTGGGACATCTTCCTGGCCAGTATCCTGGCCATGTTTGCCATAGCCCCACATCTCTCCGTCCACCTCGGGGACTTCTGGAGCTCGGCCATCTTTCTTCCTGTCTATGCACTGGCACTCTGGGGCATCTACCTGGTGAAGAACCACGTGATCCAGCCGCGGATCGGGGTCGTGGAATATGGCCGGCCCCGTCAGAGGCGGCTCAAGAGCCTGGGGGTAATCATGCTCGTAGTGAACGTAGTTGCTTTGGTATTGGGCCTGGTGGCCGCCTATCGGCTCCCCATGGAACAGGGCCATATCGTCCCCATGTACCTCTCCATCATCCTCCTTTTGGGGTTCTCCACGGCCGCCTTCTTTCTCGGGATTCCCAGGGTCTTCTTCTACGGGCTCATGGTGGCGGCGGCGCCCCCCGTCGGTGAGGTCCTCTTCCAGCGTGGGTATGCTACGCACCACGGTTTTCCCGTCACCTTCGGGATCTGCTCCGTGGTCATCCTCATAGCCGGAATCATCCGGTTCGTACGCTTCCTTCCTCCACCCGTACCCGGAGGCGGAGCCTCGTCGGCGGAGGGGGGCCATGAGTAACCGAGGCCCCACCGACTGGATCGATCCTGTCATCCACGCCCCGGCCCGGCTCCAGATCGTCATGCAGCTCTACGTCCTGGAGGCCGCCGACGCCGTCTTCCTTCAGAATCGGACCGGCCTCACCTGGGGGAACCTTTCCTCCCACCTGGGAAAGCTGGAAAGGGCCGGGTACATCCGAGTGGAGAAGTCCTTCAAGGGAAAGAAGCCCTGGACCAAGATTCGCCTGACC
Source organism: Gemmatimonadota bacterium (assembly GCA_050049805.1). Lineage (GTDB taxonomy): Bacteria > Gemmatimonadota > Gemmatimonadetes > Longimicrobiales > Gaopeijiaceae > JABDNZ01. Next base: position 1,642 of record JASFVN010000323.1, read on the forward strand.
CAAAAGGGCCGGGAGGCCTTCCAGGCCTACCGAGCCGGGATGCAGGAAGCCCTGTCGGAGATTCCCTAGCCGGGGGGGAAAGGCCGGGCTTCTTTAAGCGTCCGAAGGGCTGTTCGATAGGAGGCGGCCGAGAGCGCACCGGCCTCCAGGGCAGGCGAATGTCCCCCACGGGCACTAAATTCCCCTCGTCGGGACTTCTCCTTTCTCCTGAGCGGTGTCCCACGGACACTGCCATCCTGGTTGACGCACATGATCTCTCCTGGCCGCATTCTAACGCCGATGCTCTTCCTCTCCCTTCTGGCCGTTCCTCTTCTCTTCGGGTGTGCCTTCGAGGAGCCTGGGTCCCCCGGGTCCGAGGAATCCGGAGGCCAGCCCGCCACCGAGGCTTCGGGCCCCTTCGACCTGGTCATCCTGGGAGGCCGGGTCATGGATCCCGAAACAGGCTTCGACCAGGTGGCCAACGTGGGGATCAACGACGATGAGATCGTCGTCATCACCACAGATGCCATCGATGGCGATGGCGTGATCGACGCCGCCGACCACATCGTCGCCCCTGGTTTCATCGACCTCCTCTCCAGCATCCGCCGGGAAAGGAAGGCCCACGAGGACAAGGCCGCCGACGGAGTCACCACGGCCATTGGGCTCCACGGCGGGCCGTTGGACGTGGCAGGCTACGTAGCGGCTCAGGAAGCGGTAGGGCCGGTGGTGAACTTCGCCGCCACGGTGGATCACCGGGTCTGCCGGGAGGCTGCCGGCATCACGGATCGCTATGCCGCAGCGACTCCGGAACAGATCCCCGTCATGAAGGAATGCGCCCGGGAAGCCATTCGGGCGGGAGCTGCAGGAGTGGGGTTCGGCCTGAACTACAGCCCGGGAGCGTCCTACGAAGAGACCTTCGCCATGTTCGAAGTGGCGGGAGAGTTCGGCGTCATGGCGGCACCTCATGCCCGCTACAAGGGAAACGTCTTTCCCCTGACCATGAGCCTGGCCACCATGGAGGTCCTCTCCATGGCCGCCGCCACCGGGGCTTCCCTCCAGATGATCCACCTCATCTCATCCACCGTGGGCTCGGCCCCCCTTTCCATCGCCCTCATTGAAGGGGCCCAGGCCCGGGGCGTGGACGTGGCCTTCGATTTCCACGTCTGGACCCGGAACCAGACCTCGCTGCAGTCGGCCCTCTACGATGACGGTTGGCAGCCCCGCTTCGGGGGAGCCGACTACTCGGACATCTACGTCGCCGCCACCCAGGAGCAGCTGACGAAGGAGCGCTTCTATGAGCTTCGGGCCCAGCCCGGGGCCTTGAGTGTGCAGACGGAGTTCATCCCCGAAGAAGAGATCGTCATGGGAATCCGGAGCCCGTTGGGAATCATCAGTTCCGACGGAGGAGGACTGGTGGACGGCACCGGACACCCCAGGAGCGTCGGCACCTTTGCCCGCTTCCTGGGGCGCTACGTCCGGGATCAGCAGGTGGTGAGCTGGATGGAGGGGATCAGGAAGATCACCCTCCTTCCGGCCCAACGCCTGGAGAAGGCCATGCCCCTCATGGCCGGGAAGGGCCGCCTGCAGGTGGGAATGGACGCCGACATCACCATCTTCGATCCCGAGACGGTGCAGGAGCGGGCCACCTACGCCGAACCGGACCAACGCTCCGCCGGGATCCCCTACGTGATCGTCAACGGCGTGGTGGTCATCGACAGCGGCGAGGCGGTGGCCGACGCTGCCCCCGGGAGGTGGCTGGGGCAGCCCAGGGGGTAGGCGGGGCCCCTCCCGTCATGGATCCGCCCCCGGGCGGATGCCAGAATTCTATAAGATCCCCCGGGTAGCCTGGCCTTTCCTTGAGGAAATAACTGTACATACATATGTTTTATCTGTACAGTCCCAGGGAGTGAGCCATGGCAAAAGAAGGAAGGACCGTCCGAAAGAACATGCGACTTCGTCAGGATCTTCTGGATCGAGCCCGGAAGGTGTTGGGCACCAGAACCGAGACCGAAACGGTCGAGGAGGCCCTCGAGCTCGTCACGTTCCGAAAAGAAGTCGCCGAGGGGATTCGTCGAATCGCAGGGTCGGATGCACTCCGGGACATCTATGGCGAGGACGGATAGGTGGCCCGGTATACCCTGGACACTAACCTCTACATCGCCGCGGCCCGGGACCGCGCCCGGGCCCAGGAGCTGGAGCGGTTCTCCACCGCCTATCTTCCCTTCCTTCACCTCCACGCCGTGGTGGTCCAGGAGCTTCTGGCGGGGGTTCCCGACCGGCGCCGTGTGAGGCTGGTGGAGGAGAGCCTCATCGCGCCGTTCGAAAGGCGCGGGCGAGTGATCACGCCCAGTTTCGGCGCATGGAAGAGAGCCGGACTCATCCTCGCTGGTTTGGTTCGGAAGAAGTTGATGAGCCCTGGCGGATTCAGGCGATCCTTCCTGAACGACTGTGTCCTCGCCGCGTCCTGCAGGGAAGAAGGGATTACCCTGATCACTGCCAATCAGGACGACTTTCGCCTGATTTGTATGGTGCAGCCTTTCGACGTAGTCAAAGCCTGGCCAGTACAGGAAGCATGACGTTCGGGCAGAAGGGCCGGACCCGGTTCACCCTTCCGGGACTCGCGACCCCTACCCTCCCCCGGCACAGCCGAAGGAGAGGGGCGGTAAAGACCCTTCCTGGGCGATGAGCCTCTTGATGTAACCCGGGGTGTACATGCGAACCTCTCCCACCCGGGTATAGGCCTCCACCAGATAGAGTCCTCGGGGGTCCACCGGAGCCAGCAGGCTCTCCATAAAATCCGGCGGCACCCGCCGGTCGTCCAGGCACACCTGGACCTGCCTCTTCTCCCCCATGGACATCCGTCCCACCATGCAGAGTGCGTCACTTTCCATGTTGCACTTCTCCACGAAGGGGAGGACCCGAAGAAGGAATTGGTACCCTGACGATTCGGGTGATGCCAGCAGGTCCTCCCGGTCGAGGACGTCCGCCACGCCGAAGGGGCCTACCCTCCTCCTGGCGAGGCTTTCAGCCAGCACGGTGAGCCCCTCCAGCTCCAGGGGGTTCGGAGACAGTTGCACTGTCAGCGGCATGGCTACTTCGTCGAAGCCCACCCGGAGCTGGGCTTCGGTGTACCCCAGGCGCCTCACCTGAAGGTGATAGGAATCGGCAGGCTCCAGGCCAATGACGAAGGCACCGGCTGAATCGGAGACGGTTCCCCGGGCCGAGCCCACCGGGGCCACAAAGGCCCCTGGAACCGGGTCCCCGGTCTGGGCGTCCAGAACCGTGCCTCTGATCAGGACACCGTCCTGGCCTTCCGCCGGATGCGCCCCGGCGAGCAACGTGAGGGTGACGATGGCGAGCCCCCGGGGCCCGGCCAGCGGCAGTCTTCTCATGGTCCATCACCTCGTCTTCTGATCCAGCCCCTACAGCTCTTTCATCAATCCAGGCCT
>JASFVN010000324.1:0-5031 GCA_050049805.1 Gemmatimonadota bacterium
CTCGAGAACAGGAAGGGTGTTGATCAGCATGTCGGGCTTGGGGATCAACTCCACAGCCTTCTTCAGCTCCGCCAGGGCTCGACTGGCTGCGATGGTCTGCTTCAGGACGGTCTTGGTCTCCAGCTCCACCGCCGGGGGCAGGGGAGGGAGTTCGTTGTAGGGCCGGTCGGGCTGCCAGGGGGTGGTCAAAACATGTCTCCCAAATCGAGTTTCTGCGACACGTTTTGAGGATATGTCGTTCCCGGCAACACGTCAAGGAGATGTGTTTCCGAAACCTGATTATTGCGACGTGTCATCCGAACGTGTCGTTGGCGGCGACAATGCCACGCCCGCGCTGTCAGAGAACAGGACGGCAGTGGGCTCAGGTTGGCCCCCATCCTACGCACGCTGGGTAGGCGTGAGCATAGCGGTCTCCTCCCGAACGCGAGTCTAACCGGCCCAGCATATGGAATTGAGGGACTCGGACCGTCGAGCCAGAGTCCATATGGAATGCCACACCATGCCCCTGGGAGCGCCCCCTTCCTGCGCTGCGGATGAGGTATTTGGTAGGAAACGCCCCTGTCAGCCGTATTGATATAGAAAGGAGGGGGGGATGGCCGTCCCTCTCTCCTCTCCAACCCGCCACTCCGAGAAGGTGGCATGATGACGGTGGATTCTGTCCTCTCGAGCCTGCTCCTCTGGGGCGTGCTCATCCCGATGCCCATGCAGGCCACCTCCCCCCCCACGGGGATCCTCGAAGGCCGTGTACTGGCCCTGCCGGACAGTCAGGCGGTGGCAGGCGCGATGGTTCAAGTGGACGGCCAAGGCGAGTCCAGGGTCACCGACGCCGACGGGCGCTTTCGTTTTGTCCTTCCCCCCGGCTCCTACCGCCTTCGGGTAGAAGCGTACGGGTTCGCCCCTGAAGGCGTCGCGGGCATCTCCATCAACGAGGGTGAAACCATCCTGGTCACCCTCCTGCTGGAGCCCAGGCCGTTCGAGCTGGCGGAGATGGTGGTTTCCCCCAGCACGTTCGGGATCCTGAGGGAGGGACCGGTCCCGGTCCATACCCTCACCCGCCAAGAGGTGGAGGCGAGCCCCCACATAGGTTCCGACCTCTTCAGAGCCATGAACCGTCTTCCGGGAATCGCCACGCACGACATCTCGTCCAAGCTCCACGTCAGAGGAGGCCCCGATGACCAGGTTCTCACCCTGCTGGACGGGCTGGAGCTCTACGAGCCGTATCACATGAAGTACTGGGATGGAAGCCTGAGCGTCATCGACCCGGAGGCGGTGGGCAGCGTCGACCTTCTGACCGGGGGGTTCCCTGCCGAGTACGGGGACCGCCTCACCGGCGTGATGTCCGTGCACAGCCTCGACCCCGGCCCGGAGCCCAGAACCGCGCTGGGTGTGAGCGCGATGAATGCGAGCCTGTTCAGCTCCGGGGGGTTCCACGACGGGAAGGGGATGTGGCTGGTGTTGGCCCGGCGGGGTTTCCTCAAGTACGTGTTCGCCGTCACCGGCGTGGACGACGGCGGAGAGCTCGAACCGAACTATTGGGATGTCTTCGGAAAGTCCAGCTACCAGGTGGCTCCGGGGCACACCCTCACCGCCCACGTGCTGGTGACGGGAGAGACATTGAGGGCGGTGGAGGAGGACAGCACCCTCATTCACGGAAGCTACGGGAGCAGCTATGGGTGGATCACCTGGGACGCCACACTGAAAGGAGCCCTCTCCCTGGAGACCATACTCTCGGCAGGGAGCGTGAGTGGGGATCGGAAGGGGGAGGACGAGTGGGGAAGCGATCAAGCTCTCACGGTCCGGGACCAGCGCAGCCTCGCCTTCTCAGGGATCTCCCAGAAATGGAGCTACCAGCCCACGGAGAACCTCCTCCTCCGGTGGGGCGGCGCTCTCCAAAGGGGCGAAGCCGAGTACAGCTACTACCGGCGAAGCACCCAGTGGCGCCCCAACTTCATCTACTACACGGCCCCCCCGTGGAGCCTGGAGCTGAACCGCCTGGCCCTGGCACCGGCCCCGTCGGGCACCGAGGCTTCCGCCTTCGTTTCCGGTCGCAGGCGGATCGGGGAACGCGTCACCGGAGAGATCGGTCTCCGGTACGATCACATCACCTATACCGGAGACCGGACCCTCTCCCCCCGGGTGGGCGTGGCGGTGGAGGTGGACCCCAGGAACACCCTGAGACTGGCGTGGGGCCACTACCATCAGTCGCAGGGGCTCCACGAACTGTCTCCTGGGGACGCCGATACCACCTTCTTTCCCGCCGCCCGGGCGGAGCACCGCATCGTGGGCTGGGAGCACCGACGACCCGGAGGCACTTCCTTTCGCATCGAAGCGTACCAGCGTCTGATTCGGGACCCCCGGCCCGAGTACCGGACCCTGGTTCCCGAGGTTGAAGGGCTGTGGGAAGAGAGCATATCGGACCGGGCACGCGTGACCCCTGAGCGGTCACGAGCCATGGGAGCAGAGGTGATGGGCAGGGGCCGAGTGGGAGAGCATGCCACCTGGGCCGCAAGCTACGCCCTGGCCTCATCCGAGGACGAAGTCGAGGGGGAGTGGGTCCCACGCCCCATGGACCAGCGTCACACCCTAAACGTGGAGTTGGCCATTCATCCCCGGCCCAGTGTTACTCTGAGCTGGGCCTGGACCTACCACTCCCCCTGGCCCTACACCCGAGAGCTGTTCGCAGAAGTCCCCCTGATGAACGGTGAGGGCGCGAAAGCCTTCCAGACCGCGTTCGGACCTCTCAACGATGCCCGGATGCCGTCCTACCATCGCCTGGACTTCCGGGCGACCAAGCGCTTCGATCTGGAGCGGGGATCCCTCTCCGTCTTCCTCGACGTGTTCAATGCCTACAACCGGGAGAACCCCTACTCCGTCATCACCCACGCCTTCTGGCGCCCGAACCAAGCGGGTGCGGACTACCTCGATCAGATCGAGCCCCAACTCGCGGTCCTTCCCACCCTCGGCCTTCGCTGGGAGTTCTGATCATGGGATGCGCGAAGGGGCGTGGGTGCCGGCGGGACAAGAGCCCGCACCGGGCCGAAGGTCAGCGGCGCTCCCGTGTTCTGCGAGGCTCCGGTTTTCTGCGACGCTCGGGTGCCCTGAAGCTCCTAGCCCTCCTGGCCCTGACATGGTCTCTGGGTGGCTGCACTGATTCTCTGGCTCCCATCCCGGAGGACACGACCCTCCTGGATCGGCTGAACGAGCTGCCTGGGGTTGAGGCAAGGCAGGTCCCGTCCACGGTGGGATTCGGCTGGGCCTACGAGCTGGACATCGTACAACCCGTGGACCACCACGACCCAGGCGGTCCCACGTTCGTCCAGCGGGCCTACCTGACCCACACCGGGGAATGGGATCCCATGATCTTCGCCCCAAACGGATACGCGTCGAGCTGGGGCTCGAGCCAGGAGCTGGGGCTGATCCTGAGAACCAACACCCTGAACGTTACCCACCGCTTCTTCATCGACTCCGAGCCCGAGCCCATGGACTGGCGTTACCTCACGGTGCGCCAATCCGTGGAGGACCATCACCACATCCTGACCCTTCTGAAGGAGATCTATCCGGGCCCATGGATCAGCTCGGGAGCCAGCAAATCCGGAGAGACAGTTCTCTTCCACCGGCGTTTTTATCCCGACGACGTGGACGCCACGGTGGCCTACGTGGCACCCCTCCTGTTCTCCACGGAGGATCCCCGCTTCCAGCCCTTCCTGGAATCCCTGGGGACGCCGCCGGAGCGGGAGGCGATCCGATCCTTCCAGCGTCGACTCCTCCTGGCACGGGACAGCCTCCTGGGTCGGTTCCAGGCCTGGTTCCCCTCCCACGGCTATGACCTGTCCCTACCTGTCGGGGCGGCGTTCGAAGGGGAGGTAATGGGCTACGAGTGGGCGTTCTGGCAGTACCGGCGCCGGGAGATCGCCGACATACCCGGTCCCGACGCCTCCTACGACGAGATGCTGGAAAACCTGGCGGTGGTCAGTGGAATCGGCGGGTCATCGGACCAGAACCGCTACTACTTCCGGCCCTACGTCTACCAGGCCTACACCGAGATCGGCTACCCGGCCCTGGACTTCGGCTACCTCGAGGACCTCCTGGTCTACGAGCAGCCGGACCTGGAGGAGACCTACTGGTTTCCGCCCGGCACGCGCTGGGACTATCGGTCGGGGACGATCCCCGACGTTCTCCACTGGGTCCAGACCCAGGGAAACAACATCATCCTCGTCTACGGCGGTGCCGACCCCTGGACCGGGGGAGCCATCCAGCTCACCGGCCAGACCAACGCCCTGAAGATCACCAAACCGGGGGCCAGCCACCGGGTTCGCATCGCGGACCTGGCGGAGCGGGACCTGGTGATGGCCGCTCTGGGCGATTGGGTGGGGTTGAACCTGCTGGCCCGGGTCTCCTGGCCTGTCTCCACCGCCCCGCTCCAGAGCCCCCGGTCCGACGACCTGTTCCAGTTCCGGTCGGGAGGGCGGTGATTCGGAACCCTCCCGCCCCAGGGGAGCTAAGGGCTGGGAAGGGTCAGGAACTGCAGATGGGGAAGGGTCTTGGGTACGGCAGAGGCGTGTTCGGGGTTTAGGGGCCCACCCGCGGTGGGGCCGGAGGGAATCGGAAGCTATTCTCCCCAGCTCTGATCGAAGTCGTCTTCTGGAATGGGCTCGGACTCTGTGGGATCGGACTCGGAGCTTTGGTCGAGGTCGTCGGGGAAGGATTCCTGGGCGACCTCGTCTGCTTGTCCACCGCCGAGCCTCATGGCGAGCTCGGTCTGGGGGAATCCATGTAGGGGATAAGAAGGAAGTCCTCTGTGTCGATTGGGCCCGTCATTGGGCCGTTAAATCCCGGCAGATTCCAGCATGTTTGCCGGAAAAGTACGGCAGATCGTGCGTTCTACCCGTGAAAGTACGGCAAATTGCCGGGATTTGGCCCATTTGATAGGGGCCTGATAAGCGTGAGGTCGGTAGTTCGAGTCTACCCAGGCCCATTTTTCGGAAACAAAGGCCCCTCTTGGTCATCTGCGACCGGGTGGGGCTCTTTTCG
>JASFVN010000325.1:0-5021 GCA_050049805.1 Gemmatimonadota bacterium
CCGAAGCCTCGTCGCGCCCTCCTCGTTCCTGGTCGCCGTGGCCAGCTGGATCCTCGCCGCAGTTCCTCCCCTTCCCTGGATCGGCCTCGTCGTAGGATCCGTCGCCATCCCCTCCGTCATCCCGGTTCTCGACGGCCTCCTCCCCCGGAGACGTGGGATCTCCAAACGAAGCCATCTCCGGGCAGTGGGCCACGACGTCTCCGTAGCCCTGTGGCAGACCCTCCTGGACATCACCATGCTGGCCCACCAGGCCTGGCTCATGGTGGATGCCGTGGTGCGCACGCTCGGACGCCTATTCCTCACCAAACGGCACCTCCTCGAGTGGGTGACCGCTGCCCAAGCTGGCTACGGAGCGGATCTGAGGCTCCGGGTCTTCTACCGACACCTTCGCTGGAGCGTGATCCTCGCCGCCGGGGCAGGATTTTCCCTTGTCTTCTTCAGGCCGGGGGCGTGGCCCGTGGCTGGTCCTTTCCTTCTCCTTTGGGTGCTGGCGCCTGTCTTCGCGTGGCGGATAAGCGTCCCGGCCAGGATCGCGCCCTCCAGGGTTCTCTCCTCCCGGGAGACCCATGAGCTGCGGCTCATCGCCCGACGAACCTGGCGGTTCTTCGAGCGGTTCGTGGACGAGGAGGAGCATGCCTTTCCGCCAGACAATTTTCAGGAAGACCCTGAGCCCGTCGAAGCCCACCGCACATCGCCGACGAATCTGGGCCTGTATCTCCTGAGCACGGTGGCCGCCCACGACTTCGGCTGGATCGGGATTCTGGACACGATGGAACGGCTGGAGGCCACGATGGAGACCATGGCCAAGCTGCGCCGCGTCCACGGCCACTTCTGCAACTGGTACGATACCCGGGACCTCCGGCCGCTCGAGCCCATCTACGTGTCCACCGTTGACAGCGGAAACCTGGCCGGGCACCTGATCGCCCTGGCTCAAGCGTGCCGGGAGCTCATGGAGCGCCAGGCTTTCGGGCCGGAAACCCTGGAAGGGGTCCGCGACGCTCTAGAGTTGGTTCTCGACTCCCTGGAGCAGGCCGAGCATCCCGATCCTTCAAAGGATGTCGCTGCAGCGCGACTGCGCGAGACGGTGGCCGCGATGTCGGCCGCTCTGGACGATCCCCCTGCACTGATTCCCGACCCGGTCCAACGGCTCCAGGAACTGGAGATCCGCGCAGCAGAGCTGCTGGGCGCGGCCCGCGGATACGCGAGGGACGTCGAGGACGGATCCCAGGCCGAGGTCCTGGCCTGGGCCGCTGCGGTTCGGGACTCGGTCCAGAGCCACGCCCGGGATCTCACCACGATCCTCCCCGACGCGTGGGCGACCGTCGAGCACCGTCTCTCTTCCCTGGCGCTGCAGGCCGAGGGAATGGTCGAGGCCATGGACTTCAGATTCCTCCTCGACTCCTCCCGCAGGCTGTTTTCCATCGGCTACCGGGTCGCCGACGGCACTCTCGACCCCAGCAGCTACGACCTCCTGGCCTCCGAGGCGAGGTTGGCGAGCTTCATAGCCATCGCCAAGGGCGACGTTTCACCCAAACACTGGTTCCTCCTCGGGAGGTCCCTGACGCCGGTGGGTCGCGGCGCGGCCCTCCTCTCCTGGTCGGGGTCCATGTTCGAATACCTGATGCCGCTCATCGTGATGCGGCAGCCCTCCCAGAGTCTCCTGGATCTCACCTGCCACCTCGTGGTGGGGCGACAGATCCGATACGGTGCGGAGCGGAGGGTCCCGTGGGGGGTCTCGGAATCGGCCTACAACGTTCGCGACGTGCACCTCTCCTACCAGTACTCGGGTTTCGGCGTGCCTGGGTTGGGCCTCAAGCGAGGGTTGTTCGAGGACGTGGTGGTAGCCCCCTACGCTACGGCACTCGCGGCCATGGTGGATCCCAGGGCGGCGCTGGCCAACTTCGTCCGGTTGGAGGAGTCCGGCGCTCGAGGCGTCTACGGGTTCTATGAGGCCCTCGACTTCACTCCCTCGCGGTTGCCCGAGGAAGCTCGGGTCGCTGTGGTTCGGGCATACATGGCCCATCACCAGGGCATGACCATCCTCGCCTTGGACAATGTGGTTCACGACGGCCTCATGCGAAGGCGTTTCCACTCGCATCCCCTCGTTCAGGCCGCGGAGCTCCTGCTCCAGGAGAGGACTCCGCGTGCCGTGGCCGTGGCCCGACCCCGGAGCGAGGAGGTACGGGAGGCAGCCCTGGTGCGCGACATCGTTCCGCCCACCCTGCGGCGATTCGAATCCCCCCACGACGTCACACCCCGTACTCACCTCCTCTCCAACGGCCGCTACACGGTCATGGTCACTGCGGCGGGCTCCGGATTCAGCAGGTGGAGAGATCTCGCTGTCACCCGGTGGCGGGAAGACACCACGCGCGACTGCTGGGGATCGTTTCTTGTCCTGCGGGACGCTGAGACCGGTGACCTCTGGTCCGCCGGTTTCCAGCCCATCGGCACCGAAGCAGAAACGTACGACGTCGTGTATTCCGAGGACCGGGCCAAGATCATGCAACGGTACCGGTCGGTTTCCATCTCGCTGGAGATCATGGTTTCCCCCGAGGATGACGCCGAGCTTCGCCGGCTCACGGTCACAAACCTCGAGAGCCATGACCGCCAAATCGATGTGACGTCCTATGCCGAAGTCGTGCTGGCCCCACAGGGCGCGGATGAGGCACACCCGGCCTTCTCGAACCTGTTCGTGGAAACGGAGTTCGTACCGGAGCTCGGAACATTGTTGGCCTCACGCCGTCCTCGTTCGGCGGTGGAGCCCCAGGTCTGGCTCGCCCATCTCGTGGGGGTCGAGGGGAAGACGGTGGGAGAGCTACAGCACGAAACCGACCGCGGGCGTTTCCTGGGGCGGGGCCGGGAGGTTCGAAGGGCGGTTTGCTTCGTTGAAGGAGAGCCCCTTTCGAATACGTCCGGAACGGTCCTGGACCCAATCGTGAGCCTCCGGCAGCGGGTGGCGATTCCCGCCGGCGGAACGGTCGACCTCGTGTTCACCACCCTCGTGGCGCCTTCCCGGGATGAGGCCCTCAGGGCTACGCAGAAGTACCGGCAGCCGACAACGTTCGAGCGGGAGAGCTCGATGGCCTGGACGCAGGCCCAGGTCCAGCTGCACCACCTCCGGACCACGCAGGACGAAGCGCATCTCTTCCAGCGCTTGGCCAACCGTCTGCTCTACGCCGATCCGACCTTGCGCGCGGCGCCCCAGGTCCTGGCAAGGAACCGCATCGGCCCGACGGGGCTCTGGGCCTACGGCATCTCCGGAGATCTCCCCATCGCGCTGGTGCGCATCGAGACGGACGAGGAGTTCGCCATCGTCAGGCAGCTCGTCAGGGCGCACGAGTATTGGCACCTGAAGGGGATTTCCGCTGATCTGGTGATCCTCAATGCCAAGGGCACCTCCTACGCGCAGGATCTCCAGGAGTCCATCGAGGCCATGGTGCGCGCGAGCCGGTCCGCCGCCGGCCACGATATGCATCGTGAGCATGGAGGCGTTTACGTGCTTCGGGACGATCTCCTGCCCCCGAGAGACCGGACCCTTCTGAGCACGGCGGCTCGGGTGGTGATTCTGGCGCGCCGGGGTACGCTGTCTGAGCAGGTGACGCGGCTGCTGCGCGTGGAGCCGGCGCCGGTCCCGGCGCCGCTCGTATCGCCTCGCAGGACGGCCAGGATCGTCCCGACCCCCGCATTGGACCTGACCTTCTTCAATGGCCTTGGGGGCTTCACGCCCGACGGCAAGGAATACGTCACGGCTCTGGGCGAGGGCCAAGGGACTCCGGCTCCCTGGATCAACGTGGTGGCCAACCCGGATTTCGGGTTCCAGGTCTCCGAGTCGGGCTCGGGCTATGCCTGGTCCGAAAACAGCCGGGAGAACAAGCTCACGCCGTGGTCGAACGATCCCGTCAGCGACACTCCGGGGGAGACGTTCTATGTGCGCGATGAGGACAGTGGTCTACTCTGGGGACCAACCAGTCTCCCCATCCGCGAAGAAGCCCGGCCCTATGTGATCCGGCACGGTCAGGGATACAGCCGATTCGAGCACACATCCCACGGAATCGCACTGGATCTCCTGCAGTTCGTGGCGATGGGTGACCCGATCAAGATCTCTCGCCTGACGCTGGAGAACCGGTCAGGCCACAAGCGGCGACTCTCGGTGACCGCCTTTGCGGAGTGGGTGCTGGGGGTCGGGCGACCCGGCTCCGCACCCTTCGTGGTGACCGAGATCGACCCCGCAACGGGGGCGATGTTCGCAAGGAACGCCTGGGCTGGGGAATTCGCAAACCGGGTCGCCTTCGCGGATCTCGCTGGACGGCAGACCTCCTGGACCGGCGATCGCCTCGAGTTCCTCGGCCGCAACGCAAGCCTCGACCACCCCGCGTCGCTGGCGCTCGGGGCGGATCTCTCGGGTAGGGTCGGAGCCGGCCTGGACCCCTGTGCCGCCCTGCAGACGAGAGTGGAGCTGGAACCGGGGGAGAGCACCGAGGTGCTCTTCTTCCTGGGGCAGGGGGAAGACCCCGAACAGGCGAGATCGCTGGTCGATCGCTACCGTCAGACGAGCTGGGAAACGGTCCTCCACCAGGTCCGAGAGTCCTGGGACCGAGTGTTGGGGACCGTGCAGGTCAGCACCCCCGACCCCTCCATGGACCTTCTCCTCAACCGTTGGCTCCTCTATCAGACGCTCTCCTGCCGAATCTGGGGCCGCTCAGCGCTCTACCAGTCCGGAGGGGCATACGGGTTCCGGGACCAGCTCCAGGACGTCATGGCCCTGACGGCGACCAGGCCCGAGATCGCCCGCGAGCACCTGCTGCGAGCCGCCGCCCGGCAGTTCCCGGAAGGCGATGTCCAGCACTGGTGGCATCCCCCCACGGGCCGCGGAGTCCGGACCCGGATCTCCGACGACCGCCTCTGGTTGCCGTATGCGGCAGCGCACTACCTGGAGGTCACGGGGGATCGGGAGGTCCTGGATTCGGAGACTCCCTGGCTCGAGGGAGCGGCCCTCGAGGAGGACCAGGACGAAGCTTACT
>JASFVN010000326.1:0-5018 GCA_050049805.1 Gemmatimonadota bacterium
GGTTTCGAATTCCTTCGGGGCTCGCTTAGCCAACGCGGCCCCGCTTCGTACAAATCAACTGCGACAAAAAGGCGCCGGGCCGCGTTGGAAACCCCCGCAGCGGCACCGCAGGGAGGCCGGAATGTTGATCGAGCCGCAGGCGTTTGACGCGGGCCCGTGGGAGTTGCCATCACGGAACAGCAGGCTCGCCAGTCCCGGGCGCTTCTGCCCATTCCTCTTCCCAAACCCTCTGTTCTCCTTGACGTCGAGATCCAACCCCTCGCTCCTCTCGACGTCGGGGGCCGCTGGTGCCGGTGCAGGCCCACTCTATTCGCCCGAAGACCCGGTGGTCCACATCACCACCCAGGCCATTGGCCGGCCCCCTCGACCAGCCCTATCGCCGGCGCCGTCCCGAAACCACGACCCTCCACCGCATCGGCCGGGAGAACCTCGAGACGTATCTACTCCGTTGCCCAGGACATGCGTGTGTCGATATCTTTCGAGTCGAGACTATTCGACTCGAAGAAAGACGAGCTATGAGTGGGAACCCTTTTTTGGTGGGCAGTCATGTAACCGGAGAGTTCTTCACAAATCGGGCGAGAGAGGTGGGGCGGATTCTGGCCGCAATGAGAGATCCCACCCGACTGCTGGTACTCGGGCCGCGGCGGATGGGAAAGAGCTCGGCCATCGCGGTGGCGACGGAGCGTGCCCGGGCCGACGGAATCCTCGTGGTCAGGGCCGACCTGTCCACAGCTAGCGGTCCGGTAGATGTGGCCAACCGTCTCCTGCGCTCCCTGTCGGGTCAGCGTCCACGCGAACGGTTGACGGAGATCGCAGCGGGGCTCTCACCCCATGTGACGTTGACTTTCGACGAAGGCACGGGAGTGCCTCGACTGGCGTTCGGGCTGTCGCGTCGGAGCGGAGATGCAGAGAGCCAGCGACGGTCGCTAGACGATGTGGTCGAGCGGTTGGCAGCCGAAGACAAGGAGCGGGTAGCGGTCGTCCTGGACGAATTCCAGGCGATTCGTCGGTTCGGCGGGGAGCCGATGGAATGGCACCTCCGGGATCTTATCCAGCGCCACGGACAGATAAGCTTTGTGTGTGCGGGATCCGAGCTTTCCCTGATCCATGAGATGCTCGGTCACAAAAGGGCCTTCTTCCGAGCGTTCGAATTGCTGCACGTGGGTCCGATGGATTCAGATCACTTCTCCCGGTGGGTGGACGACCGGATGACCGGCGCAGGGGTCCGGGCTTCAGGGATCGGCGCCCTCATCATTGACCGGGCAGGCCCTCGGACACAGGACATCCTGCAGGTCGCTCGACACGTTCGTTCGCTGGGCCTGGTGGGTGGAGAGGCCCATGCAGAGGACGTAGAAAAAGCCTTACTGGACGTCGTGCGTGAGGAGGACCCCGTGATCCGAGCCATGTGGCGGGGCCTCACCGCCCACCAGCAAAATGTGCTCCGTGCCGTGGCTTCAGAGGTGGACCAGCTATTCGCCTCGGCCACACGACTCCGTTTCGGACTTCCTACCTCGTCGTCGGTGGCGGGCGCCGTAGACGCCTTGGAGGAGCGGGGCCTGCTGGTCCGCCAGGGCGGGAACATCGTGTTCGACAGCCCGTTCGTGCGCCTCTGGGTGGAGCGGGAGGCCCTGGCGGACGTGCCACCCGGGTGAGAAAGACGGACATCTCAGCGTAGTGTGGACGGGGGCCTATCCCAGGATCCACGACCGGCGCATTCCGGGATGTCTGGTTGAGAAATCGATTCCACCTGGTCGGCGGCCGCTCTGACCAGATTCTCTACCTGCTCCCCAAGCCCGATCTCTCCGGCCGCACCGCCCTGCGTCTCTCGGCCCTGGAGTTCCTGGACCGCCTCGCCACGATCCTTCCTCAACCCCGCATCCATCGCCACCGTTATTACGGCGTCTTTGCCCCCAAATCGCCCTTGAGGCCCCTCGTCACCGAGCGGCCCGGGAGGACAATGCCCTCGCCCCTCAGGTCGCCGGCCCCGATGGTCTCCCCGCACCCCCCCGAGATCCCGTCTCCCACCCCCGACGCCCAGGCGTTGGCGGACGAGACTGGCGTGGGATCCTCACCATGCGATCGTGTGGCGAGACATGCTCCAACGCCATTTCAACCCTGGCACATCTCGAGCCGTCCAACTCCATTAGATATGCATGATTGAGCCGGGAACATTGACCAAGCGGACCGAAGAGACGAACACGCACCAGGAAGCCCAACTCGGGACCGCCCATTTCAGCCAGAGAGAAACACCGTCCTTTCCTGTCCCTCAAGGGGCACAGCTTCATGAGGCCCAAGGATGAAATCCCCCACGAATTACCTGCGTCTGTTCCTGGTTGGCACGTTCCTATGTGTCGGTTCCTGCTCGAAAGACGGAGGGGGACCCACCGACCTGGAGGAATCCTGGTTCGAGGGCCACGCTGTGGTGCTGAACAGTTCGGACGTAGGCGTACCAGAACCGAATCTTGCCGCCCTCCCTGGAATCATCGGGAACGCTCGGATTGTCGCCCTGGGCGAGGGAAACCATGGGTCTTCTGATTTCTGGAGCATGCGCCAGAAGATCACCGAGTTCCTCGTGGAGGAGATGGGCTTCACGGCAATCTTGATGGAAGCGGGCTTTCCGAACGGGTTTTTCGTGAATGATTACGTGGTCAATGGGGCCGGGTCTGCGGCCGAAGCCCACGAAAAGCTCGGGGTATGGAGATATGAGGAGATGCGCACACTCATCGAGTGGATGAGTGGCTACAATGTTCAGAATGGAGGCTCCGGGAGAACAGTCCAGTATTTCGGTTTCGATTGCGCATTCGGTAGCTGGGATGGGGCCATCGAGCTGATCGGGGAGTTCCTGGAGGTCGCAGACCCCGGCGTCGTCGCGGAGGTTTCGGCCAGGCTCGCCAACTACACCGTCGCAGATGCTCAATGGATCGAGGACTACTTCGTGTCCAATTCAGAGCCCTTGATCCAAAACGGCGGAGAGGAGGCATACAAGATCGCTCTCAGGATCATCGAGAACCTGGAGCCGAGCTGGGTGGTTCGGGACAATCTGGTGAACGGCCTCCCCACGTATGAGCTTCGAGATAGCACCAGTGCCGGCAACGTCGACTGGATCATCGACGAGTTGCTCGATGGGGGGAAGGTCATTCTGTGGGCCGCAAACGGACATGTGGGAAGAACAATCTATCCCGATGGTGACACCGAGGCTCGAATGCTCGGATGGTGGCTCAAGGAAAGCCACGGTTCGGCCTACTACAACGTAGCCTCAGAGTTCTACGGGGGGCAGTTCATGGCTTTGGGTAGGTGCCCGGGGCAAACCCAGGGGTTCGTTGTCCACACAGCAGAAGTCCCCCTCGAAGACACGTATGCCCATCGATTTCATATGGAAGGGATCCCACTGTTCTTCCTCGACCTGAGGAGTGCCGAGCTATCCCTCCCCGAGGTCGCCTGGATCCCGGGTCCCCTCCTCCTGCGCCGCATAGGTGCGTCCTATTGCCCGAGCTACGACAGGGAGTGGTACACCAGATTGGTGTCACTCCCTGAGGAGTACGATGGGGTGCTTTTCTTCGAGCAGATCTCGCCGGTCACGCCCGTGGGTTGAGGAGGCACCGGGAGGCACTCCGATCCAGAACCAGTGACCCCCTCCCGGAGCGCGGTGGCCGAAAGAAAAGGCTCTACGGTGTGACCTCTTCGGGGCTCGACGCAGTGCGGTGTTTTTTGGAAGATATGCGGCGGGTGGGGTGCGGAGGGATGACAGGCCTTTTCCCGGGCTCACTCAGCCTTCAGAACCTCCACGGGGTCCACCCGGAGGGCCCTGAGAGTCGGAGCCAGGCAGGCCGACAACCCCGCCATCGCCACCAGGAGGCCCACTCCCAGGCAGGTCAAAGGATCCATAGCACCGAGACCGAAGAGCCAACTCTGGAGCACCCGGGCGCCGGCGAAGGCTCCGGCGAACCCAACCAGAATCCCGGAGCCCACCAGGATCCCACCCTGCCATAGTACCAGGCCTGCCGTTCCTCCTGTTCCGGCTCCGAGGGCTCGTCGAATTCCGATCTCGTGGGTCCGGCCCCGAACGAAGCAGGCTAGCACCCCGTATACCCCGATTGCGGAAAGGACCACGGCGACCAACGCGAAGAGGGATACCAAGATGGACCGGAATCGAGGTTGGAACAGGGAGTCTGCGAGTCGTGCTTCCATGGTCTGCACGGTGGGAATCGGAATGCCCGGATCCACGGCCTGGACGGCCTGGCGGAGAGCGGCAGACAGATCCACGGGGTCGCCCTGGGTCCTGACGAAGATGTTGATGTTGAGGCGGGGGCTCCACCGGGCCGGCAGGTAGAAGGTGGGGAACGGGTCCGTTCCGGGATCCCTTTCTTTGATATCGGCCACAACTCCTACGATCTCCAGATTCCGTATGATGTCGTAGTCGAACACCAGGGTTTTTCCCAGGGGGTCTTCTCCGGGGAAGAACTGTCTGGCCAACGTCTCGTTGACGACCACCGGAGGGTCTTCTTCCTCCTCCAGACCGTCCGTGTCTACGAACGTACGCCCGGCCAGGAGGGGGATGCGAAGGACGTCGAAGAATTCCTCAGCAACGTAACGTCGGGTTGCATCCACGCGGTCCGCCGCGCTGCTCGGCGGTCGCTCGGCTGCCCACACATCGTTGGTGGGTCCCTCTCCGCTGAGAGGAGGCCGGTCGACTGCGCCGATGGCGCGGACGCCCGGGGAGCTTCGAAGCAGAAGGCTGAGTCTTTCCCAGTCGCTCCAAACCTCCGAAAGGGTGTCGTACTTGTACCTGGGGAGGGCCACCCTTGCGTAGAGAAGGTTCTCGGGTTCAAAGCCGAGCTCCTGACCCTGCAGGTTTCGGTAGCTTCGCACGAGCAGGCCGGAGGCCACGAGGAGCATCAACGACAAGGCCACCTGAGCGACGACGAGTCCTTTCCTGAACGTGGAGCGGCCTCGGCTGAGCCCCCGCGTTCCCCCGGTTCTCAGGGTTTCGGAAATCGACAGGTCGGTGCCTCGGAGGG
>JASFVN010000327.1:0-5012 GCA_050049805.1 Gemmatimonadota bacterium
GACATAAGGGTGGGGAAATAGAGTAGAAGCAGGTCTACCGTCAGCAGGGAAGTCAGAGCTTTCCTCGGGGATCCCCACCCTTTCAGTCCAATAAGGATGGCCGCACCCAATCCGCAGAGAAGGGAGAAGGAGGTCCAGATCAGGTACGCGGTCTGGGTGGGAAACCGAGCCAGGGGCGAGAACAAAAAAGTCTGGAAGGGAGGGTTCAGGTTCGGAAGGGGACGGTCAAGTCCAGTTGGGCTGTGCTGCTGGGTGGCCAGCGGGTGCCCAGCGGGGAGGGGTTCGTAAATGGATCGTCCTTCCACCAGCTTCTGAGCGGAGTGATGAAAGAGCGCGAAGTCGGCGTTTTCCGCATGCTTGGCGATCTCCGTCAGGCCCATCACGTAAAGTGAGAGGGCAAGGGCCCCTGCCAGGGCGAGACCAAAAAGGGCTGCAATATGCCAACGCCCCTTCTCCCGGGCCGGAGTAGATGCGGAGCCAGAGTCGATCGGTCCCCTCCCCAGGCTGCCAGATGGCATGGTGGACACCCTCCTCAATGAACGTTCCTACTCTAGAACCTATTTCTCCTGCCGCAAGTTCTTCGGGATTTTCCGCAGGCAGCCGTTTCTCCTATTTTGACTCGACAAGATCCTCGAGATCCTCAGGTCGAGAATCAAAGTGACCGGTCCGCCATCCCGATTCGCCATCCCTTCCCGCTACCACCGGGTCGAGGAGGTGATCCAGAAAAGCCGCTTCATCACGGTCGCCCGCCACGCCCGGGACGCCGAGACCGCCCGATCTTTCGTCGAGGAGATGCGTCAGGAATTCCCGGACGCCACCCACCACTGTTGGGCTTTCGTAGCCGGTCCCCCGGGGGACTCGGCCTCCATCGGTATGAGCGACGACGGGGAGCCCCACGGAACGGCAGGACGGCCCATGCTCAACGCTCTCCTTCATAGTGGTGTAGGTGAGATCGTCGCAGTCTGCATTCGGTATTACGGAGGTACGAAGCTCGGAACCGGAGGCCTCACCCGAGCCTACTCCGGAGGGGTGAAGCTTCTCCTCGAATCCTTGCCCACGAAGGAGAAGGTGGACAGGGTGACCCTTCGAATCGTCGTCGACTATAGTGCGACGGACAGCCTGGGCCGGCTTCTGGCCGATGCCGAAGGGGTGATCGAGGCCCAGGAGTTCGGCGAACGGGTGGAGACGCGAGCTTCGGTTCCCCGAAGCCAGGTCCAGGCGATCTCAGAGGGTGTGGCAGGGCTGACCCGCGGTCAGGGAGTGGTCTCCCGCGTTTGAAGCCGAAAACTCCTGGCCATCGGCCCATAGCTCGTGTCTGCCACCCCCGCTCCACCTTGCCTCAGCGTGCCGGATACCCCATATGAACCCTGGTTGAACAGTGGTACAGTGCCGCCTGAGCGAGGCCTGTCCGCCTGACCTCCTGCCTACTGGGAGCCCAAACATGTCAAGACGTTTCCATTTCCTGCTTCCCATTCCCATCCTCTTCTTCGTCGCAGCAACCGGCGTCCAGGCCCAGCACACCCCGTGGCACTACTGGACTCTCCTGGAAGCTGAGGTGATGGACGAGATCATCGGAGAGGCTTCGGGCGAAACCGCTTACAACACGATTATGGAAACCGGCGGCTACAACATGAACCGTCCGGCTTCCCAATACGGGAATGGGACCTTCTACGAGTCTCAGTACGTGTACGACCGGTTGGTCGAGTACGGTCTTCCCGGGGCCGATCTCGTTCGCCTGCCAGGGGGAGAGACCTGGGACGGGATCAAAGGGGAGCTATGGGAGGTCACGCCCATTCGGCAGAAGCTGGCTTCTTATCGGGACATGACGGCCATGCTTGCAAGCGGAAGCCAAGATGCCGACGTGACGGCGCCCCTGATATGGGGTGGGAGGGGCACCGCCGAAGAACTGGATCGGATCGACGTGGCCGGCAAGATCGTCGTGGCTGAGGGTTCCATCGGAGGGCTTCACCAGACCGCCTGTGTGGACCGGGGAGCAGCGGGTGTGGTGAGCATCACGAATGGCCGCCCCTTCTTCGATCCCCTTCAGATACCCTGGAGCGGGATAGGAAGCAGGAGAGGCGGGGGCGGGGAAGCCAAGTTCGGCTTCTTCATTCCTCCCAGGGAAGCCGAAGTCCTGAAGAACAGGCTCCTCAACGGCGAAGAAATCGTCGTCCACGCTCAGGTGGAAGCAACCATGCAGCCGTACGAGCTTCAGGATCCGGTGGCCCACATCCCCGGCACCGATCCCGACGCCGGGGAGATCATCCTCACGGCCCACCTCTTCGAGGGATACACGAAGCAGGGCGCCAACGACAACAAATCCGGAAGTGCGGTGATCCTGGAGGTGGCCCGGGTGCTCAACACCCTCATCGATGAAGGGAGAATACCCAGGCCGAAAAGGACCATTCGGTTCCTCTGGGGTCCCGAGTATTCGGGGACCGGTCCGTGGGTCAGGGAGCACAAGGACCTAATGGAGAAGACCCTGGCCAACATCAACATGGATATGGTCGGGGAGTGGCTGACGAAGAACAAAGCCTACATGAGGCTCATGCGGACCACCTACGGCCAGGCCCACTTCATCAACGATGTGATGGAGAACTACTATCGATACGTGGGGGAGGCGAACAACGAGAGGATCCAGAATCGAAGTGGATTCTACAAGGTTCCGAAGCGGATCGTGGCTCCAACCGGGGCGGATGAGCCCTTCTACTACAGTATCGAAACCCACTACGGAGCTTCGGACCACATGGTCTTCAACGACTGGGGCGTCCAGGTGCCCGGTATCATGATGATCGCCTGGCCGGACCAGTGGTATCACACCTCGGGTGATCGTATCGACAAGTCGGACCCAACACAGCTGAAGCGCGTGGCGGTGATCGGCGCCGCGGCGGCCTATACCGTCGCCAGCGCCGATGACGATATGGCAGTTCGCCTGGCAGGTGAGATCGCCAGCAACGCTACCCGCCGCCTGGGGCACCAATTCATTGTCGCCCAGGGGCTGTTGAACGACGCGGCAGCAGATGACCTCGCCGACCAATATCAGCTCGCTCGGGCTCATCTCCTTGGGACGGTCATGGCCGAGGAGGAGACTCTCGAGAGTGTTCTGCAGCTCGCTGACGACCAGCGCCGAGTCGATGCGTATGTCGAGGACATGAAGACGGCCGTTGGCGCCATTGGCGAGGCTCACCTCCAGGCCCTTGAAATCCACATGGAGGCTGCTGCATCTCGCCTGGGCGCGAGTCCGGTCCAGCTCCGTCAAACCGACCTGGAGCGGAACGCCAGCCGAATCGTGCCTCGGCAGACCGCCCTGGTGAAGCAGGACGGTTACACCGGCTGGCGCCAGTATCTCCAGGACGTGCCGGCCAATGTCCGAGCCGCGAACGCTTACCAGGGAGTGAACACCTCGGAGCTTCAGCTGCTGATCGATGGTAGGCACAGCGCCTTGGACATCAAGATCATGTTGGATGCCCAGGCCCAAAGCCTCACGGACCTGCAGGGTGTGCTGAATTACCTGGCAGTGCTGGAAGCGGCGGGATTGGTGGAGATGTAGGGCCTGGTCTGACCGGCTTGGGCAGATTGAGAAAGGATGGGTCCCGGGGGGTTGGCCCCTCGGGACCCGTTTCAAGGGGGGTTAGTTTTCCCCCATGACCCAGCTTCACTCCGTGTCTTTGAAGGACGGTGATCTGCCGGGTGGATTTCCCTTCACGGTCCCGGCCATCCGGTCCTTCGGATTCCTGGATCTGTCCGCCAGCGTTAGCCTGTTCGTAGGGGAGAACGGGTCGGGAAAGTCTACTCTCCTGGAGGCTTTGGCCATCGCCGCCGGCCTTCAGGCTCTTGGTAGCGGGAGCCTTACCAGGGATCCGACCCTCGAGGCCCAGCGCCGGCTGGCCGACCACCTTCGCCTCGTGTGGAGGGGCCGCACCCACAGGGGATTCTTCCTCAGGGCCGAGGATTTCTTCGGCTTTCAGAAGGCCCTGGTGGCCAACCGACTGGAACACGAGGCGGAGCTCGGGAGGTTGGATGAGGAGCTGAAGGATGCGAGTCCCCTGGCCCGAAGCCTGGCTATGGGGGTCCATCGGGGATCGATTCAGGATTTGACCCGTCGATATGGCGAGGACCCGGACGCCCGGTCCCATGGAGAGGCTTTTCTCGAGCTCTTCAAGGCTCGCCTCGTACCTGAGGGCCTCTTCCTCCTGGACGAGCCGGAGGCCGCCCTTTCATCGCAGAGCCAACTGGCCTTCCTCTCCATGGTTCATGACGCCGTGGAAAACGGAGGCCAGTTTATCATCGCCACCCATTCCCCGATTCTCATGGCCATCCCGGGCGCCCGCATCTTCTCTTTCGACGAGGGAAGGATACGTGAGGAGTCCTTTGGAAACCTGGAGTCGGTGACCCTGGTCAGGGATTTTCTTCAGTCGCCTCAGCGGTTCCTACGGTACCTCTGGCCGCCGGAGGACGACCCCGGGCGGGAATGAATGGAAAAAAGAAGAGGAGGGTGTTCGCCCTCCCCTTCCGATCCGTTCTGAGCCGGGGGCTGTCATCCCCCCACCACTTACCTCCCGCCTGACTGCTCCTGTTCGTTGTTGAGCTCCGTGATGTCGATGGCCTTCCGGTCGTCCCCCAGGAGGTGTTGGGCGAAGTACTCAGCCCGGAGCCAGAACCAGTAGTTCCCCATGTTTCCGTAACCGTGGCGCTGGCCGGGGAAAACGAACATGTCGAAGCGCTTGTTGGCCCGGATGAGGGCCTCTGCCACGCGGAAGGTCCCGGCGTGGTGCACGTTGTTGTCCACGTCACCCGTGGTGAGAAGGAGGTGGCCCTTCAGGTTCCGGGCGACTTCCTGGTTCTTATCGATGTCGTACTCGAAGGTGACATTCCCTTCGTCGTCCGTTTCCTCCTGCACACCGTGATGGGTTTCGGACCACCACCGGTTGTAGACGGAGTTGTCGTGATTCCCTGACGACGACACGGCCACTTTGAAGAAATCGGGATAGACCAGCATTGCGGCGGTGGAC
>JASFVN010000328.1:0-4993 GCA_050049805.1 Gemmatimonadota bacterium
TAGATGCCGTACAGTGCGCTCAGGAAGGGTTTCCTGATAGAGTGGCAGGGGAACTTCCGGTCGACCTCACCCCAGGAAAGGAGGACTTTCCCATCATAGAGGACCACCACGGCGGACGACCCAATCGCTTCGAACCCCTCTACAGCCTCTTGAAGTTCGGTCACCGAGAAACCTGCCTCGGCAGGGGTAATCGATTCCAGCGCGTCGGGGTCCTTGTTCACGTCGGTTGGGCCTCCGCCACATCCACAGACAATGACGATAGCCGTCACACGGAAGACTGCCTTGAAACGAGGAACCATGGTCACTTCTCCTCCAAAGCCGTTTTCGGCGGACCGGCTCGAGCCTGAAGGACGGGAGCGAGGACCGCGGGTGATCTCACCTGTTTACACGATATAGATGCCGTACAACTACTAACCGATCCGGGTATTGTCTCTAATTGGGGGCTCGGTGTTTCCCCGCCTATCCGGATGTCGCACCCGATCAGAGACCGCTGGCCAAACCCGAAGGGAAGGCCCGACTCGAGCTTTGGCTGGGCATCGGAGTGATCCTCTTGGTGATGCCAAAGTTCGGCTCCACGAGTGGCATCCTGGGAGTCGAGAGCTTGGCCAGAATGGCATGGACTTGGGCTGCCACCGCCTCCTTGCTCCCGGTGCTCAACCTGGCCTTCGTCCAGCAAAGCGTCACGGGGTTGCGAGACCCATCCTTCAGGGTCCTCCCTAGCGCCCGGCCCCTTCGGTCGGTCGCAGCACGATCAAACCCCTTGTCCCCTCCGCAACGTAGACCAAGGATCCGTCGAACTCGATGTCGTGGGCCCCGTTGGTCCGTCCACATTCACCGATCTGAAAAGCCCGGGACGGATCACCGACATCGATCCATTCGATCTGAAAATTGTCGGCTACGAACAAATCGGTGCCCTGGGCTGTGAGAGCCAGAGCCTCTCCCCCGTCATCGTCCACGAACTCCCCCAGCAGCCGAGGTTCCAGCGGATCCGCCACGTCGACGATCCTGATCCCGTGATGGTGACTTGCGATAAAGAGCGTATCCCCGTGTAGGTCGAGGCTTTCGGCCCCACTTATGGCCCCCAGGGCTGCTACCTGTCTCGGGTCGGCGGGAGCCCTAAGGTCGATGACGCGCAATCCCTGGAAGTACCCCCCGATGAACCCCAGCCCCTCGCGGAGAGCCAATCCCATTACGTCTCCATCGAGGTCGAGGAATCCCACTCGACGCGGGGCACCCAGGTTTGTGACGTCCAGCACCTCCAGTCCTTCGTTGGTACCGACCACCGCAGTCGAGCCATCGATCCGTACGGCCCACCCGATCCCCTCGAGATTGTAGGTGGACACGACTCGGGGATGCGTGGGGTCACTCACATCGACAATAGAGAAGCCGTCCTCGCCAACCACGAAGGCCAGGCCATTCCGTACCGAGATGTCGAAGGTCACTCCGGTGGGCGCCTCACCGATGAGCGCCGGGTTGCCCGGGTCCCTGATATCGAAAATGAGCACGCCGTCGTTGTTGGTCACGTACGCCGCGTTCCCGTCCAACTCCACGGCATAGGCCACGCCGGCCCTCGTGACGCTGACCACCTCGAGGCTCCCGTCACAGTGGAGGTGGCAGCTGGAAGCGCCTACCAGGAGAAGAGCGGCGAGACATCCCCAAAACAACCCGGGGGAAATGCGAAAAACAGTCCTTCGCAAATCGAAACCCCTCATGATTCGGTCCTTCCTCCGACTCCTTCGGGGAGCGTCGGCCGGTTTCTCGGGTGAAACGCGTCGCTCGGCAATCTTCGATGATCAGACCTATGGCCAAACCACCTATTGGCACGCCATAATATCATCTCTTCCACCTGGATTTCAAGGACGTCGGCCGGGGAGTAGTAGATGAGATTGAGGACCTGGTGGGCCGCTCTACGCAGCGCCTCTCTTCTGCTCATCCTCTGGATTTGTGTTCTTCCCTTCCGCAGCCCCTATCCCCCCGACTTCGAAGGATACACAGGGCACCCCTTCGGTCCCGGCAACGCCCCGGATTCCACGAGAGCGGAGATCCTTCAACGCCTGATCGCGTTTCAGGAGGCGTACGCAGATCGAGACCTCTCACGAGCGGGAGGTTTCACGCGGGATCTATTCTCCCAACGAAACACACTGGTCCTGGGAACCATGCCCCAGGAAGTCCTCCTGGGTGTCTCCCGCGTGGAAAGACTCATCCGCGCCGATTGGGCTTCTTGGGGCGACTGCACCTTCTTCCTGGATGGAACGCACGTCTCGACCGAGGGGGGGGTCGCATGGATCGCCACCGTGGGGTTCGTCGCTTTCGATCTCTCCCGTTTCCTGGTGCTCCCCCTCCGCCTGACCGGAGTGCTGGTGAACGAGAACGGCATCTGGAGGTTTCAACAACTTCAGTATCAGTTCGATCTGGACTTGAGTGCCCATCTGGTCCTGATCCTCCTTCTTCTCCTCCTCTCCGCCGGGAGTGTGGTCCAGTTGCTGGGGCGCATCTCTTTGAGCTTCATGAAAAGACGGAAAGATTGCGGCTCATAGAGGCGTTTGTGCAGGGCTCCGGTCCTGACTGCATCTCGAGGGTCCCACAACATCAACCCGGGATCATCTTCTTTAGGGTGTTCGAAGCGTGCCCGGTACAAGTACGCCAAGTGGCAGGATGGGGTGAGGGACCGGGCCGGGCACGAGACCGGGCTTCGATGGCAGGGCGCGATCCTCTGACCTTCGTGTGGGTGACGGTCCTCCCTCTCTTCGCGGCAGCGCTGCCCAGCTCCCTGCCCGCCTGCCGGGTCAGTAAGCCGGGCTCGAGCGCCGCACTGCGATAGGAGGAGATCGAGGCCTCCCAAGAGAGGATCCGCGGATCTATAGAATAGCATCCAGGTAGAGGTCCACGCGGAACCGCTTCTTGGGCCCACGAATCCCGTGGGAGAGGTCCATGCGGATGAGCCCGTCCAGGACGCTTCCTCCTATCCCCACCCCTGCCCGCAGGTCGTCGGTCTCGAAGTCGTCCCAGTTTCCGGCCCATCCCACATCACCAAAGAGGCTCACCGAGGCGGACTCGGGGAAGGTGCGGGCCAACTCAACCCGGCCACGGGTGAAGGCTGGCCCGCCCATGGTCGAGGCGTCGAACCCCCTGAGATTGGCGGGCCCACCCATGAACCAGCTCCGCTGGAAGGGCGCTTCCCCCCAGGTGTCCCCGGCTCCGGCCTCCAGGGCCAGCCGGTAGGAAAGACCGAAGAGCTGGAGGGCCAGGCGGGCCACGACGCTGGCCCGAGCATAGTCCTGCGTCACGGTGCTATCGGGGTGCCTCCACCACCCGCCCTGCCCGTAGAGCTCCAGCCCGAACTGGGTACCGTTGGGTTCCGACCCCCACCAGGGGGAGAGGGTCAACTCGCCCCCGAGCTCCTCGGCCTTGTCGGCTGTGATATTGTCCCTGAAGGTCCGCCCCCCGTCGAAGGCCCGGAAGACGGCGAAGTCGGTGTGATTCTTCACCGGACTGTGGTGCTCGGCGTAGAGCCTCATCTTGTAGGATTGCCGGGAGGCTTCCGGGGGCCGGACAAGCAGGTCCGCGCCAACGGCCATGTAGTACTCCCCGTCGTCCCGCCCGAAGAGAATGGCTGTCAGGGAATTGCCCAGGCCCAGGTAGCGCCGGGCGGGGTCAGTGGGCCGGAGCTCCCGGTACCCCCCCAGCGCTATGCGGCGTAGCACCGAGGCCCGCTCCAGGGAGAGGCGTGCCTTTGGTTCCAGGTCGGCGAAGCCGAAGAACCCCGAGGCCGTGAAGTCCAATGGGCCCAGGGATCTCCCCAGCTCGGCTTCAAAACGGCCTCCCACCGCGGGCCCCTCCACACGGTTGTACCGGAGGAGGTCCCCCCGGGCCCACCCCCAGTTGGCGGCCCAGGGAATGCCCTGCACCGGAGCCGGGGGCAGATCGGCCAACTCGTCCACCATCTCCTGGAGCTCGTCCTCCGAGGCGAAGCCCGGCGCGTCATCCCAGATGGGGGAAGGCAGATAGGGGCTGTTCTCGAGGCGTTCCAAGTTCAAGGGGACCAGGTAGCGGGAGTATTCGGTGTCGGTGGTCCCCACGGTCCCGTCCTCCAGGATCCGGGTCTCCATCTCCAAGGTCCGGTAGCGAGCCCCGTCGGGATCGGCGAGGAGGGTGGCCAGGAAGGCCATGGCCTCGGCCCGGCTCTCGAAATGTCGTTCGATGAGGTCTTCCTTGGGATTCTTCTCGGCCTCGGCCGCCACGTCCGCCTCGGTGGTCACCGACTCCAAGTCGTACGCCACGTCAATGGCTACGGGGAACTTCATGATCCCTGCAGCAGCCTCGCCCTCGATGCGCATGGTTCGGGGCAGCCAAACCTCGAAGTTCCACAGGCTGTAATCCACGGCCACCAGTTTCAGGTCGACGGTCCACGGCTTGAGAATCCCCGGCACCAGATCGAGTTCCCCGGCCTCCTCCTTTTCCTCGACGTCCGGCACGTCCCGCATGACTTCTAAGGTCTGGCTGAGGCGGTAGACCGCTCGGACCACGGCTCCCTCTTCGGGTTCGATCCAGAGGATGCCCGAAATCCTGTGGACATCAGGCTCTCTGGGGAGCACGTCCAGCTGAACCGTCAGGAGACGGCGCCCGTCGGGAAAGGAGAGAGAGAGGGTGTCGCCGCTCTCATAGCGGTAGAGCGTGTCGGCCCCCCGGGCCAGGGGATGGGCGAACCAGAAGTCCTCGTTGTTGGGGGAGAAGATGTTCTCGGGCTGGTTGCCCATCCCTAAGAAGAGTCGGTCTCCCCCTGGCTGGAAGGGCTGATCGAAGGGAAGGTCCCCCAGCCAGGCGAATGGATCGTCTCCCCACCCCTCCTCCAACCTTGCCCTCCCGGGATAGTCGGCATTGTGGGCCAGGACCTGGACGATGGCGTCGTAGTCCCGATCCCAGAAGGCGCGCACCGCCAGCTCGCTTCGGTACAGGGTCCGGTCCTTGAGAGGTGTCCTGAGGGCGGCGGCGA
>JASFVN010000331.1:0-4978 GCA_050049805.1 Gemmatimonadota bacterium
ACAAAGTGTTGTAAAAGGAGATCAAATTGGTCGGGGGAGCCCCCGTCACCACAGCAGCGAAGAGGTCCGTCTGGGTCACGACGAAGGACGACTGGTACCCACCCCACGAATGCCCCTGAAGACCGATGCTCTCCGGATCCGCATACCCGAGCTCGATGACCTTGTTGATGGAGGACGTCAGATCGTCCAAGGCCGAGGAGCCGGGTCTCCCGATGGTATAGACGATGTCCGGCTGCAAGACCAGGTACCCGTTGCTGGTATAGGTGGACATGTGGGGGCGGTCGTCGTAGGTGGGCATGGAGAAGTTGTGGTGCTGCTGGCTCTGCAATTCATAAAAGTAGACCAGCATGGGATACCGCTTTCCCTCCTCGTAGCCTGCAGGAAGGGCAAGCGTTCCCTGAAGCTCGTTGCCCCGCTCGTCCACGTAGTCGATAAGAACCCGCCCCGGACTCCAGGCGAATTCGGCCTGCTGTGGGTTCGCGTCCGTCACCTTCCTGGGATTCCTGAAGCGGGTGTCACTCACCCAATAATCGGGAAACTCCACGAAGGTCTGCTGCGTGAAGATGATCCGCTCGCTGTCGTCGGCTTTGATGGGTCGGCCAACCGACTTGTCCATCCAGATGAGGGGCTCCGGGTCCTGCCCCTTCTCGACTTCCCAATAACCGCTCTGTTTGGTCCTGTCGCCGTAGGCCGTGAGAAGGATGGGCTCGTCCAGGTCGATGCCTTCATCGTCGCCGCCGCCGCCGAAGCCACCAAATCGGCCCCCACCGGCACCGCCGAACCTGGTGACGCGGAAGCGGATCTGCTGGTCGCTTCCCACTCCCTGGGTGAGGTTGGTGGCCTCACCACCGTCCAGGGGCACCTCCCATACGTCGTACCGATGATAGAGGATCACGCTCTCGCCGTCGGTTGACCAACCCGCCAAGCCGTAGGGAGGGAGCTCATAAGGGTGATCGTCCTGGCGGTTCACGAAGTCCACGCCGGAGCTCTCCGTAAGGTTCACCTCCTGGCCGTCATCCAGCTTCCGGGCGATGACCTCCTCGTTCCTCAAAAAGAGCCACCACGTGCCGTCGTCGGAGGCGCCTATCGCACGGCCCACTCCCTCTGCCATGGGCTGTCGGTCTCCGTCGTCGAGATTCACCCGGTAGTAGTCGGCCCTGCTGCCCCCCCAGGTGATCTCGTATTCGTAAGGCGTTGGATCCCGTCCGATTCCCCACTGTGACGTACCCGCTGGGGACACCGACTCCATGGATTCGTCGGCCAACCGGACAAAAGACAAACGATTTCCGTCCAGGTTGACCACGGAGGGCCACGTCCGATCGGCGTTTCGGCTCGCCCTCACCTGTTGAACCGACTGCGGCTCCACGTCGGCCCAATGCCAAACGTCTACGTTGGCCCGGTCCTCGAGCTCCTCCCTCTCGTCGGCCTGCTCCTTGATCCCGACGAAAATCCGCTCCGAGTCGTCGGACCAGCTGATCCCGGCCAGCTCGCTGAGGACGAGTCCCTCCGGGAAACCGGGTGCGGAAGATGGATCCAGAACCACCAGGTCATCCGCCCTATCGAAATCCGGGAGGACCAGAAGGACATTTTCCCTCTGGGTCTTATCCTCGGGCACTTTTCCCCGAAAAGCGGCAAGAGCATCCCCGTCCTCGTTCCACGTGAGCTCGGAATAGGTGGATGGATCGGTATCCAAGGGATGAATCCGGTTGGAACCCAGCTCCATGAGGTAGAGGCCGTTTCCGGCATCGCCGGCTGCATCCACCAGGTAAGCCAGATGGGTCCCCGGTTCGTTGACGGCAAACTCCGAAACGTTCCCCAGGTTCAGGGACGTGCCCTGGCCCGGGCGATAAACCACCAGATCCGCCCCGTCGAAATCAGCGTCTTCCCCACTTCCACGCTTCCTGATCAGGAGCACATCGGTGTTCTCGGGAAAGGAGAAGGAGGCTACGTCGCCGAAGGTCACCGAGTCGCCGCTGGCCAGATTCCGAAGGACCATTGTGCGGCCAGCGCCGCTCCGCCCGGCGGCTCCCGGGCGCTGCCCAGGAGGAGGCTGCTGGGGCCTTCCCTGCCGGGCTGCTCCTTCGCCGTTGTCCCCATCCGGCGGTGAGATCTGATAGGCCACCCAGCGGGAATCCCTGGAGAACGCAGGAGAGGAGCCCCGGGGAACCACGTGATGTCCGTCGCCGTCCAGAGCGGCGATATGGAGGGTGTCCTCCTCCTCCAGCCGGTCGTAGAGGTAGCTCATCCAGGCACCGTCAGCAGACAAGGACGTGGATGTTATTCGCTTCCACTGCCCGTAGTCGTCCACCGTGAGGGGTGGTTTCTCCTGGGCCGATACGCCACCGGCCAACGCGGCGATCCCCCCAAAAACCAGGACAAGGGAGAGAAAAACCTGGGAGACTGAAGGAGGAATCCGCTTCTGGTAGCTCGTTAGGGACATGGCTGATCTCCATATGAACAAAGGCACAGCAAGCCAAGCACCTTAGGATGAGTGCCGGTCCGGCGCCAGTCCTTCGGGGAACGGCCGTCAGCAGGAGACAGACGAGCATGCGGCCACTTCAGGGAGGCCAGACTTCCACTGAGGCCAGGATCCCACAAGGCGGGCCCGCGCACTTCTTCGGGGTCGCCGGGCACCCGCTGCTCCGTGGCGTTCTCAGGGCCGCCATGCGCTCTCCCCCCGGCGTAAGTACCGTGGCGTTCTCAGGGCCGCCATGCGTAACCCAATTTCAGGAAGAAAGTCCTGCCTTGCCGGGTCAGATCAGTTCGGGTGAGCTCCGGGGTGGTCAGACCGATACTGTCGTCGGAGTAGCCAAGGAAGAGCACCGTCTGAGGATTCACCTTGTAGGAGAAGAGGAACTGGGTGAAGAGCGTCCTTGTCTCCGGATTCACCGCCGCGGCGTACTCCGCCACGTTCCGGTCCACATCCTGATACTGGACGATGGCCCGGAGGAAGGCCCGAACACTGAAGTTGTAGACCGCCCTGAGCTGGCTGAGATTCGCTGCGAACGTCCTCTTTCCCTCGTACTGCAAACGTTGGTAGGTGTGCTGAAGCGTCAGGTTGAGGTTCCGTCCTACCTTCAACTCTGCCTGAGGACGGACGCTGATCTGCGTTCCTTTCCGGGCATTCTGGTAGTCCACCGATCCACCGTAGTACCCACCCAGGTTCAGCGTCACCGCCCCATTCGGCCTGATCTCCCCATTGAATCCTCCCCCGACGATCTCATGGGTCTCTCCGGCAAAGAACTCGTCCCGCCGGGTCACGTAGGTCTGAACCTGGGACTGCAAGGGGCCGGAGATCGTGGCAGAGAATTGCGCCTCTTGCTCGCTGAGGTCCCCGTCAAGGTTCTCGATTCGTCCACCTTGGATTCCCAGGCGGATGAAGGAGTACCAGTCGTCTTGATTCCCCCAGAAAGTGCGAGCGAAAACGCCGGTGAGGGACCTCACATCGACCCTGAACATGAACCCGGCGTCGGCCCTGAAATCCTCGCCGACGCGACTCAAAGACAGCTGGCCGAACCAGTTCCGGCTCTGGTGCCGCCCCTGCAGGATCAAGGCGCCATCCTCGAAGGCTCCGAAAGCTTGGCCATAGGCGTCCGCAACCTCCTCGGGGTATTCCGTGGAGGAACGCAGGTATTGGGCCTCGAGGGTATTCGTCGGTGAAAGGCGTAGAAAACCGTCGGCTCCGTACACCCAGTTGTGATAGTTGTCGGCAGAGCGGGCCGTCACCAATCCCCCCAAGGTGGACACCTCCCCCACGTCCCGCCTGTAACGGAGGACTCCGCCCGTGACCTCCGAGTCGAGGGAGGTCGAACTCGAGCCTTGGTTGGCCGGAAAGAGGAGGTTGTTCACGCGATCCCGGGTCAGGTAGAAGCCCACGGCGTTCGACCCTTCCTTCCCAGTGAGCTTCGCTCCGGCCGTCGGGTCGGCCACCGTTCGCGTGAAGATCACGTTCATGGGCGTGAGGAAGAAATCAGCCCCCTCCAGGAAGAACGGTCTCCGCTCAGGGAAGAAAAGGGCGAAGCGGGTGTTGACGTCCAGTTGGGCAACGTCGGCTTCCACCTGGGAGAAGTCGGGGTTCACCGTGCCGTTGAAGACCAGATTCGGGGTCATGCTCCATCGGGCTGTCACACCCGGTTCGTGCTCGGCGTCACCATTCTCCCAGGATCCTTCGGGCCAGTCCGGCCTGGTGTCGGACCGGACCGAAGTCAGGGTCGGCGCGAGCTCCACGTTCCGGCCCGGGTCTACCCCCTGGATGCCGGTGATTTTGTTTACCTGACAGAGGAGACAGGCCCGGTCCCGATCTGTCGGATGGCTCCGGATCCGATGCCGGACCTCTCGGGGCTGGGAGCGGAAGGCCATGAAACCCCAGGTCTGGGGTTCTTCGGACCGCGGAAATCGAAGGCTTTTGAACGGCACAGCGATCTCCACCACGTAGCCCTCGTCTGTAATGCGGCCGCTCGAGTCCCAGATGGCATCCCAGGAGAAGTCTTCGAACCCCTCGTTCTCGCTGAAGATGGCGTCCATCTGGACTCCAAGCGGGTTGATCCTGAACTGAAACCCCCTCCGCTCGTCGTTGAAGGGATCGATCATGAACCCCACGTGATCGTCCTGAAACGGTGTGTCCCGATCCGCCAGGTTGGCTCTGATAGCCTCGGGAGCCGGGTCCAGGGCTCGGAAGGCCAGGTACAGATTCTCGTCGTCGAAGGTGACGAAGACCTGGGTCTCTACCGGCGCAGGAATGTTGTCTCCGGGAAACCACTCGTATGGAAGGGCGATCCGTGTGGCATCCTGCCAGGCCCCTTCGTCGAGGACCCCGTTTACATCGATGGGCCCGGTAGTCCGGGATATCTGAAAGTTGCTGGCCTCCCTGGAAATCCCCTCGACGGTCGATTGCCCCGCAAGGCCGGTTGCGCCCAAGCCTGTCAGGTAAAGAGGCCACCATCCGACCGTGCCGGAAGCCAGCGGCGCAGCCCAGAAC
>JASFVN010000330.1:0-4978 GCA_050049805.1 Gemmatimonadota bacterium
CCACTCCCGATGAGTGCGTAAGCTACGGCGCCGACTCCCAGGAGGGCAATGAAGGCAATGACCGCTGTTGCCCATGCTCTCCCCTTCGGGACCCTCGGGGTCGCAGAGGATGGCCCGGATTGCCGGGGGAGGGGCTCGCCCCCTTCCTCGGGCCGGTGGGGTCGATGGCCGACAGGGTCTCTCTGGTAGTGGTTCGGTCGTTTCCCGACCGTTGCTCCACCCAGATCAACATTCGTTCGCAGACCCTCGGCGAACTCCAGGACCTCAGGCGTGGCCTCGGCCCCCAGCTCTTCCCGGAGGATCCGCCTGTGATCCAGAGCATGCTGAACGGCGTTTCCAGGGTCCCCGGACTGGACCAGGGTCTGCATGAAGCCCAGGGCATACCGGGAGTTGTAGGGGTCATGGGCTACCAGGCGGTTCCACCACGGGAGGGCCTCCAGGGGATCCCCTTCTCCGGCAACCCGTCGGGCGAGGGTCTCCAGGGCGCCAGCATACTCCTCCGCCAGAGCGTTCCGCTCCGTTTCCAGCCATCGGTAGAACTCCCCCGCTTCCCTCAGGAAGAACCCGTCCATGAGAGGGCCCTTGAAGAGGTTCACGGCGGTTACCAAGTCCTCTTCCTGGATGGCGGCCCTGAACGTCACCACATCGCAGTACAGCCGGTCCGGATCCAAGCGGACCTGGTCGCCCTCCGAGATCAGCGTGTCCTCTCCCAGGGCCTTTCTGAGGACGTACAGGGATTCGGAGAGACGGTGTCTCCCCTGCTCATTCTCGCTCTCGGGCCATAGGAAGGCCAGGAGCTTTTCCCGGGAAAGGGTATGGTGTGGATGGCAGGCCAGGAGGGCCAGGAGGGCGATGCGTCTAGGCTGTACAGATTTCCCGGAAAGGGGACCGCCCTCTCCCGTCAGCGACGCACCGCCGAGGATCTGAAACGCGATCATGTGCCCGGCCGCAATCCAGGTTGATGACGGATGGAAAGTCAGTTGATGGCCTTCTTTCAGTATACCCCTGCTTCACACGAGGGGGAAAGCAAGTCATTCAGGGGTTCGAAGGCGATTCGCCGGCATGTGGGCGCCGGCCCCTGCCCCTGCATGCCTGGAGGCCTCCCCCCGGACCGTCTCACCTGAGAACCGGAGGATGACCAGCATGAATACGACGCGAAGGCTCCTGGCCCTGGCCTTTCTGGGCATGGTAGTGAGCTGTGAACCGGATCCGGCGGGTCCGGAGGCAGCCGAAACCGATGTGGTCCCGAGCCTTGCCGTCTTTGCCCCGATGATGGCGGCCACGGCGTCCAGCAACGGTGCCGTGATTCATAAGGGCGAGATCGGATGTACCCTTCCCGATGGGGAGGGGCACACCTTCCCGAGCACCGGGTTTCTCCCCTGCAAGCTCGAGGTCGCCACCAACAGCGAGAACCTGAACGCCCTTGTGATCGTGGAAGCGGACGGCGTGCCAAATCCCACCGGGAAGACGGTTCACTGGGGCCCTTTCAACCCGGGGGTGGATTGGGTGGCGTCCTACCCGGAATTGAGTGGACCCCCCTATCCCTGCTTCCTCCTGGGTGCCGATTACGACCTGGACAACCCGCTCTTCACCATCAATTGGCAGGCGTGGGTGACCCCGAACGGCCATGGTAAGCTGATCTGCCGGTATCAGAAGAAGTGGGAGTTCCAGTGGCCTGGTTGAGGAACCGATTCGGATTCAGGAGACCGAGGGGAGAACGAGCCGGGACAGGGCAGGTCCCGGCTCGTAGACCCGTGGGCGGTCGCCCCCGGGTCCTTCGGTTGTGACGAGTCCCTCAGTGCTGCCGCAAAGCTGGCATGGGGATCTGGATATCGAACGCCTTGGCCGCCGCACCCATGCCCAACTCGCAGCCGTTGGGCGGGGTGGTGGGTGTATAGTTCTTCTTGGCGGAGGGTGCTTCCGCCGCCCAGAACATGAATCCCAGCATCCCGGCGCTCTCCCCGGCCCCGTTGGGGAGCACGGTCTGGGCGTATTCGGCTTACTCCGCCGGCTCCGACGCATCGAAGTCGTTGCAGTTGGCCAGGTCTCCCTTGAGGTAGAGTCCTCCCGTGAAGCGGTTGGGGGCCTTGGGTGGGATGGCTGGATCGTACTGTAGCTTGCCGTCCACGTGCTCCTGCCAGTCGTCCGGGCAAGGGATTCGAGCCCCGGGAGGGCCTGGGTGCGGCGACCCTCTTCGCCTGAAAACCCACGCCCCGAAATCTCTTGCCCCGAATTGTGGCCGTCAGTGGAGCACGGCGCATTCCGCCCCAGAGACCAGGGCGACGGCTTCGACGACCTCCTTCCGCGCCCGGATGTCGGCCAGGAGGGGTATCACCGTCATGAGGGACTGGTCCATGGGGAGGAGAACGTCGGTTCCGGCGGCAGGCTCGGTCTGGAGCGGCAGCAGGGTGATCTGGGGCTGGAGAACGGCCTCCTGCTCGGCCGTGAGACGATAGGCGCAGGGGGGCGGGTCCAGAATCTGGTCGGGACCAGGGGGGTCGTTGTCGGCGCCGAAGAGATAGAACGGCTCGGAACGGTTCCGGCCCGCCACAGCCTTCGCTTGGGGCGCTGCCGTTACAGCGGCCAGGATCTCGCCGGACCGTTCCTTCAGGAACCTGAGAGTCGAGCGGAACGCGTCCAAATGGACTGCGACCCGTTCAACGGAGGGACGAGTGCCCGCCGACTCTACCAGCACCCCAAGAGAGTGACGGAGGCCGACCGTATTGCGGAGGATGGTTTCGTTTTCGTCGCCCGCTCCCCCGGGGGCCGGGCTGTAGAGCTCGACACTCCGACCGGCGGCGGCAAGGTCGTCGAAGAGCCAGTCCTCCACCAACTCCCGGGAGAGATCCCGCACCGGCCCATACACGTTGAGGTTTCGTGGCCAGAGCAGCTCCAGGTCGGGAGTCGTCCCCGTGGGTCGCTCGTGGGCGTCTACGACCAGGTCCGGCCGGAGGTCCCGAAGGACCGCCGCGATGGCTCGGGCCTCCGGCGAGACCAGGGCCAGGTGGTCTCGGTTGATGTCCACCTGATTGGCGTTCGCCCGGGTGTCGGCGACCCTTCCGTCGGGGTTTGCGGATGGAATGAAAAGGACCGTAGCGCTGGTCAGAACGTCGAGAAGTACTTCCTCTTCTGTGAAAGCCAGGTCACGGAGCATCTGAAGGGCGGCTTCCCGGCCGGCCGGTTCGTTGCCGTGCTGGGACCCGACGATGAGGACCGCCTGGCCCGTGGCGATCTCCTGGTCGGTGGGCGGTCGGGGATGGGCCACGCGAACAAGGTGAAGGGGCCGGCCCTCGACGGACGTTCCTGCCAGCGAGATCCGCACCCGAGGCGACTGAGCCTCGATCTCGGTAAGGAAGTCGAGCTCTTCGTGGTGGGTCGTGAACCTGACTCCACCCCGCTCTTCGAAGCCGGTGAGGGGGATTGGGTCGTTCGCGTTGGGTCCGGTACCTCCATCCGAGCACGCCCAGGCGGAGGCCAGGAGCCCCAGGGCGATGAGGGTCACTTGTGGCGGATAGAGGCTCCGGCCGGGCTTCTTCATGCCGATGGGGTTCATGATGAAGTATATCGGACACCCGAGTGATCTTTGAAGGGAGGGTTGGACGAGCAAGCTCCTGCAAGATGAGGGAGGCGTTGTCAGAGCCTGGGCGATCTGGGTGCGGCGCCTGGGCGATGACCCCCGGGGCCGTCCTTTGTCGTCTCCGGGGGCCGGTGTTTTTCGGTCAGTCCTTCGATTCCAGGCCTGAAAGTCGCTCCTCCATGGCCTCGAGCCGGTCCATGAGGCGATCCAGGAGCGACCGGGTCTCCTCGGAGGAATCATCGAGATCAACGGCACGGCGGTATTCTCCCACGGCCCGGCCCCGCCCGAAGCCCCAGCCGCCTTTTCGGCCCCGCATGCGGCCCCCGCCGAGGCC
The DNA here is from genome assembly GCA_050049805.1 of Gemmatimonadota bacterium. GTDB lineage: Bacteria > Gemmatimonadota > Gemmatimonadetes > Longimicrobiales > Gaopeijiaceae > JABDNZ01. The sequence goes on from JASFVN010000330.1 coordinate 3,912, forward strand.
CCTACCGGCTCCAAGGTGACCAGCAGCCTTCACGAAATCTTCTTCAGTTGCTCCGCCGCAGAAGCCTGCCCCGCGGCCTGTCAGGGGTCCATCTCCCATCGGTCCCGTTCGATCTCCAGATGGCATGGTTCATTCTCCTTTTTCCGGGCTGTACTGCCCCTCGCTGGGGGTTCTCGCTTGGTATGCTTTAAGGAAACGGTCAATGCGGGCACGCCACTGTTTCAGGTCATGGGCCCATTCCACGAGGGCGGCTTCACCCTCGTCGGTGAGGCTGTAGACCCGGCGAGGAGGCCCCTGGGTTTCGTGCGGTTCCCAGGAGGAGGTCACCCACCCCTCCACCTCCATATCACGCAGGGCCCGATAGGCCATGCTGGGGTCCGCATCGTCGAGGCCGAATTCTCTCAGACCTTCGAGCATGGCGTAACCGTGGGATGGCCCGCCTCGAAGCTCGAGCAGTAGCGCGGGTTGGAGGAGGCGTTTCCTCCTGCGGGCGCCCCGTCCCTGTCGTCCACTCCGTCGCCGTCTCCTGTTCGGCATTGATCGGTGTCCTTTCGTTCAGCTTGCTCAACACACTACTGGAGATATATCACTAGATGTATTTTGTCAATAGTTTTTGCGTCAATAGAGAGCGATCAGCGATTGGAGGTGCGGTCATCGGGTGTTGGTGGGCCACCGGAGGGGTGCCGGAGGTCCACTATCGCGGGGAGAGCCGATCTCTCCCTTCCAGGGCGTTTCGCACTGCCTCGGTGATGGTCTTCTCGCTCACGACAGAGACGTCCCAGACGCGCACACCCATGGGGGCCAGGCGGGCGGAGACATCCTTCACCAGACTGCGACGTGCGACCGCCAAGAGGGGCACGTCCGTGCCGTAGAGAGCCTCCAGGGCGCCACTCCATCCTTCCCCGGCCAACTCCCAGGGACCGACTTCGTCCACCACCAGGAGGTCGAGGTCGCTGCTGCCGTCTGGAGAGAGGGCTCTACTCCCCATTTCGAGAGCCACCGGGTTGACCCGAAAGGCACCCAGGGCGGGCCATGGAGACTCGGGATCCCGGGTGGCCATGGGGACG
>JASFVN010000073.1:0-15952 GCA_050049805.1 Gemmatimonadota bacterium
GTAAACGAGGACGCCCCGAATACGGGCTTCATCTCGAACCGGAACTACCCCGCCTACTGGGCGTCCACCGATGCCCGCTTCCGCGGGGGCGGAGACTACCCCCTCCAGGAGCACAACGCCCGGCTTTTGGTGGATTTCATTCTCTCCAAACCCCACATCTCCCAGATCGAGTCGTGGCACACGACATCGGGTATCCACCTACGGCCCTACGCCGCCCGGCCGGACACCGACTTTCCGCCACAGGACCTTCAGGATTACAGCGCCATTCTGGCCAAGGGAACGGCCATCACGACCTACCCGGTGGCGTCGGTCTACAACGACTTCACTACGATCCTTCCGGGCGTGCCCTTCGACCAGCAACCTGGGGTCCGCCACGGCGTCTTCATCGACTGGTCCTACGTGCACCAGGGCCTCTTCTCCGTGACCACCGAGCTCTGGAGCATGGAGCCCTTCGTGAACGAGATGGGGTGGGGCGATATCCCCAGGGACAAGCCTCTCTTCGCCATCCCCGGGCGCTACAACCGACCCGATGTGAAGGCCTCGGTCCTGAAGTGGCTTGATAAGAACCGGGACTCCCCTTCCCTCTCCGGTGAGGGTTTCATCGACTGGACCTCCTTCGATCACCCCACCCTTGGCGAGGTGGAGATCGGCGGCTTCACCCGGTACTGGCTGCGGAATCCCCCTCCGGGGCCCTTCCTCCAGGAGGTCGTGGAAGACCAGGCCCGCTTCGCCGTGGTAAGGGCACTCCTGACGCCCATCGTGAAGATTCAGGAGGTCTCGGTCGAGAGGACCGGAGCCCAGGGCGAATGGCTCGTGACCGCCACCGTGGCCAACGAGGGATACCTGGACACCTCCATGGAGCAGGCCAGGCGGACCGGCGTCGCTGAGGCGGACCGGGTGAGCATCGATCTCGGTGAGGGCGTGGAAACCAGCGACCCCATTACCGTAGAGTTCCCCTTTTTGCGGGGGACCAGGGAGTCGGACTTTGTGAGTCTTTACCGGGCTTCCTGGACCGTTGTGGCGCCAGAAGGCTCCCCAGTGACGGTGACGATCCGGTCGGAAAAGGGCGGAGCGGACAGCCGTGAGTTCTGGTTGAGAAGTAGTTGAAGGCCGCGGTCACATTTCCGCCATCCGGTGGCTCCCCTTCCCTGCCCGAAGTGCCAGGGCGCCGAAGAGGGCAAACAGGACCAAACACACCACCTGGTTGTGGGTGAGGGGTCCAAGCCTCTCTCCGACCTCGAAATGGCGTGTGAACTCCACCAGAAACCGGAGCACCGCGTACATGAGGATAACCATGTAGAACTGAAGGCCGTTCCACCTCTTCCATCGTCGGCCCACCGTCAATAGCAGAACCAGCATCACCAAGCCCCCGAAGGACTCGTAGAGCTGGGACGGATGGAGGCCTGCGGCCTGGGCTTGCTCCTGGAACCGACCTGCCGGCGAGGAGGGCGGGAAGGACACAGCCAACGGGCCGTCCCAGGCCTTTCCATAGCAGCATCCGTGCATGAAGCAACCGATTCGGGTAAGAAAGACCCCCAGGGCAATGCCGGGGGCGGTGGCATCGGCGTAGCGGGGGAAAGAGAGGCGTTTGAGTTTGAGGTAAAGAAACCCAGCGAGAAGTCCTCCCATCAACCCGCCGTACATCACGAGACCGCCTCCGGCCCCGCCCTCACGAAGGGGGTTGAAGGCACTCAATGCGCCGCCCTTGAATTCCTCCAGATGCAGTAGGACGTAGTACAAGCGCGAGCCCACCCCCACGCCGATGATGATCAGAATCCCTAGATCGAGGACCGCATGCAGATCCAGCTTCTCCCGGCGAGCCCGCCATAGGGCCCATCCGACGCCCAGGAGGAAGGAGAGGGCCAGCATGAAGCCGTAGGGAGGCAAGGGCAGGCCGAAGATCTGGAAGAGCACTGGGCGCATGTCAAAGGGTCCTTCTTCGGGCGTTCAGATTTCGTAAAGAAAGGAATGAGCCTGGCCGTTCTGGACGGGAAGGCCTACCGAACTGTGAACCGTTGCTGCCATAGAAAGACTCACAGGAAATTTGAGGATGCCGACGAGCCTATCCGCAGCCGCTCTCGATTAATAAGATGTGAGGCAATCCCGGCCAAGTCAGAGCAAAAGAGATACAAGGGAACGGAGGATCCTGTGAGAAACGCTCTTTTCAAAGTCTCCCTTTTGCTTACGCTCTGTGGGGCAAGCGTTTATTTGAACTGCGATTGCGACGACGATAGTGTCAGAATCAGCCCGGCCCTAAACGTCCGCTTCGAGCCCGGTCTGCTAAACCTGGATACCGCCTTCGTCGGGGGCTCACCAGCAGAGGGAATAGCCGGTTTGCGTGATACTTATCCTCAAGAAGGAGGGGTAGTCTATGACAGCCTCTCGGGAAACTGCTCCGGCGACGTTTCATGGGAACCGACCTCCGGCATCATTCCGGACGGAGGTACTCTGCCGATCACATTCCGATTTCGACCGCGATCCCCCCTGGATCCAACGACCTGTGAATTGGGCTTCTATGGAGATGGTGCTCTAACTGATTTTGGCGTCGAACTGGAAATCAGGTTGGCCGCGGAAGAGCCGGCCTGCCTCCAGACGCCAGGTCCAGTATTGGATTTCGGTTACGTCGAGGTCGGAGCGGAAAACACCCTGACCCTCAAGCTCGAAAACACCACTTCCAATCCCACCGAAGCGAATCGTTTCGCCTACGAGTTCGGTGACGCCTCCGGTGACTGCCTCCCATTCCCTCTGGATCCCGCCGATTCCGCCGGTTTGGTCGGGCCGGATGAACCGAAGGAGATCCAGTTCTCCTTCTCCCCCACCGACGTCAGGAGTTTCGAATGCCGGCGAGCCCTGGTTTCGAAACGAGTCACGGAGGACCCCGGCCTTCCAGGGTTGGCGCAGCCGTGCCCGGAGGAGATCATTTTCCGAGGCACAGGCCTTACCCCGCCCTTCTATTGGGAGTCATGCCCGCCCGGAAGCACCATCGACTGGTACGGTGTTCACGGGCTTTCCGCCGACGAGGTCTATGTGGCCGGGAATGGCGGAAGCGTCCTCGTCTCCGGTGGGGATTGCCAGTGGAGTCCCGTGAGCCCCTTCATCATCGATGTGAACTTGAAGGGCATCTGGGGCAGCGGAGATGGAGCCCAGAAGGTTCTTTGGGCGGCGGGGACGATTCCTCCCCCCCAGGGATCGTTCGTGCAGAGTGGGGCCATTCTCCAGTGGGCCGATGGGTCCTGGACCAAAGCAGACGAGGGTGACTTGGACGGCTACTGGTCAGTGTGGGGAAGCGGCTCAGACGATGTCTACTTCGGTGGGATTGGCGTGTCCACCGATTTCCCCAATGCAAAGCACTGGATTGGATCGGGAGACACCCTCCAGGTTCTCACGATCTCCGACCTGGGCATGAGCAAGGTAGCGGGCCTCAGCGGCACCGGGCCCAACGATGTCTGGGCCGTTTTGGAGCAGAGCTTCTTCTCGGTTTACCGGTATGACGGGAATAAGTGGGAGAACCAGACTCAAGCGTTCATGGACCAGCCCCTTCACGATGTTTGGGCCACTCAGACTGACGCGTTCTATGCCGCCTATGCGGTGGGAGATGAAGGGACCATCTACCGTTTTTACGGTGAGGGCGCGAACCCCGACCCGGTTTGGTCCGACGAGTCCATCTCCGGCGAGACTCGAGACTTCCATGGAGTATGGATAAGCACCACGGGCCAGGTCTTTGTGGTGGGAGAAGACCGGGTCATCTACAGAGGGCATGTCAATGAACCGGGCACGTGGACTCTGAACACTGTACAGCCGACTTTGCCGCCCGGCGATCTCCTGAACGTCTGGGGCTCCGGGGATGAGGATGTCTACGCGGTGGGAACCGACGGGGTGGTTCTCCGCTACACACCGTCCGGTTGAGCCGAGTTGGTTTAGCATTTGCAGCTAAAATGGGCCCTTGCCCAAGGCGACCAGACACCCGGTCATACCGTTGGACACCTTGTTGATATATACTTTGCGGCGCCGGGGAACTGGACCTCGGAAACACCTACAATATTCAGAAGGATTGCCATGCCGACGACGGACGGTTTGGCCGTGGAACTGGCGGCTTTTGTAGATACCCACCCCCAGGGCTGGGGCGAAGATGAATGGCTCGGCCTCCTCCATCACCTGGGCACCTCGGGCTTCGACGTGTCGGACCCGGACAGCATCGGTCTCGCTCTCGAGCGGGCCCGGGTTCGGAGCGTGCTGAAGCAGACCGGGATCAGGGGGCTGGGACCCAAGAGGATCGAGTCCATCGCCGCCGAGTTCTCCTTTCTTCCACAGCTCAGGGACGCCGACCCGGGCCAACTGGCCGCCCAGACTGGCGTCCCTGGGAAACTGGCCACGGAAGTCATAGAAAAACTCCGATCCTGGTAGAAAAGCCCCGATCCTGATGGGGCCGGGGTGTCCGTCCAGGACAGGCTACCGACGCAGGCGGCCAGGGGTAGGGTAGCTCTTCCAGTTCTCGATCTTTCCGTGTCACATCGTGGCAGGGTGGGCCGGAAGAGCTTAAACTCGACTTCCCATGAAAACACCGGCCGTTCGTCTGAAAAAGGTGGCGGTGGTCCTCCTGGCCACGTTCACGGCCAACTGCGGGCCTCAGCCGGCTTCACTGCATCCGGCGTCAGGGCCGCTGGACGAAGTAGCCATCCTGGAATCCCTCGACTGGTGGGACAACCGGGATTGGGAGTGGTACGAGGAAAACATCCCCTTCCTGGATTCCCCTGATGATGAGCTCGACGCCACCTACTACTACCGATGGGAGGTCCTGACCAAGCACCTGATCTATGGATCTCCGGAGACGGGTTACACCTTCACCGAATTCATAGACCGGCCGTTTTGGTCCGGCACCTATGGCGCCATCAGCTGCCCTCTGGGGCATCAGGCCTACGAGATCCGATGGCTGAAGGATCGGCGAATCATCGAGGACTTCGGCCGTTACTGGTTCGAGACGCCGGGAGCCGAACCCCGGAGCTACTCCAACTGGTACGGCGATGCGATGTGGGCCACCTACCAGGTCCTGAGGGACGAAGCTCTCCTTCGCACCGTCTTTCCCCACATGGAAGCCCAGGTGGCGGGCTGGACGGAGGAGCGCTGGGATCCGGAGCACCAGATGTACCGATGGGTCGGGGCGTGGGATGGGATGGAGACCAACATCAACTCCCGGCTGACATCCGACGAGTTCGGAGGGGGTGAGGGTTACCGGCCTACGCTGAACTCCTATCTCTTCGCCGACCTCACGGCCCTTGCGAAGACGGCGGCCCTTTTTGGCGACGATGAGAAGGCCAGTCGATACCAGGCCCGGGCAAACGCCCTGAAGGAGCGGGTCCAGGAGGAGCTATGGGATCCGGAGCGAGAGTTTTTCTTCCACCAATTCGCCTTCGATGAGAAGGACGGCATCAGGGCCAAAACCCTCACCTACGAATCGGGTCCCTACGCCGGGGACCCCCACGGCCGGGAGCTCCTGGGCTATGTCCCCTGGCAGTTCAACCTCCCGGACCCGGGGTACGAGATGGCGTGGGAGTTCCTCATGGACCCGGAATATTTCTGGGCTCCTTACGGCCCCACGGGCGTGGAGCAGGGTGACCCCCAGTTCTTTGTCTCCCCCCGTTGTTGCGTCTGGAGCGGAAACGCCTGGCCATACGCCACCTCCCAGACCCTCACCGCACTGGCGAACCTTCTGAACCACTACGAGCAGGCGTTGGTGAGCCGGGAAGACTACTACCGCCTCCTGAAGACCTACTCAGACAGCCACCGGATGGAGGGGCGACCGTACATCGCCGAGGCTGCCGATCCCTACACCGGCTCCTGGGCTGGCCACAACACCTTCTATCACTCGGAGCACTACCTGCACTCCGGGTTCATCGACCAGGTAATCTCGGGCCTCGTGGGCATCAGGCCCCAGGCCACGGATAGCATCGTGGTGAACCCGCTGATCCCGGAGGAATGGGACTACTTCGCCCTGCAGGGGCTAGCCTACCACGGCCATGAGCTGACCTTGGTCTGGGATCGGAATGGGATCCGTTACGGAAAAGGCGCCGGGTACGCCCTCTTCCTCGACGGCCAGGAGGTGGCTCGGGAGCCGGAGCCAACCCAGCTGAGACTCCCCATTCCCCCGCCACCATCCTCCGAGCCGGCCGCCCGACTCCACAACTACGCCGTCAACAATGACGGGACTCCCTTCCCCCTCGCCTCCGCCTCCTCGAGTCACCCCACGGCCCCGCCCTTCTACGCCGTGGACGGAAACCGCTGGTATCACCCCTCACCGCCGAACCGGTGGATAGCGGGCGGAGAGGGCACGCAGTCGCCGAGGCATGGCGACATCGACCCTGGAGCAACGGAGGGCGGCAGCTGGTTCGAGGTGGACTTCGGCGTCGAGCGGCCGATCAGCGAGATCAAGCTCTACTTCCTCGATGACGAGGAAGGGCCGGCTTCGGAGGAAGTGGGAGAGGAGGAGGATTCCGGGTTCCCACTGGCTCAGGCACGTCCGGAACGACCCGTCCGCGCCCCTTCTCACTTCCAGCTTCAGTTCTGGAGTGAAGCTGCGGCGGGGTGGGGGGAAATCCCAGGCCAGCTGCGAAACCCCGAGTCACCGGCAGGTAGGAGGGCAAACTCCGTCGCCTTCCCTGAGCTTTCCACCTCCCGAATCCGCGTGGTCCTCCGCCACCAGGAGGGGGCCACCTCGGGCCTGACGGAGCTCGAGGCGTGGGGTCCCGGGGATCTCCCACTAACACCACCGACCCAACCGTCGGCCAACCTGGCCTGGAACCCCGGGGACCAGGAATATCCTAGGACCACCGCTTCCTTCACGAACCCGTCCGATGCCGTGGATCAGGCCGTGGACGGGCGCCTTTCCTTCACCCGGTACTCCCGAAACCGTTGGACGGCCTATACCTCCCCCAACGCCGAAGACTGGCTGGAGGTCGATCTTGGGGAGCCGGTGGGAGTGGGCAGGGTCGAACTCTTCCTCTACGGCGACGGCCGGGGGGTGGCGGCGCCGGAATCCTACCGGGTGGAACGTTGGGATGACGGGGGCTGGACGGAGGTCCCTTCCACCATCAGGTCCCCCCTCGAACCGTCCGCGTGGGCCGTCAACACGGTGACCTTCCCCCAGGTCCAGACCCAACGCCTTCGTGTGGTCTTCCGACATGCAATCCCCGCCGCAAGCGGGGTCACGGAACTCAGAATATGGCCAGAATAGCTCGCCTACCTGCCTTTGACAGACCAATGCTCTTCCTCGGAGCACTCTTCGTCTCCGTCTCCGCCGGCTGCGGCGGCGGTCCCTCCGACTCGCCGGAGACAGGTTGGATGGCCGCACCGGGTCTCAAGACCCCCTGGGCTTCCGAGGTGAACCCGGAGGCTCCCCACCCGGAATACCCACGCCCCCAGATGGTCAGGGAGGATTGGATCAACCTGAACGGACTCTGGGATCTGGCTGTGCTTCCGGCCGAAAGCCCCGAGCCCGGTACCTATCCAGACCGGATCCTGGTGCCCTTCCCGGTGGAATCGGCCTTGAGCGGTGTGGCCCGGCGGGTGGGGCCGGAAGAGCGGGTCTGGTATCGGCGCACCTTCTCACTCCCGGATGCCAGCCCCGCCACAGCCTCCGAGAGCCAGTCGACGGGAGAGGAGGCTGGACTTCGCTGGCTCCTTCATTTCGGGGCGGTGGACTGGGAGGCGGAGGTCTTCTTGAACGGGGCGAGTATGGGTACCCACCGAGGCGGTTACGATCCCTTCACCCTTGACGTCACGGACCACCTGACCGTCGGTGCCGAACAGGAGCTGGTCGTAGCCGTGTGGGATCCGACGGACGAGGGCGATCAACCCCGTGGCAAGCAAGTGTTGGATCCCCACGGGATCTGGTATACCGCCGTCACCGGTATCTGGCAGACGGTATGGCTCGAGCCGGTCCCGGAAGTCCACGTCCGAGCCTTGGCAATCACACCGCGACCCGAGTCCGGTGCCGTGGACGTGGAAGTGGAGGTCTCGGGGAGCCAGGAACCGGTTCCCCTCCGTATCGCTGTGCTGGCCGGGAGCCAGGACGTGGCTCAAGAATCGGGCATCTCCGGCCAACCCATCTCCCTTTCCCTTCCAGAACCCAGGTTGTGGTCCCCGGACGATCCCTTCCTATACGACCTGCGGGTGGAGGTCGGCGAGGAGGACGCGGTGGAGAGCTACTTCGGGATGCGGTCCATCGACCTCGCCCCGGATGGAGCCGGTCACCAACGCCTCGTCCTCAACGGTGAACCTCTCTTCCAGTACGGGACCCTGGATCAGGGGTGGTGGCCTGACGGCCTCTATGCTGCTCCTACGGACGAAGCCCTTGCCTTCGACGTCCAGAAAACCAAGGAGATGGGGTTCAACCTCATCCGGAAGCACGTGAAGGTGGAGCCAGCCCGTTGGTACTATCACTGTGACCGGGAGGGGATTCTGGTCTGGCAGGACATGCCCAGCGGCGACAACGAAGGGGAGGATGCCCACGGGCAATTCGCACAGGAGCTGGAGGGAGTGGTCCGGCTCCTCGGCAACCATCCATCCATCGTCATGTGGGTCCCCTTCAACGAAGGGTGGGGGCAGCACGATACAGAAGAGATCGTGACCTGGCTGGAGGAAACCGACCCGACCCGTCTCGTGAACAACGCCAGCGGATGGACCGACACCGGGGTGGGAGACGTCCTGGACATCCACCGGTACCCGGGCCCTGGTGCTCCAACAACCGAATCCGTCTCACCCCTGAGGCCTCGGGCTGCGGTCCTGGGTGAGTTCGGCGGGCTGGGGCTGCCGCTGACGGGCCACACCTGGGTGGCCGAAGACAACTGGGGCTACCGCTCCTTCGAGACTCCGGGAGCCTTGAATCACGCTTATATAGACCTCCTCACGCAACTCCATCCCCTCATCGGCGAGGGGTTGGCGGCGGCGGTCTACACCCAGACCACGGACGTGGAGGTGGAGGTCAACGGCGTCATGACCTACGATCGGAAGGTGGTCAAGCTCGGTCCTGAAGCCAGGCAGGCCAATCGAACTCTGTTCGAGCCTCCGCCCTCTCTCCTGCCCTTGGTTCCCACCTCCAGGGAAGCTGGCCAGAGTTGGCGTTATACGACCTCCGACCCGGGCGAAGGCTGGCAGGTGCCCGAGTTCCCCGACACGGGCTGGGCCGAGGGAATGGCTGGGTTCGGTACCGAGGGAACCCCCGGGGCAGTAGTCCGGACCGTTTGGGACACGGATGGGATCTGGATCCGCAGAGCTTTCGACCTGGATGCAACCGCAGTGGATCACCTCAGAGAAGCCCGGCTCTTCCTACGAATCCACCACGACGAGGATGCCCAGGTCTACCTGAACGGTGAACCGGTGGCCGACCTGGGGGGGTACACGCGGGGATACCGCCTGGTGGAGCTCGACTCCGCCCAACTCGCTCATCTGAGGGCCGGGTCAAACACCTTGGCGATCCATGTGCGGCAAACCGGAGGCGGTCAATACATCGACGCCGGAATCGTGGAGTGGGTGGCTGCTCGTGACCGGTAATCGCCGGGGGGCGGGCCTCCTCCTGGCCGCGGGCCTCTTCCTGGCCGCCCTTTTCGTGGGGAGCCGTGAGTCCCCGGCCCAGGCGGGATGGAAGGGTACGATTCGGGACAGCGCTGGGGTGGTCATCCTGGAAAACCCCGCCGACGGGCTGTGGAGTGGACCCCATGGATGGGCCCTGGAGGAGGAGCTTCGCTTCGGTGGGCTCGAGGACCAACTCCCTTACCAGTTCGGGCAGGTGGGGAGTATCGCCGTCGACTCCAAGGGCCAGATCTACGTCTCCGATTCCCAGGCCCAGGAGGTTCGGGTCTTTTCTCAGGACGGTGAGTTCCGGAAAACCATCGGAAGGCCTGGATCCGGACCCGGAGAGCTGGGCCTGGGGGCCTCCGTCGTGCTTCTGGCCCCGGGGGATACGGTTCTCATTCCCGATATTCGGAACCGCCGGATCAACCGGTTTGGACCCGACGGTGAAAACCTCGGAAGCGCACCTTTCAGACCCGAGGATGGCCGCCCCCTCAGGTACGACCTGACCTCCGCCGGTGGCATGTCCGTTCAGATTCGCCCGCCAGGGGCCCCAGGCCGTTCCGACCCCGACACCATGGATGCCGTGGTGGCAATCGAGCCATCGGGCCTTTTGGGGGATACCCTCCTGAGGATTCCCACCGGCGGCCTCCTCCAGGGGCCAGGGATAACGTACTTCACCCCCGAGCCTTGGTGGGATGTCACCGACTCCCTCACGGTCCTGTTCGGGATGAACCACGAGTACCGGATTGGATTCCACGACCGGGACGGGAGTCTGAGACGAGTCGTGAGTAAACCCTCAGATCCCCGACCCATCTCAGACCGGGATATCCGGGCCTTTTTCTCCTACCTGGATCGGGCCTGGTTGGATGCCGGAGTGCCGCCGTCCCGCCTTTCGGCAAACCACCAGCGCGTCAGCTTTGCCGAGAATCTGCCCGTCTTCTCCCGTTTTAATACAGGGTACCAGGGTTCGCTTTGGGTCCAGCCAGTTCAGGCCCCCGGCGAACTCTCCGACGAGGAGATCGAGCTCTACAATTTCCTCGAGGATTTTGGCTCCAGGAGGTGGGAGGTCTTCGACCGGGAGGGCCGATACATGGGAGTCGTGGTCATGCCCGGCAGGTTCAATCCGAGGACGTTTTATGGAAACAAGATCTATGGAGTTGATCGGGACGAATTCGACGTGCAGTACGTGGTTCGACTCCGGATCTTCGAAAAGTAGCGAGGCTCCGGGCCCGGGAAAGGCGCGAACCGAGTTCGGCCCCAGGCATCAGATCGGGGCCCCTGAAAAGTGGTTATGGACGCACCTCTCCTTCGCAGCCCCTGTGTGCGATACCTTTCGACCAATCCGCGCCACATCCGATCACACCTCTTGGAGGTCGAAACCATGAAGCTTCGGTTGTTCCTGATGCTGACGGCAGCTCCCTTGCTGGTCTCCACAACTCTGGAGGCTCAGGAGTTTCCCACCGACGATCCCATCATCAAGGCCATCTGGCAGGAGGGCATGGAAAACTCCCAGGCCTATACCCTTTCTCAGGTTCTGGCCGATTCCATCGGTCCGCGACTGCCCGGCAGCGCCGCCTACGATGCCGGGGCTGACTGGGTCATCCAGAAGTTCCAGGAGTGGGGCTACGAGGGTCGAAAGGACGAATACGGGACCTGGCCATCCTGGGAGCGTGGAATCACCCACGTCGACCTCCTGGAGCCCAGGATCCGTAGCCTCGACGCCATGATGCTTGCCTGGAGCCCCGGAACCGACGGCCCCGTCACGGCCGAAGTAATGGCGGTCCCTGCCACGTTCACCCCGGAGGAAGCCCAGGAGATGCTCGCCGAGGCGAACGGCAAGTTCGTCTTGTGGGGCCCGGCGGAGGTCAGCTGTCGCCCGAATGAGGACTGGGAGGAGTTCGGGGCTCCCGGATCTTTCGAGCGGCTCCAGGCCCAGCGGCAGGCCCTCCAACAGGGCTTTCGGGCAAGCCAGCAGGAGGCTGCCGAGGCCGTCCAGTTCGGACCCGAAGCCCTGGAAGAGGCTGGAGCGGTGGGCATCATCACCTCGTCCTGGCCGGGAGGCTGGGGTGTCCGGCGGGTCTTCAGCGCCTCCACGAAAACCGTTCCCACCGTGAGCATGAGCTGTGAAGACTACGGCCTCGTCTATCGCCTGGCCGAGAACGACCAGAGCCCGGTGATCCGCGTGGAAGCCGAGGCCACCTTCGGCGAGGTGGCACCGGCCTATAACGTCCTGGGGGAAATAAGAGGAACGGAGAAGCCGGACGAATACATCGTTCTCTCCGCCCACTTCGACACCTGGGACGGTGGCTCCGGGGCCACGGACAACAACTCCGGTAGCATCAACATGATGGAAACCGTCCGGATCCTGAGCGAAACCTACCCGAATCCGAAGCGGTCCATCATCGTGGGCCTTTGGAACAGTGAAGAGCAGGGGCTGAACGGTTCCAGAGCCTTCGTGGCCGATCACCCGGAGATCGCGGAGAACATCCACGCGGTGTTCAACCAGGACAGCGGCACCGGGCGGGTGGTGAGCATCTCCATGCAGGGCTTCACCGGAGCCGGGGCCTATTTCGGAGAGTGGCTCTCCGTCATACCTGGGGAGATCACCCGCCACATCGACCTGACCATTCCCGGTAGTCCCGGTGGGGGAGGTTCGGATTACGCCTCCTTCGTGTGCGCCGGCGTTCCGGCCTTCAACCTCGGCTCGCACCGCTGGTCCTACAGCCCCTACACCTGGCACACCAACCTGGACACTTTCGACAAGCTGGTGATGGACGATGTGATGAACAACGCGACCCTCACCGCCATGCTGGTCTACCTGGCGGCGGAAGAGGAAGCGATGCTCCCAAGGGATCAGCGGGTCCTGGGAATCGATCCCCGAACCGGCCAACCCAGCAGCTGGCCGCAGTGCCGGGAGCCGAGAAGGAGTGGCGAGGGGTACTTCAACCGCTGAGCCAGGGGGGGGTGAGCCACCCAGGCTCACCCCCCTATGGCCAGCTCTCCGTACCAGTTCATCCCTGAGCCGCCGTCCGAACCTGCGTCGTACACGAACCCGTACGCCGGACCTCCATCGGCACCAACCACAACCTGGCCTCGGACCCACTGGGCGTTGATTCCCTCCACCACCGGCCGGGCTGCCGTCCACTGTCCTTCGGACGGCCTACGGACGTAGAAGAGGTCCCGGGTCTCTTCATCGATGAAGAGGACATGGACGGCCCCCTGGTGGACCACGGCGTCGGCGCCCACCTGGTCCGAGTCGGAAGCGCACTGCACCACCTGCCGGTCCGTGACCCTGACGGCCGGACTCAGCGTCCGGTCCTGCCCGACACGCCGCTCGTAGAGAAACCCGTCGGCGAGCCGGTAGAGGACCGCCACGGAGTTTCTCCCATCCAGATAGGCCAGGGGAGCGATGGCACCCATGTCCTCTTCCTCCAGGGCCACCCCGGCATCCAGTAAGAGTGGTGGGGTCAGAGAGCCGTCGGGCCGAATCGTGCGGTACCAGACACTCCGTTCGGTGGCCGACGTAACGGTGTAGGCGAGGTGAACCACATCGTCGGCGCCCCGCGTGGCCATGACGCCCGAGGCCAAGGCCCCGGACTCGGTTGTCAGCACGCCTTCGTCTCCCCAACCGCCGTCCGGAGTCCGGACCCGCCAACGCAACCCCAGGGAATCTCCATAGATCGCCACCAGGCTCCCGTCGGAGCGGGCCTCCAGGGCTGCCACCTGCACCGGCGGCTCGCTCTGTCTCGCCACGAGCTCGTCCCGGATCACCCATCGGTCCGGGGCCTCGGACACCTCGGAAGTATTGAAGGCATGGAGGAAGGTGGCTTCAGAGATCTGGTGCAGCATGTAGATGCGTCCACCGTGACGGGCCGTGGCGAAACCCTCGAGATCGTCCGTAGCCGGCCGGTTGGCCCCATCCACCTCGATCCAGCTCTGTCCGCCGTCTGCCGACTTCATGGCCAACAGGACGTTGAAAGTCTCGGCGGGTTCCATGGGGAAGTACAGCTCCCCGTTGGCGGCCTGCCAGGGGCCGATGACCCCAGGCGTCTCGACGTACGTCCCTCCCAGAAGGCCCGGAGGAATGGCAAGCGTCACGGTCGCGGGGGCGGCTCCTTCAACAGGATGCCCTGCCCCGTCAACCATCCGGAAGGTGAAGGTGTCACCGACATCGTTGGTGACGGCACCGTCCGCATACCGACGAATCACCACGGGCCACTCCCATTCGCCATGGACGGCCACAGCGCCCCCCCCCTGTTCGGAAGCCTCCGGCGGCTCGGGTGCCCGCATCATCCATGCGGGCGTCAGGCTGTCCAGGACCATGCCCTGGCCCGGGGAGAAAGGAGCACTCGAGGCCTCCAGGAGATCGGCGGTGGCCTCCCCCGGGGGCCATGCTCTGGTGGAGACGATGCTCACCCTAGGCGTAGAAATCTCGTCGGGATAGGGAAAATCCCGGGCCAGAACAGGCTCCCAAGGCCCCCCGTTCCGCTGGACCTGGAGTCCGAACTGGATCCCGGTCCCAGGCGGATCCGAAGGCGCAGCCCCCGGCTCGCCCCCCGGCTCGCCCACAGGTCCCTCCAATTCGAAACGGATACGGAAGGGCCGGTCCGCTGCCACGGTCACCGACTCGTTTTCAGGGCCGGCCCAGCCATCATCGGCATTCAAGCCCACCGCCGTATCGCTCCGGATCCGAAAGGCGCTCTGGACAAAGGCCGAGGGCTCAGGGGCCGATTCCACCCCGGCGGCCTCGCCGCCACCAGAAGAACCCTCCCCACCACTGCAGGCGGCCAGGACTACAACGACGGGAAAGACACCTGCAAGAGCCTGGAACGGACCCGGACAGGATCCCAGGGCGCGGGCACCAGGAGGAGTCGAGAGATCAGAATGCATAGGACTCATGGGTTCAGAGAAGATTCAAGGTCTGGAAGACCGGGAATGGAAGGCCCGGCTCCCGGCTCCTCCCGAGGCGACTCTGCGGCGAACCCCCGGGCCCAGGTGAGCCCCTGGGAAGGTCTTGGCCGTAGCCGGAGCCGCAGGGAGCAGTCGGGAGTCGGGCCCCCTCAGGACGGTTTATTCCCCACACCAACTAGTAGTTCCACCAGGGCGTCGTAGTCCCCTCCGGCTTGTGGCGGAGACCGTGCATGGCCATTTCCTTCAACCGCTCCGCCGTAGACACGGGGCCACTCCAGCAGTGGGGCTCCCGGTCACCGTACATGAAGAACCCAGGGTATTGGGGATTCTCGGTGGTCTTCATCCAAGCATCCATCTCGTACACGGCCTGTTCCAACCGGTACGTGTCCATGTCCCCTATGTAGATGTGGATCTTGTCTTGAATCTTGGGCCCCAGCCATGACCAGTTCTTCTTCATATACTCCAGGAGGTCGTAGTTCTCCCTCCAGTACTCGGCCACGGATCGATCGATGACACCGGTCCGTTTGTCGAAAAGGGGTTTGAAATATCCGTCTTCTCCCAGCGGTCCATATACGGCCGACCAGATGTCCAGCTGCTCTCCGCTCCTACCCTTAGTCCCCTTGGCCAGCTCGTAGTAGTTCCTCTGCTTCGAGGTCATCCGCATGGTGCCGTCCACGTCCCTGGAATTCACCGTGGGTACATTCCGCCATCCCCGGACCTTGTAGAAGGCGTTCTCGTCTTCGTAGATGTTGATCCCTTCCACGTTTGTGAAGGTCACCGGATCGGGGCAGTATGACCAAACACCCCCGAAGAAGTCCGGGTAGAAGAGTTGCAGAGCCAGCGACTCCCACCCGCCGGTGGAGCCTCCGTCAAGCCAACGGGCCCAAGGTTCGGCAATGGTCCGAAAACGGCGCTCGATTTCGGGAATGAGCTCCTGGATAATGGCATCGCCGTAGGGGCCCACGTTCACCGAATTCACCGCGTAGGAATCGTCGAAGTAGGGTGTGGGATGTTGGAAGGTCACCACCATCATCCGGGGAAAGTCTGATGCGGTCCACTCCTGGTAGATGGACGAACCCTCCCTGAACCCAAGGGGCGCCCTGGTCGAGAAATGACCCTGTTTGTAGAGGACCGGATAGGAAATCGTGCTGCGGTCGTAGTCCTTGGGCAAGAGCACGGTGGCCCCGATGTAGATGGGTTCCCCCCAGAACTCCGAGAGCGTGGGGCTTTCGAAACGGAATCGCTTCACCCACTCGGTATCCTCCGGAAATGGGATGGGCGGAATGACGTTGTCCGCAACGAGCTCCACGTCGAAGCCCTCGGAGGGATCCAGGTGAACCCGCATCACGTCGCTATAAAGATTCCCCGGGGATCGTTGGAAAGCCTGTCCCTCCCACTGGTCGTTGTGCATCCAGACGACGTGGCCGTCGGCTCGGCGGAACTCCATGTATACGTTGACGATGCCTTGAACGAA
>JASFVN010000332.1:0-4976 GCA_050049805.1 Gemmatimonadota bacterium
CAACGACGGAGTGGGTGTGGTCCTCTTCCTGGTCGTTCTGGGAGTGGCCGGGGCCGGGCATGGCCACGGGACCGGGCAGGGGGGGGTTGAGCTTCTTCATGTCCTCCATCTCCTGGGGGTGGAGGTGATCGGGGGACTCGTGTTCGGCGGAATCCTTGGGTGGGTGGTATACCGGATGCTCAAAGCCGTCGATGAGTATCAGGTGGAGATCCTTCTGACCCTTGCTCTGGTGACAGGAGGGTATGCCCTGGCGCAGGCCCTTCATGTCTCGGGTCCCCTGGCCATGGTGGTAGCCGGGCTTCTGATCGGAAACCAGGGTAGGGCTTTGGCCATGTCCGAAAGGACGGTCAACCAGTTGGATTCCTTCTGGGAGCTTACCGACGAGTTCCTGAACTCCGTGCTCTTCGTCATGATCGGTATCGAGGTCCTGATCCTGGACTTCGGCCCGGGGTTTTTCGTGGCTGGTTTGTTGGCCATTCCTCTGGTGCTTCTTGCCCGATTCGTCAGCGTGAGCCTGCCGGTGCAGTTTCTCAGGAGTGTCAGGACCTTCAGCCCACACGCCGTCAAGATCTTGACCTGGTCTGGACTCCGGGGAGGGATCTCCGTGGCCCTGGCCCTCTCCCTTCCTCAGGGAGAGACCAGGGATCTGCTGGTGGCGGTGACCTACGTGGTGGTGACATTCTCCATCGTCGTTCAGGGCCTCACCGTCGGGGCGGTGGCTCGGCGTTTGCAGAGAAATTGACCTCTTGCCTGTAGCTGCGGCCCTGGCCTAACGTGCCGCCGGCTCCGGGAAGGCTGGTGTTCGCCGCCGGGGATTTCGGAGTGGAAACCCCAAGAGTTGAAACCCGAGTAGAGAAACGGATTCACAGCAGAGAAACAGATTCAGAATAGAGGATAAGATTCAATGATCATTCGACGTTATGGGAACCGCTTTCATTCCGTGTCCGTCAACTTCGATTCCGCAGCCATGACGGAGGTCGGATTCCGAAGGGACGGGGCGCAGGAGTGGGATGCAGAGGAGTTCATGGCCCAGCACGAGCTGATCCGGGAGGAGGAAATCATCTCCGAGTCTTCGGACCTGGTTCAGGAGAAAGCCGAGCGGGAGATGCTGGAGGCCCTGGAGGCGAAACTCATGGCCATACATGACTCTCTGGAGGATGGGCAGTTTCTGAGCGTCGAGAGCAAAACCGGAGCGGACTACCCCAGGACTCGCTACGACCGGCCCACCACCGGGGATAAAGCCTTCACCTATACCCTGGACAAGCCGCTGAAGCTGGGGATCTGGGGAAAGAAGTAGGACCCTTCCCATGATCAACCTCAGGAGCGACACCGTTACGAAACCCACGGAGACCATGCGTCGGGCCATGGCCGAGGCCGAGGTGGGGGACGACTACTACCGGGATGACCCGACGGTATTGGCTCTGGAAGAGAAGGCCGCCCGTCTCTTCCAGAAGGAAGCGGCCATGCTGGTCTTCAGCGCCACCATGTCCAACGTGGTGTCGGTCCTGTCTCACACCCGGCGCGGGGAGTCCATCATCCTCGAGGAGCTCTCCCATATCTACAACAACGAGGCCGGGTTTCTCTCGGCCTTCGGCGGTCTGACACCCAGGACCGTAAGGGGAAACCGGGGACGAATGAGCCCGGCGCAGGTGGAGGCGGCCGTTTTCCCCCATGCGGTGTTGCACCCCCGGACCACTCTCCTCTGCCTGGAGAACACGCACAACCATGCCGGCGGCACCTGCCTCTCCCTGGATCAAACCAAGGCCCTGGCTGATACTGCACGGGCCCACGGGCTGAAGGTCCACCTGGATGGGGCGCGGATCTTCAACTCTTCGGTGGCCCAAGGTGTGCCCGTGGCGGAGCTTACGGCGGAGGTCGATAGCGTGACCGTCTGCCTGACAAAGGGGCTTGGTTGTCCTGTGGGAGCGATCTGTCTCGGCCCCGAGGAGTTCATCGACGAAGCCCGCCGCTGGCGGCAGGCTGCCGGAGGTGGCATGCGCCAAGCAGGGGTCATCGCCGCGGCGGGGATCGTGGCCCTGGACACCATGGTGGAGCGCTTGGCCGAGGATCACGCCAACGCCCGCCTGTTGGCGACCCGCCTGGCCGAAGTCGGGCTAGAGCTCGATTGCCCTCCCGATGAGGTGGAGACCAACATCATCTTCGCCACCATTCCGGGTGACCTCATGGATGCGGACGACTTCGTGAGTCGGTGGGCGGAAGAGGGGGTGGTGGTCAATAGCGCGAAGAATGGAAGGATCCGCCTCATCACCCACCACGATATTTCCACCGCCGATATCGAGGCCTCCGCCGCCGCAGCTCGGAGGGTGTTGGGGCAGGGTAGTGTGGGGCGCTGACGGGCGGCGGGATTCCGAATGTTCGCGGGTTGCGGGGGCTGAGGTGAAACGAAAAGCGGATCGATTCCCACTCCTGGTCGCCGTTCTTCTTTTTTTCCCGGTGCTGGCCTGTGGCCAGAAGGAGGACAATGCCTCCGGCGGCGCAACGGGCGGGTCGGGCTCCGTCAACGGAGAACTCGAAAGCACGCTTCCGTCCTCCTCTTCGGGGATCGTCACCATATCCGAGCGCTGGCTGTCTGCCTGGGATACCACTGCCAACCTGGATTCTCCCGCTGTTTGGGTGGGTGAGGGTGAGGTCTGGGTGGTCACCACGGCCAAAGGCACCCACGACCTCTGGGTTCACGATGCCTCAACCGGTGCCCTCCTTCGGCGGGTGGGCAAACCTGGATCGGGACCCGGTGAGTTCAACTACCCGAACGGTATTGCCATCGTGGGGGATCTGCTCCTGGTTGTTGAACGGGACAACCACCGGGTCCAAGCCCTGGCCCTTCCGGGGTTCGAGCCTTTGGGGGATTTCGGAGCCGATGTGCTCGAGAGGCCTTATGGCATCGCCGTTTCTGAGACGCCCGATGCGCTGTCTGTCTACGTCACCGACGACTATGGCAACGATATCGACCTTCCCGACGGCGTTGCTCCCACGGGGGATTTCACCAGGCGCGTGAAGCAGTTCAGGGTGTCCCTTGCACCCGAAGGCGTCGAGGCGGAGTTGGTCAGGACGTTTGGAGAGGCCGAGGGTCCGGGGGCGATTCTGGTGGCTGAGTCCATTCAGGTCGACGAGGAGCAAAGTCTTCTCCTCATAGCCGATGAGTTCAATCTCGAGCTGGAGGCCTACTCGCTGGATGGCAGCTACTTGGGGCGGACCGTGGGTTCGGACCTGTACGATCATGGGGACCCTGAGGGCATCATGCTGTACCGGTGCGGATCTTCCGGCTACTGGATCCTCACCGACCAGGGCTTTGCCAGGACCGTCTTCCACGTTCTGGACCGGGTAACCATGGAACACCTGGGGAGCTTCTCGGGAGAGGTCACGGCCAATACCGACGGGATCTGGCTCACCCAGGCGTCCGTCCCTGGATTGGGCCAGGGGGCCCTGTTCGCCCTCCACGACGACGGGGGCCTGGCCGCTTTCGCATGGGACGACATCGGCCAGGCCCTGGGTCTGCAAACCGGGTGTTCCCCCAGCCTTTAGGTCTACATCCCGCTCGCCGCGGCCGCTGGCTTTGGTGCGCCGGCGGTCGGCATCGTCCTCAGTTTGCGGGCCCCCCTACCACACTCACATCGGGCAACGGGGTGTCGGCCGTGGAGAGGGGGAGGATGGGGTAGGTAACCTGAGGCTGATCCCCCGTGAGGGAGCCCAGGAATGCCACGATGGCGGCGACCTCCGAGTCGGTGAGCTCTGCACCCAGCTGAGCCGTACCCATCACCCTCACCGCTGTAGTGAGGTCCCACACCTTCCCGGAGTGGAAGTAGGGTGGCGTAAGGGTGATGTTCCTCAGGGATGGAGACTTGAAGACGTACTCGTCAGCCTCGGTGTTGGTTACAGCATAGCGGCCACGGTCCTCTACGGGCCTCAGCTCGGCGTCGGGCGCCTCAACCAGGCCGAACGGGAAGTACCCCGCCCCGCCCACGTTCACTCCGTTGTGGCAGGTTGCGCATCCCTTCCCGACGAAGGTCTCGAGACCCTCTCGTTCCAGCTCCGACAGTGCTTCCGAGTCTCCGGTCAGGAATCGATCGAAGGGTGAATTGGGAGTCAGAAGGGTAGCCTCGAAGACCTCGATGGCCAGGGCCATATTGTCGAAAGTCACCGGATCCTCCTCCCCGGGGAAGGACTCGCCGAAACGACGGACGTACTCCTCCATGCTCTTCAGGGTGCGAACGGCCCTGTCCGGGGTAGCGGCCATTTCCACGCCGGCCTGCACCGGTCCCTGTGCCTGCTCTGCCAGGTCCTCGGCTCTGCCATCCCAGAATTGAGCGATGTTGAAGACGGCGTTCAGGACGGTGGGGGCGTTTCTCGGGCCCTTCTGCCAACCATGTCCGATGGACGTCTCCTGTAGGTCTACTCCACCCATTCCCACGTTGTGGCAGGTGTTGCAGCTGATGAGCCAGCTCGAGGACAGGCGAGGCTCGAAGTAGAGCATTTTTCCCAGCTCCACTTTTGCCGGCGTGGCGGGGTTCCCCTCCAGCTCAGGAGGAGTGCTTGGCACCACCGCAAAAAGGGCTCTGGCCTGTTCGATCAGGGGATCCTGGGTGGGTGCGGGTTCGGCTGTGCCCTCCGGTTCGGACCCAGGGGTGGATGCTTCCTCTCCGCCGTTTGGCCCGCAAGCCGATACCGAGGCGACCAGCAGCAGCAGGGTGGAGGACAGGTACTTCATGGTATACTCCTTACTCCGAGAAACTTGGATGCTTTCCAACCAGACTTGCCCGAGGTGTCGGAATGACCGTATTCCGCGTTCCAGACTCCGGTAGGACGAGGGAAAACTACGGTCTGCCCTTCGTTCGGGACACCAGTCGCTAAGTGCCCCAATCCGGAAATACGATGGTATGTGAGCGCCGCTGCATCCCCGCTGGCGGCGTTGCGCTCATTCGCCGTACCACAGCGGGTACGCCTCAATCGCGCGCCTT
>JASFVN010000333.1:0-4973 GCA_050049805.1 Gemmatimonadota bacterium
ATCCTCGTCGTCGAGGACGAAGACAGCATCCTGATGGCCTTGGAGGACGACCTCTCCTTGGAAGGCTACAGCGTGACCGGGGAGAGGGATGGTACACGGGCACTCGAGAGGGCCCGGGAAGGTGACTTCGACCTCATCATCCTGGATCTCATGCTTCCGGGCCTGGACGGATTGGAGATCTGCAGGCGACTCAGGGCCGAGAAGAATCAAACCCCGATTCTCATGCTCACGGCCAAGAGCCAGGAAGTGGACAAGGTTTTGGGTTTGGAGCTGGGGGCCGACGACTACGTTACCAAGCCTTTCAGTCCCCGTGAGCTGTTGGCCCGGGTGAAGGCTCTCCTCCGACGGGCCCGCCCGGAAAACCCCTCGCCGCAGCAGTCCGTCTTTGACGACGTCAAGATCGATTTCAAGGGCTACACCGTGACCAAGAGAGGCGAGCCGGTGGATCTCACGGCCCGGGAGTTCGAGCTGTTACGTCTACTGGTAGCGCATCCGAACGAGGTGCTTCGCCGGGATACGATTCTGAACGAGGTGTGGGGGGACGAGTGGGACGTTTTCCCCCGCACCATCGACACCCATATCGTGCATCTCCGGCAGAAGCTGGAGGACGACCCGGCCGAGCCGAAATACATCGTGAACGTCCGGGGGGTCGGCTACAAATTCGTGGCCGATCCGCCTTAACTCTTTCTCAACAATCCCTTGGCAAGAGCTTCAATCATCCCGGGAAAAGCTTCGATACCTTGACCTTCAGACGCAGTCCGCAGCCTTTCCTGAGGAGTGAGTGTCATGAGGTTGCATCGAGTTGGATCCGCAGTGCCGGCCCTGATTCTGGCACTCTCCGTTCTCCCCGTCTTTGCCGCGTCGCCCGTCCTTGCCCAGGAGACCGCCGAGGAGATCTACCAGGCCGGTCTCTACCAGGAGGAAGTCCAGGGAAACCTGGAGCGGGCCATCGACCTCTTCGGCCGCATCCTCGTTCGTTTCCCCGATAACCGGGCAGCGGGCGCCAAGGCCCAGCTACACATCGGGCTCTGCTACGAGAAGCTGGGCCAGCAGGAGGCCCAGCAGGCCTACCGCCGGGTGATCGCGGAATTTCCAGACCATGGGGCGGAAGTTGCGGTGGCCAGAAACCGGCTGGCGGAGATCGAGCGAGTGGCGGCGGAGCTGAACCGGGAGCCCATCTTCCGAAAGGTCGAGATCGCCAGCCGGCCGCAAAACGGGGTTTTGTCGCCGGATGGAAGCCACCTGGCATTTGTGGCCGATGGCGCCGTGTGGAAGGTGCCCCTGCAGGGCAACGTCTCTTCGGACATGGCGGGGGAGCCAGTTCGGTTGACCGAGCCGATGGGTGCGTGGGACATGTCCAACGAACTGGCCTGGTCTGGGGATGGGAAATGGATTGCCTTCAGCGCGGTACCCAACGATGTCGAAGAGATCTACGTCGTTGCGGCGGACGGAAGCCAGCTCAAGAGGATTCCGGGCAATCACGCACGGGGTGGGCATGCGTACAACTTCCGCCTCGGCCTCTCTCCACATGGCGAGACGCTGGCGTTTGTTTTCAAGGAACCAGGCAGGGGGAATGGTGAGGGCATCCAAGCCCAGGTCTGCGGCTCTGGCGGTCTCCTGGACGGGCTGTCGATCCACACCGTCTCGGTGTCCGGTGGCGACGAAACCCCTCTGACCGACAACTGTACCCGGGAACCGGCCTTTTCTCCCGACGGACGGTATCTCGCCTACACCAGGGCTGTGGACGATCTAGAGCACGACACCTGGTACATGCAACTGTGGGTGAGGCCGCTCACCGGGGGGACGCCGATCCTGCTCGTGGACTCCACGCAGGTCAGGGGTCCGGTTTGGTCTTCGGACGGCGAGATGATCGCGGTGATCCATGAGCCGGGCGGCGGGAACGAGAGCCGTGAGGTCTGGGTGATTCCCTTCTCTCCGGAGGACGCACCCGTCGAACCTATGGCGGAAATCGAACTCCCACGTGTCACTCGGAGCCTGCCCGCCGGCTGGACTCCAGGAAACGAACTGGGAGTCCATCTCGTGTCTTCGGAACGGGTTGCCTTGTACACCGTTCCAGCCGCCGGAGGGAAGGCGTTCCAGATCACGCCGTACGGAGACGCCCTCTTTCCCCGTTGGACTTCTGATGGCCGCTCCATCGTGTTCCGGGGCCCTGAGGGGCTTGCCGTAGTGCCTGCGGAGGGGGGGGAAATCAAGCCGATTCTTTTAACGGGGGACTCAGGGGTTAACCCAGGGATCCCCCCGGGCGGAGGCGTCCACGTGTCGCCGGACGGAAGGGCCCTCCTGTTCGCAGGAATACGCTCGGTCGGAGATTCCAACCCAGCAGTCGAGCAGGCCATCTGGACCGTTCCAATCGAGGGGGGACTCCCCACTCGAGTCACTCGAGGCTTGGAGTCCGAACGGTACCCCTGCTGGAGCCCGGACGGAAGGGAGATTGCTTTCCTCAGAGGAGGATCGATTTACGTCGTGCCGGCCCAAGGCGGAAATCCTTCCCGAATCACATCGGAGACCGACAGTGTCGTGACGGGAACCATCTCCTACTCTCCAGATGGCAGGTGGCTCGCTCACTTCACGAGGGATGGTCAACTGAGACTCCTGCCCGTGGACGGTGGAGAGGCCAGGGTAGTCGCCGAAGTGAACGATGCCGGACGCCACACCGAGCTTGCCTGGTCCCCTGACGGGAGGAGGATCGCATACACCAGTCGCGGACGTCTCTGGGTGGTTCCGTCGGAAGGCGGGGCGGCCACCGAGATTGAAACGGGACTGGAGGGGAATGCTTCGATTCTCCACTTCGGATGGTCGCCCGATGGGGAGAAGGTCGTATTCCGAGCGTCCACTGGTGGCCAACCGGAGCTTTGGCTCATCTCCGGTTTCCTGCCGGAGGAGGTGGGACGATGAACACGCAGCTGAAGTCCTGGACGGCCTGTTTGCGCACCGGGTTCGCCCTCGCCCTCCTCCTCGTAGTGGCCCCGACCCGGACCCTCGCCCAGGAGACCGCCGAGGAGATCTATCAGGCCGGCCTCTACCAGGAGGAAGTCCAGGGGAACCTGGACCGAGCCATCGACCTCTTTGGCCGCATCCTCATTCGCTTCCCCGATAACCGGGCAGCGGGCGCCAAGGCCCAGCTACACATCGGGCTCTGCTACGAGAAGCTGGGCCAGCAGGAGGCCCAGCAGGCCTACCGCCGGGTGATCGCCGAATTTCCAGACCATGCGGCGGAAGTAGCGGTGGCCAGGAACCGGCTGGCGGAGATCGAGCGAGCGTCCGAGGCTCTGTACCATGAACCGACGTTCGAGCGAATCGAGATTCCCGCCATGCCGGAGGCAGGCGTTCTTTCTCCGGACGGAAGCCGTCTTGCGTTCGTGTCGGAGGGCGCCGTATGGAGGATCCCTTTGCAGGGAAGGGTGGCGGAGGGGGTGGCAGGTACCCCCGAGCGGCTCTCCACCATTCCCAATGCCTGGGATGGCAACGGTGCCTTGACCTGGTCGGCAGACGGGCGGTGGATTGCCGTGAATGGCTCCGAGGACTGGCTCGCAGAACATGAGGACGTGGTGCACGTGCTCCCGGCCGAGGGCGGTGACCCGCGGGTTGTGCCGGTGCCTGAGCGGGGAGTCCACCCCTTCGCTTATCGGCTGAGCCTGTCTCCCGATGGGGAAACCCTGGCATTCTCGGCCCTCAAAGAAGGCCAAGTAGAGGGTTTGAACGAAACTGAAAAGCGCATCATCTACACAGTCGCCGTGGAGGGTGGGGAACCCGAACCCCTCACCGATATGTGGGCCCGAATGCCGGCGTTCTCTCCGGATGGGAAGAGCATCGCTTTCGTAACGGCCCGGCAGTCACCCTCCGATAGCGTTTGGGGAGGCGATCTATGGGTGATTCCGGCTGTAGGTGGAACGCCCATCAAGATTGCCACCAGCGATCCCGGACGGTTCCGCGGACCCGTGTGGTCTCCCGATGGCCGGTACGTCGCAGTCAACCATGAACCCAGGAAGAACAACCGCAGCCAGGAGCTCTGGATCCTCCAAGCGGATTCTCCCGAGCCCAGCCCACCCGTCGCCAAGATCCCCCTGCCCGGCGTCAGCTTGAGCATGCCTGCCGGATGGACCCGGGATGGCCGAATCGGTGTGTTCACGGAGCCTCCCCTTGATTATGGCACCGGCTACACGGTCTCGGCCGAGGGCGGCAGGGCTGGGCGGGTGACTCCGGATAACGGTTGGCCGGTCTTCCTGAAGTGGGCGCCCGGAGGAGAAGGGATCTTCCTGGCATGGCGTCCCCGGGGGGATTCCCACGATCCGGAATTCGGCGGGGAGCCGAGCTTGGTATGGATGTCCCCCTCCGGCGGGGTCGTCACGGAGCTTCCGCTCGGGTTCGGCCGAGAGGTCGGCCTGGCGGGCCCGATCGGATTCGACTTTTCTCCTGACGGAAGCGAGCTGGTCTTCATGGGAGTTCCTCCCGTGCCTAACGGGCGGCCGGGGCCGGAAGACGTTGGCATTTGGACTGCCTCTATGGACGGGTCAGCCCATTCTGAACTCACCGGGGGACCACACTTCGACAGCTATTCGAGCTGGTCTCCGGACGGACGATGGATCGCGTTCCTGAGATTGTCCGAAGAAGACGACTACGATTCCGGCCACATCTTCCTGGTTCCCGCCGACGGTGGTGAGGCGCGGCAACTCACTTCGCCCCGAGATCCTGTTGAGCCAGGTATGCTAGCCATCTCTCCCGATGGCCGGGCTGTGGCATTCTTCTCAGAAGACGGAATCAAGTTGGCACCCTTGGAAGGTGGCGACGCGAGCCTTGTAGTCCCGGTTGACGACGTGGGTCAATTTCCCCAGTTGAGCTGGTCCCCCGACGGAAAGAAGATCGTGTACACGCCCGGCGAGGACCGGAAGATCTGGATTGGTTCCATCGAAACCGGACGCAGCATGGAACTGGAAACCGGCCTCCCCTCGGAC
>JASFVN010000334.1:0-4968 GCA_050049805.1 Gemmatimonadota bacterium
CCCCTCGATGGAGGACCCGTCGAATCCCATGCCTTCTTCGAAGGCTCCTTCGAGTTCCTTTGGTGTGATGGAGAAGGACTTCAGAAACCCGAGCATGTCGGTGAACCACAGCCTGATGGAAGAAACCCCATATTCTTCCACGTACTTGAGGACGTCATCCGGAGTCTTCAGAGACAGGCCTTGTCGGCAATCCATCTCCTCGACGTAGTCCTCCATATCGTCCCTGAAATCCTCCACGTAGTAAAGGAATCCATCCTGATCCATGGGTACCGATCCTCCCTCGGTGGGTCCGTGAAATGGGCAGGTGTCTCCCTACCCGACCTGAAAACAAGAAGGCCAGGCTCCAGGAGACACTCCATCCTCGACCTGGCGACGTCTGGCGCAAGTACGCATTGGGACCCTCAAACGGGTCCTCCCGGAAAATCATTCGTTGGGGGCACGCGCGATGATAGAAAGACAGCCATTTGCCGTCAAGGTGAGGTGCCCTCGTTGGCACCCGTGCCGGGCCTTTTTACCTTTTCACCGGCCCTGAGGGCCCCAACCAATCCACCGTCTTTCTCTCGGGAGTCTTTCTTCAATGGGTGAGATCGCTTTTCTCGACCGGGTGTTCCTGGACACCACGATCAGTGAATGGGTGTCGGGCGTAGGTGCTTTTCTCGTGATCGTGCTGTTTTTCAGGCTCCTGACCTCGGTCATCATTCGCCGTCTGGAGAGTTTCACCAGGAAGACGAGTCCGGAGCTGGACGACTTTCTGGTGGAACTCCTCAAGAAGACCAAGGGGCTGTTCATTGTTCTTTTCGGGGTTTGGGTAGGATCGCTCTTCCTGTCTCTCTCGCCGGACAACGACGCCTGGCTCCATCGCGCCCTCGGCATCGGACTTCTGGTCCAGGGAGGCATGTGGGCTACCGCTGTCGTCAACTACTTCCTTCGACGCTACCGTCGGCGGCAGAGGGAAGAAGACCCGTCCATGGCCACTGCCCTAGGAGCCCTGGGATTCGTGGCCAAAGCGGTGGTTTGGTCGATCTTCGTTCTCCTCATCCTGCAGAACCTTGGCGTGGAGATCACTGCTATCCTGGCCGGGGTGAGCGTCGGGGGGATTGCCGTGGCCCTGGCGGTTCAGAACGTCCTGGGCGACCTCTTGGGCTCTCTCAGCATCATCCTGGATAAGCCCTTTGTCATCGGGGACTTCATCGTCGTGGGGGATTTTGCCGGCACGGTAGAGCACGTGGGTTTGAAGTCGACGCATATCCGCTCCGTCTCCGGAGAACAGCTTGTCTTCGCCAACTCAGACCTCCTTGCCAGCCGGATCCGAAATTACAAGCGGATGCAGGAACGACGCGTGGTCTTCACCGTGGGGGTCACCTATGACACCCCCCCGGAAAAGCTCGAGGGCATTCCCCAGATGGTGAGGAAGATCGTCGAGGAACAGGAAAAGGCCCGCTTCGATCGATGTCATTTCAAGGCGTTCAAAGATTTCTCCCTGGATATCGAAACGGTCTACTACATGACCGTTCCGGACTACGATGTTTACATGGATGTGCAGCAAGCCATCAATCTGGCACTTTGCAGAGCCTTCGCGGCAGAGGGAATCGAGTTCGCCTTCCCGACACAGACCATCTTTGTGGAGAAAAACGCCTAACGACCAGGGGTCCGAGGGAGACCGTGATCGATACCCGGAGGAGATGGCGACTCCGGGAGTCGGTCCTCTTCGGATGGATCAGTCCTCTTCGGACGGAAGGGAGGGAGTGAAAAGGAGGTATTCGATCCGTCTTCCGCTCATGCGCAGGACTCGGAAGGTCCCACGGTCCACCTCCACCTGGTCCCCGACCCTCGGTATCCGGTCCAAGCGCCCGAAGACGAATCCCGCCACGGTATCGTAGTCGTCTTCGGGTAGCTCGAGATTGAGCCGTTCGCTGGCTTCCCGAAGGGGCACCCCGCCAAAGACTCGTGTCGCTCCTGACTCGAGAAGAGTGAAGTCAGCGGGCTCGTCGTCCTCGTGTTCGTCCTGGATCTCCCCGACGATTTCCTCGAGGAGATCTTCCAGGGTCACCAATCCTGCGGTCCCTCCGAACTCATCGACGATAATGACCATCTTCACCCTTTCGGTCCGCATCTCGGAAATGAGATCGTCCACCGGTTTGGTGGCCGGAGCGAATTGAATGGGCCTGGTAATGGTCTTGATCTCGTCGACCCCGTCGCGGTGGGCCTTCCACAAGTCTCGAGCAAGGAGAATCCCGACGATGGTGTCCAGGTTCTCCTGGTAGACGGGGAGACGCAGGTGGCCCTCCTCCAACATGACCTCCATGGCCTCCTCCACAGATGCCCCGGCTGGGACGGCCACGATATCGGTCCTGGGGGTCATGACCTCTCCTGCGGGAACTTCGTCGAGGGTCATCATGCTGCTCACCACCCGCCATTCATCCTCGTCAAGAGCCCCCTCCTTCCGGCCGATTCGAGCCAGGACTCGGAGCTCGGACCGGCTCACCGTGCTAGGACGACCCTGCCGGGGAGTGATGAGGCGGGCGTAGAAAGTGAGGGGGATGACAAGGGGTTTGGCTACGATGATGAGGCCCCGGAGGACATAGGCAGCTGGGGGTGCAAGCCTGGGCCAGAGGGTGGCTCCAAGGGTTTTCGGGAGGATCTCGGAGAAGAGGAGGATCGAAACGGTCAGAGCTGCCGAAAAGACGGCGGTGGACGCTTCGCCCCAGATTCTGTAGGCGAGGGCTCCGCCCAGTGCGGCCCCGAAGGTGTTGGCGATGGTGTTGAAGGCCAGGATGGCGGCAATGGGCTCATCAATCTGTCTCTGCATGCCGCTCAAGATCTGACCCGCCTTGGCCCCCCGGTCCTGGAGCACATGCACGTAGCCGTGGGTCACCGACAGGATGATGGCTTCCAGAATAGAGCAGAGAAAAGAGATCCCCAGGGCGATCCCGACGATGGCCAAGAGCTGATAGAGCATATGCGGATTATCGATGAGTGGGGGGCCCCGGACAAGACCGAAGACAAAAAGGGGTGGGGTGGGGAAGGAAAAAGCCCCGGGAGCCTGACCCCCGAGGCCTGATCGTCCTTCTTCTCGCAGTTGATTTCAAGCACCCGATTCGGAAAGCAAAACCGAACCGGAGCGGGCCCCGTCAACCTTCCAGGATAGCCGTCAACTCGATCGGCGTGGCTGCCAAAGCTCTGGAGACGGGACAACCCGTCTTTGCACCCTGGGCTTGTTCCTGGAAGGCAGCCTCATCGATTCCGGGCACGTTGCCCACGCACTCCAGCTCGATCCTGGAGATTCCGAATCCTTCGGGCCCTTTCTCCAGGTAGGCCTTGGCAGTGGTCCGGATACTCTCCGGCTCGAAACCGGCTTTGGCCAGACCGTTGGCAAAAGCCATGGAGAAACACCCTGCGTGAGCGGCAGCGATGAGTTCCTCGGGATTGGTCCCGGCACCCTCTTCGAACCTGGAGGCGAAGCTGTAGGTACCCTTTACCGCCCCGGTCTCTGTTTCCAGCGTGCCGCTGCCCTTCGGCAGGTTTCCTCTCCATTCGGCACTAGCGACTCGTACAGCCATTCATTTGCTCCTTTTTTTTCTGACTCGGGTGGACCCCTTCGAACATGCTCTCGGGAAACTGGCCCGGGAATCTACCAAGGCTGGGCTCCTCCTCCAACCAAGCCTTCCCCGGGACCCAGCGTAACCTTCAGCCGCGAGTTTGTTCGCCTGCGGCCTCCACGCCATGTTGACGGGGAGGTCCCGGACCCAGAGAATCACCTTGAAGCCAAGGGTTCGCCCCTCGGTCGAGGCGTGGAAAAGCCCCGACATGTCTTGGGCATCCCATTGTTCCGAACACCCGCTCTCCAGACGAGGCACCATGTTCCGGATCCGACACTTCCCGACGCTCCTTTTTGCTGCGCTGGCGGTTTCCTTCCTACCCCTTCGGGCCGGGGCCCAGGTCACCACCCCCGAGGAGCAATTCGGCCACATGGTTGGCGCCAACTACGAGCTTCTTACCTACACCGAACTCCAGGGCTACTGGGAAAAGCTCGCCGCCGAATCGAACAGGATGGTCCTGGATACCATCGGGTTCTCGGAGCTCGGCCGTCCCCAGCTCATGGCCATTCTCACCTCGCCAGAAAACCACCAGAACCTGGACCGGTACAAAGACATCGCCCGGCGGATGGCCCAGGCGGAAGGAGTCTCGGAGGAAGAAGCCCGGGAGCTGGCCCAGGAGGGAAAAGCCGTGGTGTGGATCGACGGCGGCCTGCACGCCACCGAAGTAGTGGGCGCCCAGCAGCTCGTCGAGCTGGTCTACCGGCTCACCAGTGCCACGGATCCGGAAACCCTGAGGTTCCTGGACGATCTGATCGTCTTGGCAGTCCACTGCAATCCCGACGGAATGGAACTCGTATCGGGTTGGTACCACCGAAACGATGACCGTGGCATCGCCCCTGAGGAACGCAGGTCGGGGGGCCTCCCGGTTCTCTACCACCACTATGCCGGTCATGACAACAACCGGGACTTTTACATGGGGAACCTGGAGGAAACCACCAACATGCTCCGGGTCCAGTACCGGGAATGGTTTCCTCAGATCATCTACAACCATCACCAGACGGGTCCTCAGGGCACCATCCTCTTCGCGCCGCCCTTCCGGAACCCGCCGAACCACTTCCTGGATCCCCTCATCATGACCTCGCTGGACCAGGTGGGTAGCGCCATGCACCACCGGTTCGTGAGGGAAGGGAAGGGCGGGAGCACCATGCGGTCCGGTGCCAGCTATTCCATCTGGTGGAACGGCGGCCTTCGGACCACCCCATACTACCACAACTCCATTGGCCTCCTCACCGAGATCAGGGGAGGCCCGAACCCGGAACAGATTCCCTTTGTCCCGCAGAGGCAGTTGGCCACTACGGATCTGCCTCTCCCGTACAAGCCAGGGGAACTTCTCTTCCGGACCTCCATCGAATACTCCATGACATCGAAC
>JASFVN010000074.1:0-15893 GCA_050049805.1 Gemmatimonadota bacterium
GCCCAGCCCTTCGTAGGCGTCGGCCAGCAACCACCAGGACAGGAAGGCCGCTCCCGGGAGGTAGCCACCCACCCCGGGGTCCCGGATGTGGGTCACCATGGGCTCCAGTTGATTCACCACGGCTGCCCAATCTTCTCGGCGGTATGCCGGGGCCGCGTCGAGGAGGGCGAACCATGGGGCGAAGTTCCTCTCGAAGACCTGACTGGTGGCACTGTCCCGCATGGCTCGGAGTCTGCCGGCAACCCGTTCCCCTTCCACAGTGTCACCTACGAGGGCTTCGCGAGCTCCGTACAGGAGGAAGTCCACCACCTCGAACTTTCCACGGCCCGCCAGCTCCAGGGGTTCCACCTCTTCCGGATGGGGGACGGGTGGCAAGCGGAAGACGAGGTCCAGGAAGAGATGGGAAAGGCGCGTCCGCTGGGTCTGCTCGAGGCCGAAGGGGTCCTCGGCCGGAGGAGCCAGGAGTTCCCGGGCGGCGGCGACTCGCCCCCGGACCCCCAGGAGTTGCCGGTAGGTCCACTCGATACCGAACGGGAAACGCCAATCCCCGGCATTGGCCTGGAAGAGGCTGTCAGCCAAATCCCAGTCCGCATCGGCCTGAGCCTCATAAAAGGCCAGGTCGTTGATGCAGTCCTCGGGAAGGACACCCCCCGCGGAGTCCAGCAGGGCCAGCCACTCCTCCGTCCGGTCAAGGGAGACGCTCCACTTCAGATAGTTGCTCTGACAGGGTGATACGAAGGGACGATCCGGATGAAACCCGTTGGCGGTACGAGCCCGTTGCCGTTCCAGGTTCTTGTAGATGGTCCAGGCCGAATCCGGCAAGCCTCCCTCATGGCCCAGCCGGAGGGCATAGAACACGCTCCAGGTGGCATCCCGGGCGATGGCGAGCCCGGCCTCCCGGAAGGCCACGTCCCACAGGGCGATATCGTCATGGATCCGGGCGTGCAGCTGGACGTCGGCCCGTCTGGCTTCAGTGAGACGGTCTTGGAAGAGTCGAACCTTCCCGGCGGCGTAGTCGGCCGAATCGAAGTTCTTCACGTTGCTCAGGTAGGCGTCGGAAAGGCGCTGCCATGCCATGGCGAAGGCCGTGTCCAGGGCGACGGCCTCCCACAGCAACTTCCGGGCTTCGGACGCTTCCGCTTCGCTGGTGTAGGATTGGGCAGCCCTGTACTTCATGAGGGCTTCCAGAGAGGGAGTGAGGACCTGGGGGAGCCTCTCTGTATTGGCCAGCACGGCCCTCCTTTCCCCAAGCCTGCGCCGAAGGGTTCGGGCGACCTGGTCCACCATTTCCACCACCCCTGTCTCGGTCTCTGATCGACCCTGGCTCTCAGCTCGCAGCAAACCCTCCTCCACGTCCTCCACCCGGATTGCGAGTACGTGTTCCTCTCCAATGTGATCGAGTCTGGGTAGCACAACCGTTGGCACTCCCAAACGAATCGCCACCTCCCGGGCCAGGGCAGGATCGAGGAGGGTCCTCGGTTCCTTTTCCATGAGCTGGAGGACCCGGTCGACCTCCGTCACGGGCACCGTCTGGACTACATGAGCCATGTCCAGGCTGTTTCGGAGGAGGAAGGCCACCGCCTCTCGCTCCCCTGGCTCAGAACTTCCTGCCACACTGGCCAACACCGTGAATGGACGGTCGGCGGGAGGCGGACCCGCGGTCTGTACTGCCCACCAGAGGCGCAGGACTCCTACGGCGGAAAAACATACAATGGCCGCCGACGCCAGCGACCAGAACCAGAGCTTCCATGGCCCGGCCCTCTGGGAAGGTCTGGAATCGGGAAAGGGCGGGGGAGATTCCGATTCCTCTGGATCCACTGGATCTGCCTCTCGCGCCTCGGACAGGTCTTCCTTCCCAGACAGGATCCTCAGCTCTCCATTTCGAATGGCGTCGGCTATGCTCGAAGTGGCTGGAGAGGGCTTCAGCTCCAGCTCGTCCCACAGCTTGGCTCGAAACTTCTCGTAGAACCTGAGGGCGGCGGCGCCGTCCCCGGCCTGCGCCAGGGTTTTGATGAATTCCCGAACGGGGGTCTCGTCGCTCCACACCAGGCCCAAGGCCTTCTGGGCCGATCGCTCCGCCTCCACCAGGGATCCAGCCACGATATGGTGTCGGGCCACCGACCAGGCCGCCCCGGCCGCCAGCTCTCTGAGCCGTTCTCGCTCGGCTTCCATCCAATCCCCGAATCCCCGGGCATTGTCCAGATGGAAGCCCCGGAGGAAATCACCTCCGTAGCCCTCCAGAGCCTGATTCCAATGGCCGTCGGCCACAGAGGCCTCGAATTCGGCCACGTCGGTTTGCATCAGACCAGGGGCCAACCCCACTTCGTCCGTGCCCCGCCCGAGAATTACCTCTTCCGATAGGTGCCGTCTGAGGAAAGAGAGGCTCTGGGAGAGAGCGTTCCTTGCGCGGGCCTCATCCTGCTCCGGCCAGAACAAGGCCAGGATGGTGTCTCGGCGGTGGAGGCTTCGGGGCTGGGCTATGGCGAGGTAGACGAGGAGGGCGTACCGCTTCGGCTGGGAGAGGATCGATTCGATCTCGTTCCCGTCCGAATCCAGCAGGTTCAGCGTCCCGAGTGTTCGAAGGGTAAACAATCGCAGGTCCCCCTCCGACATGAGAAAGGCTGCCCATGATCAGGTGAGGCAGCCTGTTTCCCTCAAGATGAGTCGGCGTTCAAGGTTGGAGCAAGGTCACGGAAGAGACGCTGTGGTGGCCAAGGTCTCGAAAAACCCGTTGAGGATCCGGTAGGTCAAGCCCCAGACGACCCGCCCTTCGACCCGGAAACAGGGGAAGGTGCGACTGCTGTCGTCTCCGTAGCGGATTTCCACCGTACTCGAAGCCGAGGGGTCCCGGAGGGTCGAAAGGGGAACCCATAGGACCTCGTCCACTTCTCTGCTGGACACTTCGGCCTCGGTGTCCTTTGGAACCCCGAACACGAAGGGAAAGATGGTGATGGGGGGAAGACGCCTTGTTGCCGGGATCAGGGCTTCCAAGCGCCCGAGGTGCACACCATCCTTGTCCAGATCCAAGGCCACCTCCTCCTCAGTCTCCCGAATGGCGGTCTCGAGCAGGTTGGTGTCGGAAGGATCCTGACGGCCTCCGGGCAGGGCCATTTGCCCCGACCATGGGTCCCCCTCGGCTTCGGCTCGCTTGATGAGTAGCACTTCCAACTCGTCGGCCTCTCTCAGAATAAGGGAGACAGCAGCGTGAACTCGACCCTGGGCCTCTGCCGGGATGGGGTCCAGCGTGCTCTCTTTCGAGCGGAGAACACCGGCAAAGTCGGAGAAAGAAGAAGCTGGGGCGGGGGTGTCGTCGGGTTGCATGGCACCCCCTACCCCAACTGGCCCGGGAGGTTCGCCATTCGGCTCCTGACACCCTGGGTCAGCGAGCCCCCGGAAGATCCACCTTGAACCTCACCACCTTTTGGACGTCCAGTTCATCTCTCACCACCGCCAACACCCAGTCTCGTGTGAATATGGGGTGGGGATTCCTCCCGAAACCGTCGGGCGCCCGGACCGCTCCCAGATAGGTGCCGTCTTCCTCAAAAACGTCGAAGAGGATGGGCTCTCTCCATTCGTCCGGGACGGCGTCAGGATCCGTCGCGTCGTAAAAGGGGTCTTCCACCTTTCTCGCCGGCTGGTGGACCATGACCCAGATCGTACCGTCGTCTCCAGGGAAGAAAGTGCGGAAGGGAGGTTTCACTTCCGGAATGGGCTCGCCAGTCCACCGCCAGTTCGGGTCGGTTCCACGCATGTTCCTGATTTCCCGGGCCTCCTCCTCCGCCCGCTCTCCGCCGGTCACGGGAACCGGTGAGTACTCCTTCCGGATCCGCAGTGGAGGAGCGTCCTCACGAAGCAAAGTCAGGGAATAATCGGTCGTGATGGTGTGGATGAAGTAGCCCTTCGGGCTCAGCGTGGCGTGCTCTTGGGGCCCGAAGGGAATCAGGTTCACGCTCATGTTGGAGATGTTTCCGTCCTCGTCTTCCCTGCTGGCGACGATTGTGGGCTCCTCCCAGGGAGTGTCGGGAACTCTGAGGGTGTCTCCCGGGGTTCCGTCGGGATGGATCCGGACCAAGCCCATCTCCCAGTCCAGGACGCTGGCATCGGGGTCCAGGAGAACGAGGGCATGGGAGCGGTCTTCCTGGTCGACGATCATCCGGCGAGAGGTGTTGAAGCCGCCCCGGATCCGCCACGTGTCCAGGGCTTCCCCTTCCGGCGAGTAGACCTGGATCCTGGCGTTGGACGGGTCCCGGAGAACGATCCGTCCATCGGAAAGGACGTTCAGGCCTCCGTCAGGTTCCAGGTATTCCCCGGGCCCCTCGCCCTTCCGCCCGAAGGTGGTCCGGTAGGTTCCGTCTGCGTTGTATACGCGGAGGGCCGGAACCTGCCGGTCCATGATGTAGATGGTTCCGTCGAGAGCCATGGCCATGGAGACCACGTTTCCGAAGATGTACTCCTCCGGGCCGTCGAACATCCCAATGGAAATCTCCGGGATCAACCGAGCCGTATCCCGCCACATGCTTCCGGAGAGGGTGTGTACTACGACGGTGTCGCCAATGGTGTCGTAGGCGGCTACCCAATCCGAAGAGTCGGAGCCCGAGCCGCCGGCGGAACATCCCATGGAGAGGAGCCCGATCAGGACAAGGACAACCAACGGGGGCTTGGGAGGTGTTCTCATGGGTGGGCTCCGGTCGGGTGGAACGAAGTGCCTCTCTGCCGTCGGGATGTTAGATGCCGGGGGGCGGAAAACGGTTGGGCCTGGCATGGGGGTCGGGGTCCGGTGGCGTCTAATCACCCTAGACACCCCTCGTTCGGGGATCCCAGATCAGCTTGTGGAGCTGCACCTGGACGCGGACCGGAAGATTGATGGCGAGGACCCACTCGGAGAGTGTGTTCAGGTCGAGCTCTCCCCACACCGGGGAAAAGAGAAGGGCCCTGAGTCTACCTTCTCGTACGGCGTCGTGGAGCTCCTGCTGTCTGATGACCTCGCAGGCCCAATCGAAGTCCGCACGATGGGCCAGCACAAATTTCAGCTCGTCGTTCCCTGTGAGGTGGCCCAGGTTGGCCCAGAGGTTTGCGTCCATCTCTCCCGAGCCGGGGCATTTGAGGTCCATGATCTTGTGGACCCGGGAATCCAGCGGGCCCACATCCACAGCCCCCGAGGTTTCGACGAGGACGGTGTAACCTCGGTCCAGGAGTTTCTCAGCGAGCAGGAAGGCGTTGCTTTGGATCAGCGGTTCCCCCCCGGTGATTTCCACCAGCTCACACCCGATCTCCTCGATCCTCTGGAGGATGGCCGGGAGAGGGAGCTTTTCGCCGCCATGAAAGGAGTACTCGGTATCGCACCAGACGCAGCGGAGGGGACACCCGGTGAGGCGAACGAAGGTGCAAGGGAGGCCCGCCCAGGTGGACTCCCCCTGAATGGAATGAAAGATCTCGGTGACCCTCAGGTACTCCCGGCTGCTCACTTTTTCCCGTCGTCGCCCTTTTTTCCCTTCGGCCACAGGAAGCCCAGGGGAGACTCCCTGATCACGCTGCCGGCGAAGAAGAGCATGTTCGCTGGACGCTCGGCCAAGCGCCTCATGAGGTAGGGGTACCAGGATTCTCCGAAGGGAACGTAGACCCGGACGTTGTACCCTTTCCTCCGAAGTTCCTGCTGAAGGTCCCTCCGAACCCCGTGAAGCATCTGGAACTCGAATTGCTCCGGCCCGATTCCCTTTCCTTCCACGAAATCTATGAGCGTGTCGATAATCACTTCGTCGTGAGTGGCGAGAGCCGGGTAGTTGCCATCGGTCAGGAGGGCTTTGGATACATCCACAAAGTTCTTGTCGACCTCGGCTTTTTCCTGGAAAGCCACCTCCGGCGGTTCGGCGTAAGCACCTTTGCAGAGACGAACCCGGACCCCCAGCTCGTTCATCCGGACCGCGTCGTCCATGGTTCGCCGCAGGTAGGACTGAAGGACCGTACCCATGTTCCGGTATCCTTCAGCCCAAAGGTCCTCGAACGCGTCCAGTGTGGCCTGGGTCCAGTCCGACGACTCCATGTCCCATCGGATGAAGATGTTGTGCTCTTTCGCACGGTCCATGATCAGCCGCAGGTTCTCCTTGAAGAATTCTTTCCCGATCTCGAGTCCGACCTGGGTCGGTTTGACGGAGATGTTGCCCTCCAGGTCCTGCTCGACGAGCCCGTCCAGGATCTTCAGGTACGCGGCGACGGCATCCTTGGCCGTCCGCTCGTCGTGTTCAGCCTCTCCCAGGTAGTTTCCCGTCACGGAAAGCTCCATGGCGTTGGCCTCTCCGGCGGCCCGGAGGAAGTCGGCCACCTTCTCGCCAGGTACGAAACGGGCGCTCATGCGGCGCAGAGGGGTCTTGGTGACGACGGCCTTTGCGCCGTTGGACTCACTCAGGAAGATCAGGGCTTTTCTCAGCATCATTCGGTCTCTTCATCCCGGCGGTGTATGGCCTGGGTCAGCAGGGCGTTGACCTCCAGGAGGGTCAGGGCTTCGAGTTGGGCCAACACGTCCTCTCTGGTATTGCCGTCACAGAGGAGGGAAGTTTCCAGGTGTCCAACGATTCCGACGCCCGTGTCGGCCCAGCGAGGGAAGACAAGGTAGCCCGAGAAGGGCGCCAGGAGGTTCGGCGTCTTTTCCACCTCCAGAGACACGGTGTAGGGTTGGCCGTCGATCCCCTGGAACCCGGGGGGACGATCGTGGAAAGCCAGATATCCCCCGAGTGTCCCGTCAGCCAGAGGCTCGTTTTCCGGGGGAGGGCGCTCCGCAGAATTGCGTTCAGGGGTATCGGTCATCTCGGGCCGGTGGTTTCCTGGTCTACACCATGACGGCAACAAGGTAGATGAGGGGTTGCCCAAAGGACAGATCTCCGGGACTTCGTTCCTGCCGGGGACCCCGGCCAGGTTGTCATGCCTGCTTCACCCCGGTACTGTAGCGCCGCCCCATGCTTCGGACACCCGAGCGAATCACCCTGGAGAGAACCATGAAAGCAGCAGTCTTCTCCGACTTCGGAGGCCCGGAAGTTGTGCGCATAGATGACCTTCCTGCCCCTGACCCCGGGCCGGGCGAGGTCCGAATCGAGGTGAAGGCGGCAGCCATGAACCACCTGGATCTGTGGGTCCGCCGCGGGTTACCCATCGAGATTACCATGCCGCACATCGGTGGCTCGGATATCGCCGGCTTTGTAGATGCCCTGGGTCCCGGTGTGGCCGGAGTCATGCCAGGCACGAGGGTCGTGGTGGATCCTTCCCTGGATTATGCCTGGTATGACCAGGTGCCGTCTGGACCGAATCTCCCCACTCGGGAGATGCGCCTGATCGGCGAGCACACTCAAGGCGGATTTGCCGAGTATTGTGTCGCCCCCGCTGCGAACCTCGTGGAAATTCCAGTTGAGGTGCCGTTCCGGGCCGCTGCAGCCGCAAGCCTGGTGGGGGTCACTGCCTGGCGAGCGCTGATGGTCCGTGGCGCCCTGCGGACCGGTGAGAGAGTCCTGATCACTGGTGCTTCCGGTGGCGTGTCCTCTATCGCTATCCAGATGGCCAGGCTGGCCGGGGCCGAGGTCTACGCGGTCACCAGCGGGGGAGAGAACGTGGCGAGAGCCATGGAACTCGGAGCCCACAAAGTCTACGATCGGAATGAGGTGGACTGGGGAAGACTGGTGTTCAAAGACACAGGGAAAAGGGGAGTAGACCTTGTGATGGATTCGGTCGGGGAAGCCGTATGGCCCTCCTGCCTTCGGGCCTTGGCGGTAGGAGGGCGACTGGTGACTTTCGGAGCCACGACGGGGGCGGCAGGAAACACCGAGATCCGTCTGGTGTTCTGGAGACAGCTATCCATACTCGGATCCACCATGGGTAGCCCCGCCGATTACCGAAATGCCATGAACCTTGTCTTCCAGGGAAAGGTGGATCCTGTGATCCACACCGTGCTGCCCTTGAGCGACGCCAGGAAGGCCCACGAGATGCTGGAGGCCGGCGAGGTCTTCGGGAAGATCGTGCTGGAGCCATAGGCGGCTTGCCCCGGCACAGTATTGGCCTCCCAATAGGAGCGAAGATGGACCTGAAGGAAGCTCAGGCTCAGGTCGATGCCTGGATCTCTCAGTTCGAGGAGGGTTATTGGCCTCCCATGGACAACCTCGCCCGCCTCATGGAGGAAGTGGGTGAGTTGGCCAGGGAGCTGAATCACCTC
The DNA here is from genome assembly GCA_050049805.1 of Gemmatimonadota bacterium. Lineage (GTDB taxonomy): Bacteria > Gemmatimonadota > Gemmatimonadetes > Longimicrobiales > Gaopeijiaceae > JABDNZ01. The sequence continues at coordinate 8,195 of JASFVN010000074.1, forward strand.
TACGGATCCAAACCCAAGAAACCCGAAGAGCCGGACGAGGATTTGGCCATGGAGCTGGCCGACGTGCTCTTCGTTCTCCTCGTCATCGCAAACGAGCAGAGAATCGACCTCGATCAAGCCCTCGTGCGGGTCCTGGAGAAGTACCGGGCCAGGGACAGCTTCAGGTGGGCCAGGAAGAAGGAGAGCCCAGGATGCTGAAGAGGACCATCCCCATCAAAAGAGAGGAGTGGGGGCCCGTACTCCTGGCCACTGCCTACGGCTTCTGTATTCTTTTCAGCTACTACATCCTTCGGGCGGTTCGGGATGAGATCAGCGTGGAAGACCGAGGGAACCTGCAGATCCTCTGGACTTTCGTTTTCCTGGTCATGCTGGTGGCCGTTCCCCTCTACTCCCACTTCGTGTCGAAGTATTCCAGGGGCGTCTTTATTCCCTGGGCCAACCGTTTTTTCGGGGCGAACCTTATTCTCTTCTACTTGGCATTGGAGATGCTTCCCCTGGAGGCCCGGCCGTGGATCGATCGGGTTTTCTACATCTGGGCCAGTGTCTTCGCTCTCTTTGTAGTGGCGGTATTCTGGGGCTTCGTCGTGGACCTCTTCAGAGACCACCAGGGGAAGAGGGTCTTCGGGGTCATTGCCATGGGGTCATCCCTGGGCGGGATTCTGGGTTCGTTCTTGATCACCAAGATTGCATCCCTGGTCCCGGTGTTCGTCCTTCTCTTGATCGCGGTGGTGCCCTTGGAGATTGCCGCCTGGATTGCCTGGTACCTGCACCGAAAGGCGGGGGAGGGGCAAGAGACACTCCGAGTCGAGGGAAAGAAAAAGATCCCGGGTACGGCTTGGTCGGGCGTCGGTCTGGTCTTTCGGTCGCCGTACCTCCGGAAGATCGCCCTCTACATCTTCATCATGACCTTCGCCTCGACCGTCCTGTATTTCCAGCAAGCCGACCTGGTGGGGGAGGCATTCACCGATCGGGGGATCCGCCGGGAGTTCCTGGGGTCCATCGACATGTACACCAACATCCTCACGGTCTTCGCTCAGGCCTTCCTGGCCGCTCACATCATCGGCTGGTTCGGGATCGGGGTGACCCTGGCGATCCTCCCGGGGATTGCGGCTCTGGGTTTCCTGGGGCTCCGGGCGTTCCCCAACATCGAGGTCCTGAGGATCGTTCAGGTCCTCTACCGCAGTGGGCGGTACGCGGTGGCACGACCGGCCCGGGAGGTACTTTACACGGTTGTCGGGAGAGAGGAGCGTTATAAGTCCAAAGCTTTCATCGACGCCGCCGTGTACCGGGGCGGGGATCTGGTCAACGGGTGGGTGTATGCCGGCCTGGGCCTCCTCGGCCTTGGGGTGGCCTCTATTGCCCTCATCTCCGTGCCCATCATGGCGGTGTGGATGTGGATCGGTGTTTTCTTGGGCCGAGCACAGGAGGAAATGAGCCGGGCGAACGACCCTCCTACTTGAAGGGGATCTTCAACCCCAGGTTCAAAATGGGCCAGTATTTGAGGTAGGATGCGGCGTCGTCCTGGATGTTTTGAGCCTCCCGGTCGAGATCAGCCTGAATACCCGGTGCGCTGGCAATGGGGCCCGAGGCGGTTATGGACACGTCGGCCTCGCCCACGAATGCCACACCAAAATCGATGAAGAAACCGAATCCTCCCTGGGTATGGTTCCCAAACCCCAGACCCACGAAGGGGGCTGTCGAGTTGGTTGCCACGACTCCCTTCAGGAAGCCCGCTTCGTCGTATTCGTTATCCCCAATCTCCACTGAGCCGGCCGATGCCAAATCCCCGGACTCCGCCTCGAAGTCTCCGTTCCTGAACATGAGGCCCGCCATGAGGCGAAAGGATCCGCCCGAAGGGTAGAAGTCGATCCCCAGAGTGCCCGTCATGGAAGGAGGAGAGATGGTGTACTCGACGTCGTCGTATTCGTCGTCGTATTCGTAGAAGAAGGATCCGAGTCCGCCTCTGATGGCAAAGTTCTCCGAGAGACCCAGGGCGGCCTCCGCGCCGATACCCAGCGTACCGACCCGCGCTCCCAGGGCGAGCTCCTGGGCGCTGAGGGTGGAGGGAAAAGTGAGGGTGAGAAGGAGGAAGTAGGCAGTGAGCTTGTTCATCGGCCCTCTTTCACGTCGGAATTGTCAAGGATCCAGGCCCGCCGGGACCGAGCCCGGCGTCTCCGGGCCCACCGGCCTGGGCCCGCCTATCACAAGATAGGCCAGGGGAAATCAGCCAGGGAAGCTTTTCAACGCCCCGAGGAGAAAAGCGATCTCTTCCTCGGTGTTGTAGAAGTGGGGGCTCACCCTCACGTGGCCAGGCCGATGATCCACGATGATTCCGAGCCCGGCTAGGTGAGCAACCGCACCCGCAGGGTCCTGATGCTGGATCATGACGATGGCCGAGCGCCGTTCGGGATCAGCCGAGGCGGTGAGAGAGAAGCCAGCATCGGCACAGCCTGCCACCAGAAAATCCGTGAGCTTTCGATTCTTGGCGGCGATGGCCTCGATGCCTACCTCATCGATGATTTCCTGCCCACCGATTGCCGTGTGTACGGTTGGGAGAGCCGGGGTCCCCATCTCGAACTGCTTGGCGTCCTCATGGGGTGTGAACTCCCTGATGTTGAACTCGAAGGCGTTCTTGGCCCCGAACCATCCAACGATCCGGGGATCGAGGGTCTTGATGGAATCGGGCCGTACGTACAGGTAGGCGAGGCCGGGCCCACCGCATAGCCACTTCAAGGGCCCTGTGGTATAGAAGTCCACTTCGGAATCAGCGACAGAGAAGACAACCTGGCCCGCCCCATGGTATCCGTCGATGAAACAGTAGGCGCCAGCCTCGTGGGCGATCCCGGCCAGCTGCTGGATATCCTGAACGAAACCGGTAGTGAAGAAGGCATGGCTGGTGGCCAGGAACAGAGTCCGCTCGTCGACGGCTTCAACGAACTGCTCAGGGTCCATTCTGACCCCGTCAGGTGAAGGCAGGATCACCATCTCAATGTCGGGCTTGACGGCCCACTGATACCCGAGCGTTGGAAAATCCAACTCGGAGCAAACCACTCGGTTTCGGCCTCCTGCCATGGCTTTGTAGACGCTCTCAGCCACGGAGGAAAGAGCCGCGGAAGTGGAGGGCACGAGAGCGACCGATCCTTCATCCCCTCCCAGGAATGCCTCGACCTTCGAGCGGAGGAGAGCCAAATGGCCCATCCAGTGTTCATACCATGCGGAAGCTCCCATGGAATGCCAGCGCTGCCGAAAATCGTCGAGGTAAGCATCTGCCCGGTGGGAAAGGGCGCCGAGGGAGCAGGAGTTCAGGTAAGTGTGGGTTTTGAGAATCGGAAACTCGGTCCGGGCTTCGTCAGGAGAAAGCGACATGACAATGCTTCCACGAGGGTTGCGGTTTCGGTTCGGCCCAGGAGCCTGTCACGGCAATGGGGTGGGCCGTGGCAGCCGACCCGCAGCATGATTTCCGCTGTACCACATTAGGGTAGGGGTGAACGTCGGGCTGGCGCCAGGCCCCCCTGGTGCCCATAGCTTTGGCGTTAGATGGCGGGATCGAGCGTCTCGGTCGATTGAAGGCTCCCTGAACGGAGAGGGAGGAGGAACTGGGTGACCCTTTTTCTACTCACACTGCCTTGGGTCCTCGTGTTGCTATACCTGGTCCTCTTCTTTCGAAGCCCCGGAGGCATCCCCGACTCGTCCCACATTCCGAAGGATGGGCTTCCCTTCGTGAGCGTCATCGTGCCCGCTAGAGACGAGGAGGCGAACATCGAGAGATGTGTCAGGTCCCTATGTGCCTCCTCCTATCCGCACTTCGAGGTTCTCGTCGTCGATGACGAAAGTCGGGACCGAACCGCGGACATCGTTCGCGGCCTGACTCCAGGGAATGCCCGGCGCCTTCAGCTCCTGGAAGGAGATCCACCCCCCGCCGGCTGGTTCGGAAAACCCTGGGCCTGTTTTCAGGGAGCCAAGGTGGCTCAGGGCGACGTCCTCCTCTTTACGGATGCCGACACCCACCATGATCCCGGGCTTCTGCGGCAGGCGGTGGGGGGGCTGATGGTCGACGAGGCAGACCTCTACACCCTTATCGGCCGACAGATCATGGCGTCCTTCTGGGAGAGGATCGTACAGCCCCAGTTTTTCATGCTGTTGGCAGCCCGCTACCCCCGTGCGGGAGAACCCAAGGAACCCCGTCAGTGGAGGCACGCCATCGCCAACGGGCAGTACCTGCTCTTTGCCAGAGAGGCCTATGAGGCTTCCGGAGGACACCATGCGGTCGCGCAAGAAGTGGTGGAGGACCTCCGCTTCGCCCAGCTCATGGTCCGTGGAGGATGGGGGATGATGATGCGGGAGTCACAGGGGCTCCAGACACGGATGTATCGGTCATTGGCGGGGTTGGTGGAGGGATGGTCGAAGAACGTGTCTACGGCAGCCCTCCAGACCACCGCCTCCTGGCTCCGGCCCATCATCCTTCCCCTCTCCTTTTTCTCGGGGGTGCTCCTCTGGCTCTTTCCCCCGGTTGCGCTGGCCTTGACGGTGTGTTCCGGCGTTTTCGGACCCTGGCTCCTCTGGAGCTGCCTGGCCACCGGGTTGAGCATAGTGATATGGAGTGGTGTTTCTGCCCTGATGCGATCGAATCCACTTGTTGGATTCCTATATCCTCTGGGCGCCTCGATCGGCCTTTACATCTTCGTGAAGAGTTGGCGAAGAGGGAGGAGGATTCGCTGGAAAGGAAGGGACTACAGGATGCACCAGCGCCATCGTACTGAGGCGCCGGAAACAAGGAATTGTACGGGGATGGAGCCATAGCCGTGGACATGCCCCTCATGAGCTTGGCAAAGGATCTGCGGTCCGAGGCCTGCCGACTGGGATTTCAGGACCTGGGCGTCTGTGTGCCCAAAGGCTCGGAGCAGCTCGAATTCTATCGTAGGTGGATCAAGCTGGGGTACCACGGCGATATGGCCTATCTCGAACGTCCCGACTCGGTGATCCGCCGGGGGGATCTTCGACTGACAATGGAAGACGTTCGAGCGGTGATTGTAGTATCCCAGGCATATTTCCAGCCCGACTCCCCGGGAATTCCCGCGGATCCTGCCAGGGGCGTCGTAGCCCGCTACGCCCGGGGCGAAGACTACCACGATCTGGTGAAGAATCGGCTCCAGGATCTTCTTCGGTGGCTACGGACGGAGGCCAGGAAAAGGAGACTCGGCGGCGAGGTCCGGGGCTTTCCCTATGTGGACACCGGGCCCATCCTGGAACGTGAACTCGGCGTCCGAGCAGGCTTGGGCTGGTTTGGAAAAAACACGATGCTACTTCACCCCAGGAGAGGCTCCTACTTCTTCCTGGGTGTGCTCCTCACCAATTTACCTCTCCCGGCCGACCCTCCTTTCAGCGTAGACCGCTGCGGGTCCTGTCGAGCCTGCATCGAGGCATGTCCCACCGGAGCCCTCTTGGGACGGGATGAAGATGGGGCACCGGTCATGGATGCTCGGCGGTGTATCTCCTACCTCACCATCGAACTGAAGGGACCCATTCCCCGGGATTTCAGGTCCGCCATGGGGAACCGAATCTTCGGTTGTGATATCTGCCAGGAGGTGTGTCCTTGGAACCGGCGGTTCGCCGAGGTCGCTTCAGAACCAGGCTACCGGAGCCGACGGGACACCGATGGGCCTGCTCTCATGGACCTCATGGGCCTTTCGGATGAGGAGTTCCGCGCCCGTTTCAGCGGGAGCCCAGTCAAGAGGGCCAAGCGCCGGGGGTTTCTCCGGAACGTGGCCGTGGCCCTGGGAAATTGGGGATCACAGGACGCGGTGCCCGTGTTGACTGAGGCTCTGGACGATCCCGAGCCCCTGGTCAGGGGCCATGCCGCGTGGGCTCTGGGACGAATCCTGGAGAAGGTGGGCATCCCTGGGGATGGGGGGTTCGAGGTGGCCGAGGCCCTCCTCTTTCGCCTTCACATAGAGGAAGACCCTTGGGTGGAGGAAGAGCTCGAGGAAGCGTTGAGGGGGGAGAGATAAGGGAGAGGGGCCGGCATTCCTTCACGCTTTCCGGTCTGGGTCTTTATCAGATGATCTCCAGAACCTCGGAGGGGACCCAGCCGACCCTACCATCCTCCAGCACGATCTCGGACCAGAGGTCGGTCTGCTGATCCAGTCTGACTTTCGTTCCTTCATGGACCCGAAACAGGGTGAAATCGTCTTCGGCAGCGGGGGCCGACCGAACGGGAATCTCCTCTGCCATTACGATTCCCCAATCGGTTCTCCCGAGAACACGCTCCTTTCCCAGAAGCGTGGTGCCGAAGAGTAGCAGGCCTACACTTCCTCCAGCCAGGAACCATGTTCCGATTCTGGCTGGGGCGGCCCGCCTCGATAGAATGCGGGCGCACAGCCCCGATGCAGCCAGTACGTAGGACAGGATCACGATGAGGATCAGCACCCTCCGGGGAAGTAGATCGGTCCACCATGACGCCACGGACAGGATCCAGAACCGTGGGAGGGGTTCGATCTCGTCGGCGGTCAGGGAACGCACCAGCTCCAGGTTTGCCCGAACGTCCGGATCTCCTGGAGCCAGGCGAAGGGCTCGCTCGTAGTTGAGGATGGAGCTGCCCAGAGCCCCAAGCTTGAAATGGACGTTTCCCAGGTTGTAGTAGAGGTCCTTGCTCTCCAATCCGGCGTCCACGATTTCCTGGTAAGCTTCCAGGGCGCCGGAGAAGTCGTTTTCCTGGTAGCGGGTGTTTCCGACTTCCATCAGGGCTGTCCAACTTTCGGCCGCCTCTGCCCTCTCCTGAGCCGCCGCCGGATTCCCCCCAAGGCCCAGGACTCCTCCCGAAAGGATTGGGATGGCCGCGACCAAGAACGCCCAAACCGGGAGCCCCGAGGAGCGCCGCCTCATCTTCTCATCTCCCGATTCAACTCTGTCATGACCTTCGATACTCTCTCGAGGAAACGGGTCTCCTCTGCGGTATCATCCGTCGGCGGGGCGAAACGCTGGAGGTCACAATGCTCCAGGCACTCCAGGACCTCCTGGATCTTCTCCTCGGAAGTCCCGGCATCACTCAAGCCCTTCTTGAGATCCCGGAGCTGCATTCCGGCTTCGGCCAGATCCAGCTGATCCGCCACGAACCCCCTCAGGGCTCGGGCAACTTCTGCATAGAAGGCTCTTGGGTCTTTCCCTGTAGCCATTCGCCTGGCCTCGGATAGCCGGGCGTGGGCGAGTCGACCGGCCCGACGCCGCCTCGCATAGGCCGGGTCACCTTCCAGGCGATTCTGGTGGAGGCGAAGACCGGCTGCGCTCGCGACGGCGATCATGGGGAGGAGAAGAACGGCCCAAAAGGTCGGTCCTCCGAAGGGTGATTGGTTCGCCGGCGTGAGACGTGTCGGCCCCAGGTGGATGAAGCGGATGTCTTCCCTCAAGGAGGCGACTCCCCCCCGGATCATCCCCGAGGGTCCTTCTTGTATCTCCCCCGTAACCAGGAGTTGAAGGGGCTGGGAGGAAGCCAACCGATAGGCGTCTTCCCTGGTATCGAAATAGCCTGCGGTGATGGCGGGAATGGACCGGTTTCCGGGGGCTCTGGGGATGAGGACGTACTCCCAGCTTTTTCTCCCGGACAGGCCGGGGCCGGATCGCTGAACGCTCTCCGACACCTCCGGTGGATAGGCTTCGAAATCCTCGGGGAGGTCCAGAATCGGCTCGGGCATGGCCCGAAGGT
>JASFVN010000335.1:0-4955 GCA_050049805.1 Gemmatimonadota bacterium
CGATGGCTCGGACGTCCTGGCTTTTCCCCTTGAAGGCGAAGGATGAGGTTCGGGCGGTCACCTGAAGTCCGTTGATCCGAGTCAGGGCGTTGATCAGCTCTTCCGTGATTCCATCGCTGAAGAACTCGTTCTCCGGATCCGAGGACATGTTCAGAAAGGGCAGGACAGCCACGCTGTTTCTGCACTGCGAAGGGCGGGATCCCATTTTGCCCGGCTCAGGAACGGCCAGGCCGGAGTTGGTGATGGCCCAGATCTCTATGGGCCGCTTCACGTTCTTGAGGGCGAAGGACCCCATGGAACGAGTCTCGATCCCGGGCTGGTTCTTCACCTCGTCGTAGACCTTTTCCGAAATCAGCACTCCCCCTGCAACCGACAGACCCTGGACCCGGGCGGCCAGATTCACGCCGTCGCCGAACACACCCTCTTCGTCGTGAATGATGTCCCCGGTGTGTAGGCCGATGCGGACCGGAATCTCAGGGGGGCCCTTCAGGTCGGTCTGAATATCGATAGCCGCCCCCACCGCTTCGATGGCGCTGGGGAAGGTGCTGAGAGCCCCATCTCCGTAGTATTGAAGGATCTGACCGGAATGCTCCTGCACTCGACGGACCCACACACCTCGGGCTCGATCCAGGTGGGCCCTGGCTCGACTCTCGTCCTCCTGCATGAGGGCCGTGTAACCCACCATGTCGGAGAACATGATGGCAGTCAGCTGACGATTCATCCTCGACGAACCCGGCTCCGTGTTTTGACGGAACTCCCGGGCAACAGCCCGAGCGTAAGAAAACCCATGGAATCTAATGGGATGGAGACGGACCTGCCCACGGAATCTGGAATCCCGCTTCGTCGGCCTGGTTCACGTCCGGATCAAGGGGCGGAATGGGCCCCTTATTTGGGCCAGCAGTAGAAAAACTCGATGCCGGTGGGGGCAAACACCTTTTCCCGCACAAAATAGGAGAGCCAGGCGTCGGCTCGAAAACTCCGCTCGTGGTCGGCATCGTACCGTATGCCCGGCGTCAAATCGAGAGTGGGCGTGAACCGGCTCCCACGGGGACTTCCGGGCCGAATCAGGACGGTTACGCCACCCCCGAGCTTGGCGCGCCATACCTCGTCGGATGGAACCCAGGCGTATCCGGCCCTGAGTCCGAAGGGGAAGCCTTCCTTGGGATGGGCAAAGGGGAACGCCGTGAACTCCAGGGCGTGATGCTCTTCGATCCACCGGGTATAGCCGACCCCGATCAGGAAGTGGCCGCCCAGGGTTACAGAAATGTGGAATTGATCTCGAGGGATTGTGGATTGGCCCTCGGCGGAGCGAAGTGGGACCGTGAATGCAGCGAGGACAAAAAGAGTGAGCCCGAGAGCCAGGTTTCGACAACGCCTTGGAGCCGTTCTGAGGTATTGTCCGATCATCCACCCTCCTGGTTGGGGTGCCCCCGAAGGGGCACCCCGAACATCACTCCCCGAGGCGAGAAAAACCAGGGCCTTCGACGAAGTCCTGACGTTTCGGCCTCGGTCCCGCCAGGAACGGCTTTCCGTCAACCTCCTGCGTCGGATCCCTTGATGACCGTGAGGGTCTGGCGGAACTCCCGGTCCCCGGCTTTGAGGACCACCGTATAGTCACCGGCCTCGGCCAGCGGAGCCTGACCCCGCCCTCCGCCGCCGAACATTCCCCGGCCTCCGGAGATGGCCCGAGAAGCCTGCATGATCAACCTCATCTCCGGGGTGTAGCTGAAACCGCCCCCTCTTCCCTGGGCGAAATTCTCCCCAGGCCTCTCCATCCAGGCGTCCGGGTCTCTCTGGGCTCCCCCCGGGGCGCCGCCGCCGAACATCCTTGCACGGTTACCGGTGAGGATCATGTCCCTGAACTGCTCCAGGGGTTCGCGGTCACTGCCGGCCTCCACGAGAGAGTCGACCAGCTCGTTCAGCCTCTCCACGGCCCTGAGGCTGTCCTGGATCTCTTCCTCCGTCTTCGGTTGTGGCTCGGCTTCAGGAGCCTGGCCCCGGAAGTTCCACCTGTACCGGTGAATTCCCGGTGTGGCCGGAGAGGTACCTGAATGCACGAGGTCGCCCTCGGCGTCCAGGATCTCGATCTGAACCTGTGGGCCCCTGGCCTGGGGAGCTCCCCCGGCCACGGCTGCGGCCCCTGGCCGCCTCGCCCCTGCTGCCCCAGGTCGACCCGATACCCCCTGGCCCTGGGCCCTGGCCGGGCCTTCTGGGGCCGGGAGATCCGCATCGGCTCCGATCCAATAGGCGATTTCTGCTCCGTAGGGAGCGGCCGGGGCCTCGAAGAACTGATGTCCGGTGTCCTCTCCCCCGATGGGCGGGTTCCCAAACTGAAGCCCGGGTTTGGGCTGGAAGAGGTGAACGTCGGCTGAGGCGACCTGCGTGGTCAGCTCCTGGAGCGGAGCGATATCCACGATCCAGATGGAACGGCCGTGAGTAGCCGCGATGAGCTCACGATCCCGGGGGTGGATCTTGAGATCGTGGACCGGGACCGTGGGGAGCCCTTCCATGAACCTCTGCCAGTGATCGCCCATGTCCGTGGACACGTAAGCGCCCACGTCCGTTCCTACGAAGAGGAGATTGGGATTGACCAGGTCCTGCCGGATCACGTGAACGAAGTCAGGCTTGCCGGTGGGCAGATTGCTTGCTATGGACCGGAAGCTCTCGCCCCCGTCGGTGGTCATGTATACGTAGGGCGTGAAGTCGTTCGTCCGGTGCCCATCGAAGGCCACGAAGAAGGTGTTCAGGTCGTGGCTGGAAGGCTCGATCCGCCGGACCCAGGTTCCCTCCGGAACGCCGGGGAAGCGTTCGGTGAGTTCCTGCCAGTCGGCGCCATCGTTCTCCGTCATCCACGTGCGGCCGTCGTCGGTTCCCGCGTACAGAATCCCGGCCTGAAGAGGTGACTCGGCCAGAGCCACGATGGTCGCGAAGGTCTCTGCACCGGTGACGTCCGGAGTAATGCCCCCGGTGGTCTCGGTGCTGACGAGGATCTTTTCTTCGTCGGCGTAGGTGAGGTCGGGCGAGATGACCTCGTACTCCTCTCCCCGGTTCGTGTACTTCACCACCCGGTTACCGGCCACGTAGATCACCGATGGGTCGTGGGGCGACATGACCATGGGAGTGTTCCAGTTCCACCTCCAACCCTCGTCACCGGTGGCTTCTCCGCCACGTCCCCCACCGGGTTTCTCGAAGCTCATGCTCTCACCGGTGAGGGTGTTGCGACGTCCCATGCTCCCGCCCTGGGACTCGGAATAGACAACCTCCGGACGATCCGGGTCCTGGAGGGTGAAGAACCCGTCACCCCCGCTTACGGTGGCCCACATGTAGTTGGTGATGGGCCCGGATTGGCGCCGGCTGGGCCCACACCAGGAACCATTGTCCTGAAGCCCTCCGCATACGGTGTAGGGGACCTCCATCCCATAGCTGACTTCATAGAACTGCCCGATCGCCATGACGTTGGGGAAGATGTAGTTCCCGCCCTGATCGAAGGTGACGCCGATCCCTCCGTCATTTCCCACCACCATGCGCTCTGGATCGTTGGGATCCATCCACATGGCGTGGTGGTCGACATGGATGCCCTGAGCAGCGTTACCTACGGTCTGCCCTCCGTCGTTGGATACATTCACGGTGGACCAATACACGCGGTCGGGATTGGTGGGATGGACCCGTACCTGGGAGTAGTAGAAAGGGCGGGAGTTGACATTGTTCATCTTCTCCCAGCTCATCCCTCCGTCTTCGCTCCGGTAGAGACCATTGGGGGCGGGGTCCCCCTCGTACGCTTCAGCTTCCACATTCGCATACATGATGTCCGGGTGGCTCCGGGATATGGCGATGCCGATACGGCCGAACTCGCCGGTAGGCCACCCTGGGCCCTCCACCTCGGTCCAGGTGTCGCCGCCGTCGGTGGTCTTCCAAAGGGCGCTGCCCGGACCTCCGCTTTGGAGGAAGTAGGGGCCCCGGACCCTTTCCCAGGAGGTGGCGAAGAGGATGTCGGGGTTTTCCGGGTGGATGGCAACGTCGACGAAACCCGCCTCATCACTGACGAACTTCACCAGATCCCAGGTTTCGCCCCCGTCATCGGTGCGGTAGAGGCCCCTCTCCGGGTTGGAGTCCCAGATATGGCCCAGGGCCGCGACCCACACCCGGTCCGGGTTGGTGGGGTGGACCACGATACGGCCGATGACCTGGGTCTCCTCCAGGCCCTTCAGTTCCCAGGTCAGGCCTCCGTCGGTGGACTTGTATATCCCGGCTCCTGGAGATATGGAATTCCGTGAATCCTCCTCGCCCGTCCCTGCCCAGATCTGGAGAGTATCGCTGGGGGCGATGGCGATGTCGCCCAGGGAAATGACCCGCTCATTCTGGAAGAGAGGTCGAAACGTGGTGCCGTTGTTGGTGGTCTTCCAGATACCGCCTGCGGCGGTGGCTACGAAAAAGGTCTTGGAGGGGCTGGGTATGCCCTCCACGTCGGTGATCCGCCCGGACATGTTGGCTGGCCCGATCTCCCGCCAGCGAAACGCCGACAGAATCTCCGGATCCAGGGGTTGGGCGGTCAGGGTGTGCGTAGGGGCGAACGGGGCTGCCAGGGCAACCGCCGTCGCCACGCATGCGAGGTGCCTTCGCATCGTGCCTCCAGGGGAAGGGTGGACTTCGGAGTATCGGTCCCTTTTGACAGATGACCCGGGAAGGCGGCCAGGTGTTGAGAGGATGGATTCCGGGGCTCCGGGTGGAGAGGGGAGCGGAAGCCGCCTGGACCCGAGCCCTTCCCCTTGCTAGAGTGTTCCACCGGACGCACCCCGAACTCCGGTTCGGAGCGGCCCGCGTTGGTACCATCGGGAAGGGAGTTCCCGCCACACTCAAACCGATGAGGTTGGACCCATGTCTAGGACACGCATCCTGATTCTCGGCGCCGCCGGGAAGGATTTTCACGTTTTCAACACTCTGTACCGGGAGAACGA
>JASFVN010000075.1:0-15876 GCA_050049805.1 Gemmatimonadota bacterium
CGTAATCCAACTCCTTGTTTCTCAGAAGGAAAAAAGTGGGCGATCGGGTGCTCTGGTGGGCGAAACGATGCTCGAATGGGCGCTGGCCAAGAACTTGGCCCGACAGCACCGCGGCCACCCGCGGCGCAAAACTCGGCTGGGCGTCAGCTCAATGCAGGATTGATTGAGCGCCATTGCGAGCCTCAACAGCAGCAGTGCTTGGATATCGGGAAGCCGGGCAGCAGCGCGGCCAGGCAGCAGCGACCACGAAAGAGGCGGGCTCGGCTGGGACCGCCTCGAGCGTGCGGCGAGACCATTCCGAGCCAAAGCCTCCCCTGGCGCGTTACCGCGGTGACGTCCTAGCCAGCGGCGATGAGGTGGGCCGGCACCGTGGTGGTCGGCGAAAACTCGGCCGGCGGCAACAAGGTCAGCTGGCGGCAACGTGCTGGCGGTAACCTGCCGGCGAAGGGTCAGACACAGCTGGGCACCTGAAGCTTCGGACGATTGGGCCCTCGCCGTGGCTGATTCGAGCTTCCGTCGCGTTGAGCGCTGATTCGAGCTTCCCTGGCGCTTGATTTCGTGGTGTCAGGAGCCGCTGCAATCGCGCGCCCCGCCCCGCCACTGGTTCAGACGCTCGATGCCACGGCATTATCTCCGAGCAGTTCCTGACTCCACTTTCCTCCCGTGCGCGAACTCTCGATCCGAAGCTCCCTGACTCTTTATCCTCGGCGAGTTATGTTCCCGATATGAGTCCGTTTCCGTCCCGCGCACTTATTGTTGGCGGCGTCCTCTTCCTTGTGGGAGTTGTGCTTCTTCTCCTTTGGATGGAGGGGCGTTCGGGTTTTTTCTTCGCAGCCGGCATCGGTACGGTTTGCGTTTCCGTCATCAGCCTTGCGGTGGCTGGGCGCCTGATGGCCGAAAAGCCAGACCCACTAGAGCAGCGACACGAGCAGCGACTTTGGCGCAGCGGCCCTCTGGGACGGCTCTGGTTGAGCCGCCGGGGCAGAGTAGACCGCGGGGGCAAAATGGACCGCCGAGCCAAAAGGGCCCCCTGAGGCAAAATGGACCGCCGAACCCAGGGTAGCCGTCGAGGCAAATCGGGCCAGTAAAGCTACTGGGCCGATTCAGCCCGGGGATCGACGGAGGATTGGGCCAGCTGAGGCTATGTGGCTGGCGGGGCTCGGAGCCGGGCTTCATGGCCTTACGAACAATCGGGTGTGCCGGTGAAGCTCGAGGGCTGATACCCACGGATCTGAGATGCCTGATACCTACCAGAGCTTCGGAGAACTCGCGTCCTATGAGAGGGAAGGGGAGGATTGGACGCGGGATTTTGTTGATCGAGGGTCCCGGATTCTGATCATGGCCCCTCATGGGGGTTGGATTGAACCCTTTACGGCGGAGCTTGCCCGGGGCGTGGCGGGAAACGACATGTCCTTCTACGCTTTTCAGGGGTTGAAGGACCGAGGAAACTCGAAGTTGCATCTCACGAGTCACCGGTTTGACGAGCCCCTGGCGCTACGAGCGGTCTCCTCTGCCCAGTGGGTGCTCGCCATCCATGGCGAGAAGAGCTCTTGGGAAAGCTTCGTCATGGTCGGGGGCCTCTGGGACGCTTTCCGGAAGAGGATGACCGCTGCCTTCCGAGAGGCGGGGATCAGGGTCGAGCGCCCCAGGGACGGCCTGGGCGGTGTGAACCCGGACAACATCTGCAACCGCGGAGAGTCGGGAACTGGCGGCCAGCTTGAGATCAGCGAAGGGCTTCGGGAAAGCCTCAGGGCAGACCCAGAGACCTTCCGGAGTTTCGTGGAGTTGGTGAGGGGAGTCCTCCTGAATGCTGAGGCAGCCATGATGGGCCGTCAGCCTTCCGATGCAAAGACAAGTATGGGTGGCTGGCCAGGTGGCGACGTACGGGCGGAATCGATGGGCCGTCAGCGCTCCGATGCATGGACGAACATCCTGGGCCATCCCAAACCCAATCCGAAGTCAGACCATGGCCGATGACCTGGCGCGGAAAGCGAAATGGGCCGACAAAGCCCTCCGTGATTTGACGGATCCCGAACGCCAGCGGGTGACGCAGGGTTATTTTCCCACCGCAATGGAGATTCTGGGTGTGTCGGCGCCGAAAATGCGCACCGTGCTCCGGCAGCTATTGAAGGAAATGAAGGCTGAACCTCCGAAACGCGTTCTCGAGTTGGTGTATCTCCTCCGGGATCTTGGTACCCACGAGGCGCGTCAGGTCGCTTTCGAAATGCTGGAAAAGCGAGAAGACGCCCGGGGATATCTCAAGACCAGAGATGTCAAACGGCTGGGGAAGGGGAATGACAACTGGGCTTCGGTCGATGCATTTTCGGGGTTCGTCTCCGGCCCCTTATGGCGGGAGGGAAAGATCTCGGATAAAGAGGTTCTTTCCTGGACCCGGAGCAAGGACCTCTGGTGGCGTCGAACCGCTCTTGTGTCGACGGTGGCATTGAACATGAAATCCCGGGGAGGAACGGGTGATTCCCCCCGAACCCTGATGATCTGTGAGAAGCTGGCGGCGGATGAGGAGCCGATGGTGGTGAAGGGCCTTTCCTGGGCCCTTCGGGCTCTTATTCCCATCGACCGGGTCGGGGTGGAGAGTTTCCTCCAGGACTACGACGACATGCTGCCGGCGCTGGTGAAGAGAGAAGTAAGGAACAAACTGAGAACTGGAAAGAAGAACCCCCGTGCCTGAGGGGCGGCCATCCCTGGGTCTTGGGCACGGAACGTGTCCGACACCCGGCGAACCCCGGCGCGCTCAGCATAGATCTTTTTCGTACCCGCCGAAGCCAGGGTCGCCAGGACCGATCAGGCTCGCCGGGCACCCAAACCCGAACTGATGATGGGAGGATCCCATGACAGCTGAACGATCATGGATAGCCGAAGGGCTCTTGGCAGGCCTTATCGGATATGTGACGGTGGTGGCCTTGTTCGGAGTCATCAATCTTTTGGGAGGGGAAACGGTCTTCCACACCGCGGCCCTCCTGGGATCGGCCCTGTTTTTCGGGGCGAGGAGTGCTGCCGAGGTTGTGACTGGGCCGGCCCCGATCATCGCCTACAACGGGGTCCACATTCTGGTTTCCCTGATGATCGGTATGGGGGCTGCATGGCTGATTTTCCAGACTGAGAAGAACCATCCTCTCTGGTTCATCGTCTTCTTCATCTTCCTGGCGGGTTTCATCTACAGTGTGGTGGTGATGGGGATTCTCGTGGCCGAGGCCGCAGCGTTGCTTTCCTGGGGTGCCATCGTTCTGGCAAACGTGGTGGCCGGCCTGGCGGCGGGAGGGTACCTCTGGTGGCGACACTCCAGATTGTTGGTGCAGTTGACCGAGGAGGATTGATCAAGAAAAAGGGTCCAGGGAGCCAGTCGACTCCCTGAACCCTCGATGTGTGCTGGTGGATAGGTTGCAGGCCGCTCAGCCAGCTCATCTCCGCTCAGCCAGCTCCTCCCGGCTCAGCTTTGTTGCAAAGCCGCTCAGCCAGCTCATCGCCGCCCAGCCAGCTCCTCGCCGCTCAGCCCTGCGGCAGTCCGTCGGCGATGTACTGGGCCACTGCGTCAACGGCCCCATAGCTCAGGCCCACGATCCCCCAGTGGGGCATCCCTTCCCGGTTACCCGTGAAGATGGCTGCCCTGATCCCTTCCAGGTCTCCGGCCAGGGGCCAATCAGGCTCTCTGAATGAGGGCGGTGGGGGGCTGTGACCGTCCACCACCCAACTGCCGTCACCAAGGCCCGTCGTCCCGTGGCATTTCTCGCAGCTCGATTGGTAGGCCAAGGGTCCGTACTCGGCCCGACGGGTCGGGGTTGGCCAGGTGAGGGTGTCGAACACCGATGGGTCGTAGGCGGAGTCCACTACGGCCATCAGGCTGTCTTGCTCGGCTGCTGCGGCAGCGGCGGCCTCTGCGGCCATCTCTTCCTCGGATGGTCCGCACCCCACGGCTACGGCGAAAACCAAAGGCATGGCAATCCAGCGCATATTATCCTCGCATTCAATAAAGATCGTCAAAGTGCATCTCGATCTGGGTTGATAATACGGGTAAACCTACGTTTCCCTCAAGGGCGTCGGGCCAGCTTTTTTCCGCAGGCATTGCAGTATTCCGCACCCAGTTCGTGGCCCGCTTTGCCGCAGCCCGGACAGGTGGCGGCGGAATCCGATCGCCGGGCTTGTTGAGCCAGCTCCACGGTGACGATTCCGGTGGGCACTGCGATGATTCCGTACCCCATGATCATCACCAGCGACGCCAAGAATTGACCGACAGGGGTGATGGGGTGGATGTCGCCGTATCCCACGGTGGTCAGGGTGACGATGGCCCAGTAGACACCTCTGGGTATGCTGCTGAACCCGGCGTCGGATCCTTCGATGAGGAACATCAGGGAGCCTACCACGACCACGATTGTCAGGACCGTGAACAGGAAGACAGTGATCTTGTATCGACTGGCTCGGAGTGCCGCCCCCAGAGTCTTGGCTTCGCCTACGTACTGGGCCAGCTTCAGGACTCGGAAGACCCTCAGTACCCGGAGGATCCGGATCACGATCAGGTACTGCCCTCCTGGGATCAGAAGGCTTAGATACGTGGGTAGAACGGCCAGAAGGTCGATGATCCCGAAGAAGCTGAGGGCATACTTCGACGCTTTCCTCACCGTCAGGAGTCGGAGCACATACTCGATACTGAAGAGGATGGTGAAGATCCACTCCGCGACCCGGAATGCCCTCCGGTTGGCGGCTGAGACGGACTCCACAGAGTCCACCATGACGACGGCGACGCTGACGACGATGGCAGCGATGAGGGCAACGTCGAAGGTCTTCCCGGCCGGCGTGTCGTGGAGGAAGATGACGTCGTAGACCCGGGACCTCCATCGAGGTAGCTCCGGCGGACGCCAGTCGTCCACCTTTGGGGTGTATCTCATGGCGTGATGTCCGGCCTATAGCTGGTGATGAAGCTGAAGAACTTGGATACTTCCACCATGTCTGCCCCGGTGAAGGATATGGTGTGACTGTCGACCCTATCCACGATGGGCAAGTAGGTGAGGAGCTCGGCAGCGAGGTAGTTCTTGAAGCTCACCTCGACCTGGATGGGACCATCCAACCGGTAGGGCTGGTAATCGTCCAGGCGCCTAAGGGCCGCCGAAACCTTTTCGGCGATGATCTCCTGGCCTTCCTCTGGCGTGACGGTCATGGCAGAGTGGAACCCGTAGTTCCATTTCAGAACGGCACCCTCCAAGTCTCCCAGTGCCTCCTGGGCTTCAGCCACGATGGCGTCGTCTCCCGAAATCATCACGATGGGCACGCCGAAGTGGCCGGCTATGGCGGCATTGATAACGGCCTCGGATACCGGTACCCCGTTCAGCTTGACAGCGGTGAGGGTTCCGGACGACATGGTGTGGGCCCGGACCCCCTTCGAGTTGGTGGTGCTGGCGTGGTAGCCGATGTACAGGGCGGCGTCGAAAGTCTCATCGATGCCCTGCATCATTGCCAACGGACGGGGCCAGGAGCGAACCAGCCTCACCCCTCGGGGAATCTCGTCAAGGAGGATGTTCTCTCCGTTCCCATGTGAGTCGCTGACCACGATCTCTGTGGCGCCCGCCGCCCGGGCCGCCCGTATGGCTGCGTTCACCTCGCCGGTGAGCCATTCTCTCGCCTCCTGGTATTCGAAGCCGGTGGGGCCCAGGTGGTCGCCGGTGACCACACCGACAACGCCCTCCATGTCTGCTGAGATATAGACCTTCAGGCCCTCCTGAGCTCCAGCACCATGGGGTGACACGAAAAGGCCGACCAGGGATCCCGCAAGAGGGGCGAGGGCGACGGCAAGGATACGGGCGACGGCAAGGGTCCGGGCGACGGGGAGGCTGAAGGCGCGGCCACGGGCGGTGGCAAGGGCACGTGTGAGGGCGACGGCGCGGGCACGAGCGACGGCGAGGCTGACGGCGGGGAGGGGGGGCGAGAATGAAGCCAAGGAGGAAGGCATAGCGATATCCTTGTCTTTCGATGGATAGGGATTCCGGGCTATTCTACGTCATCGGCCGGAGGGTTGCGACTGGAGGGTTGCGACTGGAGGGTTGCGACTGGAATGGGAGGGCTGAGGCCCTGCGACGGGTCCGTACCCGAGCTTCGCGTCGCAAACCCAGCCCACTGGACCGCTTTCCCGAGCGGCAAAGGAAGGGGGCTCGCCGCAGATGGTTGCAGGTGACGCCGTGGATGCGGCGATCTTCGAATACGTAATCGACGCCAATGACGTCATCGTGCACGTGAACGACTCCTGGAAGGCGTTCGCCAGGGAAAATGGCGGCGGCAATCTGGGAGGGAGCGTGATCGGAACCTGGCTCTGGCAGCACATGGCCGGAGTGGAAGTTAAGCATCTTTTCCGAGTGCTCTTGGAGCGCGTGAGAGAACGACAGAAGGTCGTGCGGATTCCCTTCCGCTGCGATGCTCCCGATCTAAGACGTCACATGATGCTGGAGGTGACGCCACTCCCCGGCAATTCGGTCCGCTTCGTCTCCTGGACGGAGGAGGAGGAGGGGAGGCCGAAGATCCTTCTCCTCGAGCCGCATGAGACCTTTGAGGAAAGCCCCTCGGTCCGAATGTGCGCCTGGTGCAAGCGGGTGAAAGCCTCGGAGGGGGGAGAAGAGCATGAATGGCTGTCAGGGTCCGAAGAGACCTGGTGGGAACTCGAAGAGGCCTTGACGGAGTTGAATATCCTCAGCCGGTATCCGCTACCCACCATCACTCACGGGGTTTGCGCCGACTGCAAAGCCCGTGTGATGGGCGAGCTCGACCGGGTTTCCTGAGGTGCGCGGTCTTCGATGGATCCAGGGCTTCTACCTGGGATCAGGGAGAGATCGGGGTCCCTTATACTCCGCGCCAGGTCCTGGTCAATGGGCTTCTGGCGGGATCCTTCTTCCTTCTCGGATTCTACCGGGCCCAGAACGCCATCGCAGCCCGGTTTCCCTGGATACGAGGCCCCCGGAGTCTCTGAGGACCCCGGGGGGCTTCAAGGCTAGCGGCCCTGCACGTGCTCCCCGACGAGGATCTTCCCGATCTCGTCGCGCTGAATCTGGTTCGTGCCCTCGTAGATCTGTGTGATCTTGGCGTCCCGCATGTATTTCTCCACCGGGTAGTCCCGCATGTACCCGTAACCACCGAAGACCTGGACCGCGTCGGTGGTGACCTCCATGGCCACGTCACCGGCGAAGCACTTGGCCATGGCCGAGTACATGGTGGGCCGGAGCTTGGTGTCGGAGTCGATGTGGCGGGCGGTGGCGTAGATGAGGGCCCGAGCCGCCTCGACCTTCATGGCCATGTCGGCGAGCATGAAGCGGAGCCCCTGGAACGACGAGATGGGATGGCCGAACTGCCGACGCTCGATGGAGTAGTCCACCGCCAGATCCAGGGCGCCCTGGGCGATTCCGAGGGCTTGGGCTCCAACCCCGGGGCGGGATGCGTCGAAGGTCTTCATGGCGGTGATGAACCCGGTTCCCTCCCGGCCCAGCAGGTTCTCCACCGGCACCCGGCAATCTTCGAAATGGAGCTCACGGGTAGCCGAACCCCGGATCCCCATCTTGTCTTCCTTCTTTCCGAAGGTGAAGCCGGGGGTGCCTTTTTCCACCACGATGACCGACGCGCCCCTGGGACCTTTATCCGGATTGGTGAGAGCCACCACGGTGTAGATCTCAGCCTCGCCGCCGTTGGTGATCCACTGCTTGGTACCGTTCAGGATGTAATGATCCCCGTCCCTGATGGCCGTGGTCCGAACCCCACCGGCGTCCGAACCAGCGCCGGGTTCGGTGATGGCGAATGCACAGAGGCGCTCCCCGCTGGCGACACTGGGAAGGAACCGTTCTTTGAGTTCCGGGCTGCCGGAGATGATGATGGGAAGGACACCCAGAGCGGTCCCGGCGAAAGACAGGGCGATGCCCCCGCAAGCCTTGGAGAGCTCTTCAGTCACCAGCACCATGTTCATGGTCATGGTTCCGCCGAACCCGCCGTATTCCTCAGGGATCAGGATTCCGAAGAGGTCCACTTCCGCCATCTTCTTCACCACGGGCCAGGGGAACTCACCTGACACGTCGTACTCAG
Source organism: Gemmatimonadota bacterium (assembly GCA_050049805.1). GTDB lineage: Bacteria > Gemmatimonadota > Gemmatimonadetes > Longimicrobiales > Gaopeijiaceae > JABDNZ01. The sequence continues at coordinate 8,068 of JASFVN010000075.1, forward strand.
CCGCCACCGGCCGGATCTCTTCGTCGGCGATGGTTTTCGCCAGCTCGCGAATGGCTTCCTGGTCTTCTGTCAAACCGTAGTCAAGCACGTGGTGTTCTCCTTCGTGACAAGCGAACGTCAGCGTTGGTTTGGAGGATCAGTCTCCCCAAAGAAGTGGATGTTGGACCCAGAGCTTCCCTGATTCGAATACGAAGCGGAGCCGACGCTCCGGTAGAACGGTCCCGAAAGAGCTCACCTGGAACTGACCTGAGAGACTCCGGGGCTCGGCCACCTCCTGAAGAACGCTCACCAGTAGGGCAGCGTCGAGGTTGACCTCTTTCATTACCAGCTCCACGCTATCCCCGCCCGTGGCCCGAGCGACGCAATTTCCTTCGGGATAGAGGCCCTCGAAGTTGTCGGCAAGGTCCTGCAGGGCCACGGCCGCGGCCTCGGGGGTCTGGGATCGGAGCGTGACCGTTCCGTCTAGGCGCTGCACCTCGGGATCGATGGCGAGTTCGCCCCCCCCCATGTAAGGCCGGCGGAGGGCCTGGCGAAAGTCGGGGTGGGCCCACTGGATATGGATGACGCCACCTGATTCGACACGGATTCGAACCAGCTGGCCATGCTCGTCTTCGGTGTGCACGAAGAGGTCTCCACCGGGCATGTTCTCATGGAATTCCGCCGGGATCTCCGAGAAGATGCGGACCAATTCGTGGGCGATGGCCGGCAGGTGCCGGGCCGACGTGGGCTCGACGTGCCGGACGACGATGGACCTGGACGGGGGATCGAACTCCAGCCATTCCCCCGGGACGGCGGCCAGGAGCTCAGCCACCTCATCCGGGATCGGGCCTACTTCGATCCGCCCCACGCATCCCTGATCGTAGAACATTCCCCTTCCTCGGCAATCGGTATCCTCGAATCGCCGTAAGTCTAGGCAAACGTCGACTACCTGTCACGATAGGCGCGTTGGATCGCGCCGCCGTACCCCCGGTGGAAAGGAACGGTGCCCGTCCCTAAATTCCAACTCTTCTCTACTTCTTTTTCATGGGAGCGGTAACTGGTGACAGATCGATTCAACCAACTCGCGCGGGCGATAATGGGCAATGACGCGTTTCGTGTAGGAGCCCTTCTGAGTGAAGACCCGGACATGGTGACCACCCGAGACCCGGAGGGGCGAACGCCGATTCTCCTGGCTCTCTACTTTCGAAACGAAGCCCTGGCCACGCTGATCCGGGAGCGGACACCCACACCGGACGTATACGAGGCTGCTGCTCTGGGGGAGACCGAGCTGGTCAAGGATCTGTTGGGAGAGATCCCGGAGGGGGCCAACGCCATGGCGCCGGACGGTTTTGGGCTCCTGGGGCTCTCGGTCTATTTCGGGAGGGTAGAGACAGCCCGGTTCCTCCTGGGTGAAGGGGCGAATCCCAACACCTCCTCCGCCAATCAGTTCAAGGTCAGACCGATCCACAGTGCCGCGGCCCATCTGGATGCAGACCGGTCTCTGGATCTGGTTCGGATCCTCCTGGAGGGCGGTGCCGATCCCAACGTGACCCAGGCTGGCGGCTGGACACCTTTGCATCAGGCGGCGGCTCACGGCCGGGAGGAGGTGGCAAAGCTCCTAGTGGAGAAGGGGGCGTCTCTGACCGCGAAGAGCGATGACGGACGGACGCCGCTGGAAATGGCTCGGGCAAAGAAACACACGGAGTTGGAGGCTCTCCTGGGGGGCTGATGGGGCGGCGGGAATGAAACGCAGGAACTTCACCGTCGGGGAGGCCAACGCCCTCCTCCCGCACCTCCGAGAGGTCCTGGCCAACATCCAGGACCTGAGGGAACGGGTGGGTGAGCGCACGGATCAGATCAAGATTCTGGATGTGATCTGGGGCCGGGGAGTGCAGGATCCCGAGAATCCGGACCATGGGGAATTCGAGGGCCACCGCAAAGCCATCGGAAGCGCCGTCGGGGAAATCGAGCGCCTGATCCGGGAAGAGATCCTGGCCCTGGGGGTCCGGTTCCCGTCCGGGGGACTGGAGTACGGCTTATTGGACTTCCCGACCCGCCTCGACGGGCGATGGGTCTATCTCTGCTGGCGCCTGGGGGAGGAAGAGCTCTGCGCCTGGCATGAGGTCGCCGACGGCTACGCCGGCCGAAAGCCTCTCACCCAGAAGGTGGCCCGGAGGATGGGCAGGGAGGACGTGGGGGATGAATCGGGCCGGTCGCGCTAAAGGGATACGTCGGCTTCGCCCCACCAGAAAAGAGCTTAGGGCGACCCTGGCCTTGGCCTTCCCGGTGGCCACGGTCCAGGTGGGGATGATGTTCATGGGGGTCGTGGACACCGTCATGGTGGGCCATTTCTCCGCCCGGGATCTCGCCGCGGTGGCCCTGGGGAACCTCTACTTCTTCACCTGCGTGGTCTTCCCCATGGGCCTTCTCCTGTCCCTGGACCCGGTGGTATCCCAGGCGGTGGGAGCCCAGGATCGACCGGCCGTGAGCCGGGCTCTCCAGCGGGGCGGGCTCCTTGCCCTTGTGCTGAGCCTTCCGGCGGGGCTGGCCCTGGTTCCCGGGGACTTCCTCCTCACGCTCCTTCGCCAGCCACCTGAAGTGGTACCTGTGGCGGCCGGCTACGCCCTGGCCTCCATACCCGGGATATTCCCATTCCTGGCCTTTGTCGTACTGCGGCAGACCCTTCAGGCCATGGGACGCGTGGCTCCCATCGTGGTCACCATCATTCTGGCGAACATCGCCAACTACGTTTTCAACTGGGTCCTGATCTACGGAAACCTGGGCTTCCCGGCCCTGGGTGCCGTGGGATCGGGGTGGGCTTCCAGCCTTTCCAGGTGGCTCATGCTCCTGGGGCTCCTGGGCTTCTCCTGGCGCTTTCTGAAGGGGTACATCAAGCCCCTTCTGCCCGAGAGCTTCCAGCTTCGGCCTCTGGCGCGGATGGTGCGTTTGGGGGCGCCCATCGGGATCCAGTTCGGCCTGGAGTTCGGAGCCTTCGGGGCTATCGGCATCCTCATGGGTTGGCTGGGGGCCATCGCCATGGCAGGGCACCAGGTGGCCATCAATCTGGCATCCCTGACCTTCATGGTTCCCCTGGGCATCTCCCAGGCTTCGGCGGTCCTGGTGGGGCAGGGGGTGGGCCGGGGGGACCCGTCGGGAGCCCGGAGGGCGGCGGGGGCGGGGCTACTCCTGGGGGTCTCATTCATGACGGTGACGGCCGTCCTTTTCCGCCTTCTCCCCGAGTTCTTCTCGGGGGTCTACACAGATGAAGCCGAGGTGCTGGCCCTGGCGGCGACGCTGATTCCCATTGCCGGCATCTTTCAGGTCTTCGACGGACTCCAGGTGGTGGCTTCGGGGGTGCTCAGGGGGGTGGGCGACACCAGCTCGCCCATGATCGTGAACCTGGTAGGGTTCTGGTGTCTGGGTATGCCGGTGAGCGTCTGGCTGGGGTTCCGGACCCCGGCCGGACCGGTGGGTTTATGGTGGGGCCTCGTTGTCGGACTGGCCGCCGTGGCCATCTTTCTCCTGCTGCGGATCAGGGCCCTCATGGGGCGAGAGCTCAGGCGGATCGTCATCGACGATGAGGAGTACTAGGGCCCATGAAAGAACCGTACAGGCTCCCGCTCTTCCCCCTTCCCATGGTCCTCTTCCCGGAGACCCTGGTACCACTCCATATCTTCGAGCCCCGGTACCGGCAGATGGTCAGCGATGTATTGGAGGGCGACAAGCGGTTCGGCATTCTGTATCATGACCCCGACGATTCCGGTCCCTTCATGAACGAGTCGGGCCGGGTAGGTACCGTGGCCCTGGTCCGAAAGCATCAGCCCCTCCCGGACGGCCGGTCCATGATTCTGGTGAAGGGCTCGGAACGGTTCCAGATCCACCGGGAGGTGGAGAGCGAGAGCCTCTACTACGAGGCCCTGGTGAGGCCGTACTCGGACGAGCCTTCGCCAGAGGCCGTTTCGGATCTGATCGCCAGAAGGAAGCGATCTCTGGCTCTCTTCAAAAATGTCCTCCAAACCCAGGCCCACGTTCCTTCGGCCCTGCCCTCTTTTTCGGTGAAACGAGAGATTTCCTTCCGTCTGGCTGCGGTGGTTCGCATGGATCCGTTCTGGCAGCAGGAGTTCCTCGAGCTGCGGGACGAACAAGCCCGGTTGAATCGCCTCGACCCCGTTTTCCAGGCCGGAATCGAGAGGTGGTGGACCCAGAAGGGACCGGAAGCGTGAAGAAAGAGCCATGGATCGAAACCCGGCAGGGGGGGTGGTTCTTCGTCAATGCGGTCCTGGTAGCGCCTGAGCTGGTGGTGCTATTTCCCCTCACCGTAGGGATCATCCTTGGCTTCGTGGCGCCGGACAGGGAACCTTCCCCTTTCATCGACACCATTCCCTTCGTCGCTTCAAAATCCCTCCCCATTCTGGGCTGGCTTCTGGTGATTCCGATCTGGACCACCATCCGGAATCTGAGGATGGAGGGTCTCCGGCTTCCCAAGGTGTTCCTGATGATCTTTCTGATCATCCACCTGGTTTTTTTGGGGTATACCGTCTGGAGCTGGGTGGGGTAGCCCGGTCCGTGGGCGGCGGGCCCTTCCGCGGCGGGTCCTTCTGAGGTGCCCCGAATGGGGCGCCGCCGAGCTCAGAACTCACCCAGGAGGGTGATCTCCGGCGTCAGCGTGTGGCCGGTCTGGGCGAAGACCGTGGATTGGGCCAATTCCATGAGCTCCAGGACGTCTCTCGCCAACGCTCCCCCCAGGTTCACGATGATGTTGGCGTGCCCTTCGTAGATCTGGGCCCGGCCGGAGATTCGGCCCTTCAGCCCACACTCGTCGATGAGGCGGCCGGCCCCGATGCCCTCCACCTTTTTGAAGATGGAGCCGGCGGAGGGAAGGCGGCGGAGGTCGGGGTGGCGGGCTTTGCGCCAGGAGAGATTGTCCTCCATGACTTCCTTCATTACGGGAATGGATTCCGGCTCCAGGCGGAACGTGGCAGAAAGGACCACGTCATTCCGGTCGTGGAGGATGCTGTAGTCGTAGCCGAACCTGAAGTACTCTCGGGAAACCTCAGCCTCTCTCCCCTCTTCTGAGAAAATCTCGGCCGATTCCACGGACTCCTCGATAAAGAGCGTCCGATCCCGGCCGGGGGAGAGAAAATGGAGATTCTGCCAGATGGCACCGCCGACGGTGCTGGGAATACCTACGAAATGGTGAAGTCCTCCGAGGCCACGGTCTACGGTGGCCCGGATCAGGTCGGGGAATACCTGGACGCCGGACCCGGCACGGACCCGGTGGTGATCCAGGAACTCGATACCACCGACGTCGCTCTTGACAACCAACCCCCGATACCCGGCATCGGAGACCAGGATGTTGGCTCCTCTCCCCAGGAGAAAAGTGGGGATCTCCCACTCCCGGGCCAGGCTTAGGATCAGGACCAGCTCCTGGGCTGTGCCGGCCGCAAAGAACAGGTCGGCGGGGCCCCCGATCCTGAACGTGGTAAGGGGGGCCAGGGGGACCGCCTCCCGGATCCGACCCGGACCCAGATAGGCCTCCAATTCGTGTTTCAGGCGCATGGTGTCCTTTCCCATGCTGGAACATATGCGGGAGGGAAGTGTGTCGGTAGGCGACTGGAGAGGAGGTTCTTCCTTGGACAGAGTCGAGGCGTCCGGGCGCTACACGGTCCTTTACGATGGGGAATGTCCCATCTGTCGGGGATCGGTGTCCCGGTTGGAGGAAAGGGACCGGGAGGGCATCCTGGACTTCACGCCGGCCCAGGACCCCGATGTGGTGAAGAAGTATCCCTGGATCTCCCCTGACGCCCTCCGTGAGTCCGTCCACCTCGTGGGCCCGGGTGGAAGGACCTGGGTGGGGGTAGAGGCCATGGAGATGCTTGCCCAAGTGTTACCGGGATGGCGTTGGCTCGCCTGGGCCCTTCGGATACCCCTGGTGCGTCCCCTGGCCGAGCGGATCTACGCCTGGGTGGCCAGAAACCGGTATTCCTTCTTTCGGACGTAGGGGTCGTCTGAGACACGAGTTCCGTTCCCGTCCTACCCGTTCGCCACCGTCCCATTTCGCCCAACCGGCCCCGAAAATCCTTTCTCTTGACAATCGACAGAAGAGCGGCAAAGATTGTCATGGCATTGTCGATTGTCTAGGTATGCAGAATCTGCGGGGAGGCAATTCAAACGATACTGCAACTTTCCTCATCTCAAGGCCGTAAGGCTGAACGACGTGATTTGACTGACACCGTCGGCCAAAGGGGTTTCGAGAGGGACAACGATACCGGCCCCGGTGAAAGTCTTCGATCAACGGCAAGGAGTTGAATCGTGATTCGAGGACGATGGGTACGGGCGGGATGGGCGCTCGCCTTCCTCTTCTTTTCTCATTTGCCCTTTCTCGGGGCCCAGCAGGTCCAGGGCACCCTGACCCTTGACCAGGCCATCAGCCTGGCCCGCAGAAGGAATCCGACCTTTCTGAGCACTCAAAACGACCAGTCTCCGGCGGACTGGAACGTTCGGGAGGCCTACGGTCTGTTCCTCCCGGACTTCAACACCAGCATCTCGGGGCAGTACCTGGCGCCTGGATCTCCGTCCTTCGGGATTTTCGACGCCGGGGACCTGGGTCTGGACGTGACGGACTACTTCTTTTCGGGTTATAGCCTGACCGCCACCTATACGCTCTCAGGCGGATCCATCTTCCGGGTGGCCAGCGCGAGGGCCGACAGGAAAGCGACGGAAGCCAGGGTGCAGGCGGCCTCCTTCACCTTGGAGTCGGACGTGACAGCCCAGTACCTCATGGCTCTCCGGGCTCGTGACGGGGTGGAAGTGGCTCAGCGCCAGCTGGACCGAGCGGGGCAGAACTTCGAGCTGGCCGATGCAAGAGCCGAGGTCGGGGCTGTCATTCCCACCGATGCCAAACAGGCCGAGGTAGAGCAGGGGAGGGCCCAGATCGATCTGATCGAGGCCGAGAGCCTTCTCCGGACGGAAAAGCTGCGCCTTCTGGAACAACTGGGGGTGAAGGCGGAGGATGACTTCGAGCTGGCGAGTCAATTCGAGCTCTTCGAGCCCCAATGGGCCCGGGAAGAGCTGGTGAGTCTGGCTCTGGAGAGGCATCCCCAGCTCCGATCGGCCCGGGCCCAGGAGAGTGCTCGGAAGGCCGCCTCGCGCCAGGCATGGAGCGCCTACCTTCCCAACATTTATCTTTCCGCGAACTGGTCCGGTCGGGCCCGGGAGATCGGGGACACCGATTATCTCCTGAACCAGGCCGAAAACTCGCTGGACAACCAGCGAGACAACTGCGAGTTCATGAACCAGATCAATGCGGGCCTCAATCAACCGTTGGAGGGGTATCCTCGGGATTGCTCCACCTACGTCCTGGACCCCGAGACGAGGGCCCAGATCCTGTCCAACAACAACGTCTTCCCCTTCGACTTCCGGCGGGAGCCCTGGTCCCTCTATGTCCAGGTATCTCTCCCGGTCTTCCAGGGGTTCGGCCGCCAGCGTCAGGTTGCCGAGGCCAAGGCGGCGGCGGAGGACGCCCGGCTGGAAAGGATCGCCGAGGAGCTTCGCCTGGAGACGGCCGTCACTCAGGCCTACGACGAGCTCATTACGGCTACCCAGGTAGTGGAGATCGAAGAGCGGAACCGTGAGGTGGCAGGGGAACAGCTGGAGCTGGCCCAGGAGCGGTATCGCCTCGGGGGGGGGACGTTTCTCGAGCTTCTTGAAGCCCAGAGCTCCATGGCCACGGCAGAACGTGACTATCTGAACGCGAGGTACCGCTTCCATGGGGCCATCTGGGCCCTGGAAGCCGCGGTGGGGCAACGGCTGAGGCCCGAGGCCCCCGGT
>JASFVN010000336.1:0-4948 GCA_050049805.1 Gemmatimonadota bacterium
GCCCACGCACCTCTCCACCGTCGGCCTGACGTGGGCTCCTTTTCACATCTCCGACCCGGTGCCCCCCCTTTGGGAACCCCCTGAATCGGATCCGGACTCCCCCATCCGAAGCCGGCGGGGACCGCCGACCCAGCCCTATCATCTCTACTTCCGGCGCCACGAACCCAGGGTGGTTTTCGGGTCCCAGGACTCGGGGGTTTCGAACCCCGCCGGGCCGGACGGCCGGACGTTCCTGGACACAGTCTGGGCCCAGGCGCCGTTTCAGGACCACGGCTCTTTCCTGGAGACGGTGGACCGGACGGCCCGGGAGTGGGAGGGAAGCGGACTTTTCTCGGCGAGTGAGCACCAAGCCGTCGTCCAGGCCGCCCGGAACGCCGAGGAGGAGCTGCAGACATGACTCACCTCCATAAACCACCGAATCACAAGGGAGATCCCATGCGGTTCGCCTTGCTCTTTGCTCTTGCCCTTCTCTTGGCCTCTCCAGTGGCTGGCCCGGTGTCGCCGGTGGCAGGTCAGGAGATCCGTCCCACCGCTGAGACCTTCGAAGCTCTTTCCTTTCGAAACCTGGGGGGAGCCATCGTCTCCGGCCGGATCAGCGACGTGGCCATCGACCCGCGGAACAGGAGTGTCTGGTACGTGGGGGTTTCCTCAGGCAACGTCTTCAAGACCACCAACCGGGGCGTCACCTGGGAGCCCATCTTCGACCACTACGGATCCTACTCCATAGGCGCGGTCACCGTGGACTCCCTGCATCCCGACGTCGTATGGGTCGGCACCGGGGAAAACGCATCCCAGCGGAGCGCCGGGTACGGAGACGGGATCTACAAGAGCCTGGACGGAGGAGCCACCTTCCACCGCATGGGCTTGGAGGGGTCGGAGCACATCGGGGACATCCTGGTGGACCCCCGGGACTCGAACGTGGTCTACGCCGCCGCTCAGGGCCCCCTCTGGGCCAGTGGAGGGGACCGGGGCCTCTACAAGACCACCGATGGAGGTGAGAGCTGGGAGAGGATCCTCCATGTCTCGGAGAACACCGGCATCGCCGATATCGTTTTCGATCCCACCGACCCCGACATCATCTACGCCTCGTCCTATCAGCGACGGCGCCACGTGGGGATTCTCGTCGCCGGCGGGCCCGAGGGAGCCATCTTCAAGTCCACCGACGCTGGCGCGACCTGGAGAGAGGTGACCGAAGGTCTACCGGACACGGACATCGGACGCATCGCCCTGGAGGTTTCCCCCCATTATCCGGGTGTCGTGTACGCAACCGTGGCCGCTCAGGACGACGAGAGCGGCGTTTTCCGGTCCGACGACTACGGCGAGAGCTGGGCGAAGGTGAACAACTACCACCCCAACGATCCTCAGTATTACGGGGAGCTCTTCGCGGATCCCCACAGGCCTGGAAGAGTCTGCGCCGTGGACACGAACCTCCACTGCACCACGGACAACGGTCTCACCTGGGAGCCCTTCCGCCTGGACGGCGTCCACGTGGATCACCATGAGGTCATCTTCGACCCGGTGGATCCCAACTACATGATGCTGGGAAACGACGGCGGGCTCTACGAGAGCTTCGACGCCGGCGAGACCTGGCGTCACTTCGCTAACCTCCCGGTGGCCCAGCCCTATCGGGTGGGCATCTCCCACGAGATGCCCTTCTACTGGGTCTTCGGAGGGACCCAGGACAACGGGACCCCCGGCGGGCCGGTCGCCACCCGAAACACGGCCGGCGTTCGTAACGCCGACTGGATGAGGATCCTGGGGGGCGACGGTTTCCAGGCTCGCTTCGATCCGGCACAGCCCTCCGTCGTGTACGGCATGTCCCAGGGAGCCCGGATCTCCCGGGTGAACCTGGAGACCGGGGAGACCGCCAGCGTCGCCCCGCCCCACGTGGACGAGGCTGGGGACACCGTGTACTGGCATTGGGACATCCCGTTCGTATTCAGCCATTACGACTCCACCCGGGTCTATGCCCTGGGAAGCCGTCTGGCCCGGAGCGACAACCGGGGCGACGATTGGACCTTCGTCAGCCCCAACATCAGCCGGCAGATCGACCGGGACACCCTGGAAGTCATGGGGCGGATCTGGCCGGACAACGCCGTCTGGAAGCACGTCTACACCAACGAGTACGGCATCGGCGTGGCCTTCAGCGAATCGCGGCTGGACAGGAACCTGATGTATGTGGGAAGCGACGACGGCCTCATCCATGTCACGGAAGACGGGGGAACGACCTGGCGGAGGGTGGATGGATTCCCCGGGGTCCCCGAGCTGGCCTACGTGTCATGCGTGGTGGCGTCCCGTCACAATCCCAATCGGGTCTATTCCCTCTTCAACAACTGGAAGAGGGGAGACTTCACACCCTATGTCCTGAGAAGTGACGATCGGGGAAGAAGTTGGGTGTCCATCGCCGGAGACCTGCCGGACCGGCACGTGCTGTGGGATCTGGTGGAGGACCCGGAGAACGAGAACCTCCTCTTCCTGGGAACGGAGTTCGCCCTCTTCTTCTCCTACCAGGGCGGGGACGAATGGATCGAGCTCACGGGGGGCACTCCCACCATTCCCTTCCGGGACATTGAGCTCCACGAGGGAATGGGAGACCTGGTGGCCGCCACCTTCGGCCGGGGATGGTGGGTCCTGGACGACTACACCCCCCTCCGATTCATCACCCCCGAGTTGATGGGCCGGGAGGCGACCCTCTTCCAGCCCAGGCCGGCGTGGCTTTATGACCAGATCGGATTCTACCAGGCCAGCTCCGGTGAATACGCGGCCGAGAATCCACCCTTCGGAGCCATCCTCCATCACCACCTGAAGGAGGCGGTACCTGGGGATGACACCCAGGTTCAGCTGGTGATTCGGGACAGTGAGGGCAGTTTGGTGGCAGAGGTCTCCGTACCCAACGCGCCGGGACTCCACAGGCATGTGTGGAATCTGCGGAGCCGGCCTCCCGAGGCAGAAGCCGGAGAAGCCCAGAGGCGTCGCCCGCGCTCCGGTCCACTGGTGGAGCCGGGAACCTACACCGTGACCCTGGAAGCCCGGGCCGCCGGGGAAGCCGGGCCTCAGGAAGAAGCGACGCTTCTGGGGGATCCCGTCACTTTGCAGGTCCAGGCTTATCCTGACAGGATGAGGGACGGTCGATGATTCGCTGTCGCGCCCGGGCGGTGGCCGCCCTGGTTCCGTCCGCCCTCCTTACGGCCGTGCTCGTCCCGGCCGCCCTGGTGCTGTCGACTGCCGTGCCGGCGGCCGTCATGCCGGTGGCCGTCGTGCTGGCGACCGTCACCCCGAGCCCGTCCCTTGCCCAGGAGGCCCCCGGGCGGCGGGCCAGGAGTCCAGCAGATACCATCCCAACCCTGGGGTTGGAGGCCGGTATCTCCACCTATGAAACCCCGGCTTTTGCCCTCTCCCTGGTCAACGCATCCCAGACCGTGGCGGGCCTGGAGCCCAAGGGAGAGGACGGCTTCGACTTCACCCCCTCCGATTGGCTCGAGCGCCGGAACCGGAACCGCTATTTCCATCTTGGCGATCTCACCCTGCAGCTGAGGACTGGAGATTCGATGGAATGGACTCCGTACTCCACCGCCACCGACCGAAGCCCCGTGGAGGTTCTGGCGGCGACGGAGGCAACCCCGGCGGTGCCGGGCTCCACATCGGCGGTGACGGGCCTCACACCTGGGGTGCCGGGCTCCACCCCGGCAGCGCCCGCCACCCTTGCAGCCGCCGACCTCGCCCCGACCCTACCGCCGGACATTCCTCTCCAAGTCCTCCGGTACTGGGAGATCCGGGACGGGCACCTGACCCTCCGGTTCGAGCTGAAGAACCGGACGGATGAACCGGTGGAAATCGGGGCCCTGGGCATCCCCATGATCTTCAACAACATCCTTCAGGGCCGATCTCTGGAGGAGGCCCACGCCGTCTCCTCCTTCCACGATCCATACATCGGCCAGGACGCCGGCTATCTCCAGGTGGCCCGCCTCACCGGCACGGGATCCACCCTGGTGGTGGTGCCGTTGGAGGGAACTGCGTTGGAGGCCTACAACCCTCTCCTCTCCGATCCGACACGGAGAGGCATCACCTTCGAGGGTTTCTTCGAGTGGGTAGCTCACAGCAAGGCCCTGGCCGAAACGGAATGGGCCGAAGCCGAGCCCTGGAACAGACCCACTTCCAGCATCCTCGACCCAGGCGAGAGCCGCTCCTACGGGGTGGCCTTCCTGGTGGCATCCGGAGTCCGGAACATCGAAGAAACCCTGCTGGCGAATGGGCGCCCGGTATCGGTTGGTGTTCCAGGATACGTCCTTCCCATGGACCTGGATGGCCGCCTCTTCCTGAAATCCGCCAGCCCGATTCGGAACCTGGAGGTGGAGCCTGCCGATGCCCTGACTCTATCACCCGCAGAAGACACGGAAGGTGGATGGAGGGCTTTTCGCATATCGGGTAACCGATGGGGACGTGCCCGCCTGACAGTGAGCTACGCCGACGGAACGGATCAGACCATCCATTACAAGGTCATCAAACCCCAGGCACAGGTCGTGGCGGACATGGGGCGGTTCCTCACTACCGAAGCCTGGTTCGAGGACCCCGACGACCCCTTCGGAAGGAGTCCCTCCGTCATCACCTACGACTACGAGGAGAAACGCCAGGTCACCGAGGACAACCGTGCATGGGTGGCGGGTCTCGGCGACGAGGGAGGGGGCGGGGCCTGGCTCGCCGCCATCATGAAGCAGCTCGTTCAACCAAACCCCAAGGAGCTGGAAAAGCTCCAGCGCTTCGTGGACGAAGTGGTCTGGGATGGCCTCCAGTACGCCGACGGCGAGCGGCAGTACGGGGTCCGGAAGAGCATGTTCTATTACGAACCGGAGGAGATGCCCGAGGGGACCTACAGCGACGATGTCCGCTACGGAGGGTGGTCCAGCTGGGACAGGGAGGAAGCCATGTCCGTGGGCCGATCCTACGACTA
>JASFVN010000337.1:0-4905 GCA_050049805.1 Gemmatimonadota bacterium
CATGGCCGCTGATTCTCCAGGAAGCCTCAGCAAGATCTCTCTGGTGTTGGTCCTCACACTGTTCCAGGCGGCCGGACACCTGAACGGTCAGGAGCCGACCCCACCCTACCTGGGGGAGGCAGCCCCCGGCCGGACCCCGATCCCTTTCGCCCCCCACGTCTTCACCCGGGAGCTTCACTCCTCTCCGGTCTTCGCCCCGAATATGACGGAGGTCTTCTGGAGTGAGATGGAAGGTGGTGACATTCACTTCATGACGGCCCTGGACGGCCGATGGAGCGAACCCCGCGTAGCTCCCTTCAGCCTCCCCTACAGTGGAGAGCCCGTGTTCGCCCCGGACGGCAACACCCTCTACTTCCTCTCACCCCACGAGTTCGAGGGAAGTCAGAGTCGCTGCGACGAGAACGTCTGGGTGGTGGCGCGGGACGGGGAAGGGTGGTCGGATCCCGAACCGTTGGGGCCGGTGGTGAACGACCACCCCATGCACTGGGGAGTCTCCCTCGCCGGCAACGGGAATCTCTATTTCGGTCGAACGGGGGAATCCGGGGGAATCTTCGTATCTGAGTTCAGCGACGGCCATTATCAGGAACCCTCCCCGCTCTCCTCCTCATCAAACGTCAGAATCGAGGGAACCACCCCGGAGGTCGCCGCCGATGAAGGGTGGCTGGTCTTCGCCCGGGGAGAAGGGACGAGTTCGGAAACCCTCGATCTCTTCGTGACCTTCCGAACCCCCGACGGCCAGTGGACGGACCCCGTTCCGATGGACGGTGCCAATTCCCAGGAGATGGAGATCAGCCCCAGGATCAGCCCCGACGGCGAGTATCTCTTCTTCCTTCGAAGAGTAGAGGATGAGCTTCGCCCCTTCTGGGTGAGCGCCGACATCATCCAGGAGAGTCGTTAGGGCGCCCCTTGGGCCGGGGCCTCTCGGCCCGCAGTGCGCGATTCGCTCATCGGGTCCCCTTCCGTCATCCTCCCGCCCAGACAAGGCCCGCATCTTCCCGAAAGGCAGGAAGTCAAAGCAATCTTGCGAGGCGAAAGTTATGGCCATAACTTCGGACATGGCCAAGATAACGATACGGTCCACCTTCGCGCTGGACCCGGAAACAGTGGCGGCATTGGAACGCCTGGCGGACAAGTGGGGTGTTTCGAAATCGGCAGCCCTCCGCCGCATCATCGACGCGGCGGCCGTGGTGGAAGGAGTGGACGCTGCTTCCGATAGCTTGGCGGCTCTGAAAGAGCTCCAGGAGCGCCTCGCCCTCACCCCCGAGCAGGTCGAGGCCTGGGTGCAGGAGGTCCGGGCCATGCGTGAGGGCAGGGGTCCGTGATCCGGCTGGCATCCAAGCCAATCCACCTCGATACCAGCTTTCTGATCCGGGCGCTGACTCCCGACTCACCCGAGGCGGGCAAGCTTCGAGGTTGGCTACAGGACGGCAGAAGCATTTCCATGTCCGCATTTGCCTGGGGCGAGTTCCTCTGCGGGCCCCTGGAGGATACCGGTTTGGCCTTGGCCCACCGGCTTGTCAAGACATACGTTCCAGTGGGAGCTGAGGAGGCCGCTGAGGCCGCTCATCTCTTTAATCTCGGTGGTCGGAGACGGGGGAGTTTTCCCGACTGCGTCATCGCCGCCACCGCCATCCGGGCCGGTGCCGAGTTGGCCACGTCGAACGTGTCGGACTTCAAGGCCTTTCAGCAGGCGGGTCTTCACCTGGCAGACTAGGCTCTTCGAAAAGCAGCCCGAGGATCCGGAGGCAGCGTTCCGTCCCCCCCCACCTCAATCCTCTCGCTCAATCCTCCCGCAGGGCCCGGCTCGGGTCCACGCCGGCGGCCCGCTGGGCAGGAATCCAGCTGGCCAGGGCCGCCACCGCCATGAGGGCCACCGCCACGGCCCCGAAGGTCAGGGGATCCAGGGGGCTGACCCCGAAGAGGAGAGACGACATGACCCTGCTCATTCCCCCGGCCACCATCAGCCCCAGGACCACCCCTGTGCCTGCCAGAACCACGCCCTGCCGGACCACCATCCCACGGACGGACGGCCCGGTGGCGCCCATGGCCATCCTGACACCGATCTCCCGGGTCCGCTGAGAGACGACGTAGGAGATGACCCCGTAGATTCCCACCAGCCCCAGCAGGAGGGCGATTCCCGACGCGGCCCCCAGCATGGTCATGGTGAAGGACGTGGGGGCCAGGGCACGGTCCAGGACATCCTGCATAGTCCTGGGGTTGGAGAGAGGGATTCTGGGGTTGAGGGCCCTGAGTTCCCTCCGAATCAGGGGGATGGATTGAATCGGGCTCCCGGAGGTCTTCACCAGGATGTCCACGGTTCGGACGGTTCTCGGCGCGGCGGTAGTCCCCAAGGACAGGGGAAAGTAAATCATCTCCTCCGGAGCTTCTTCGAGGCTCAACTGGTGCACGTCCTCCGCCACGCCGACGATCTCCCACCAGTCCTGACCCTCGGTGCCGCCCCCGCCTGGTCCCAATCGCCGCCCAATGGGGCTCGTCTCGGGCCACCAACGACGCGCGAAGTTCTCGCTCACCACCACTCCCCGGGTGTCGAGTGCCCCATCCTGGCTCTCGATGGGCCGCCCCTCGACGATGTCGATCCCCAGGACCTCGAAATAGCCCGGTCCCACGCTCATCCAGCTTGCGAATACCGGCGTGTCCTCGGGGCCTCTGGGGTGATCCTCCACGGGCATGGTGGTGAAGGACATGCCACCGGCCAGGGGAGCCGTTTGCGTGAAGGCTGCCGCTTCCACGCCCGCCTGCCCCGCCACCCGGTCCTGCAGCTGTTGAAAGAAGGAGGCCACCTCCTGCCAGTCCTGGATCTCACTCCCAGATACGGCGATGCGGGCCGTGGCGACCCCCCCGACGTCGTAGCCGGGATCCAGAGAACGGAGGGCCTGGAAGGAGCGGAACATGAGGCCGGCCCCCACCAGGAGAACCAGGGCCATGGCCACCTGAAGCATCACCAGACCGTTCCGTAGCCGATGCCGCTCCCGGCTCCCGGTGCCGCCTCTTCCTCCACCGTCCTTCAGTTGATTGGCCAGGTCTCCGGCCCCGTACCGCACCATGGGAAACAGGCCGAAGAAGATGGCGCAACCCAGGGACACGAGCAGAGTGAACCCCAGGACCCTCATATCCACTCCCACTTCGGTCATTCGGGGAAAGCCCACGGGAATGAAGGCCTTGGTCACACTCAGGCTCCACGCGGCCACGCCGGCTCCCAGGGCTCCGCCGGCGGCAGCCAGAACGATGCTCTCTCCCATGAAGAAGCGGATGATCTCGCTCCGGCCCGCGCCGATGGCCAGGCGCATGGCCAACTCCCGCTGCCGGGTCTCGGCCCGAACCAGGAGAAGGTTCGCCACGTTGGCGCAGGCGATGAGGAGAACGAAACCCACGGTACCCAGGAGGATCCAGAGGGTGGTGCTCACGTCCCCCACCAGGACCTCCTTCAGAGGTCTGATGCTGGACCTCAGCCCTACGTTCCGGAGGAAGGGAACGGACCCATCCTCGGGGAATAGCTCCCCGAGTCGGGTGATGAGGCTCTCGATTTCCGCCTCCACCCCCTCCAGTGTGGACCCCTGGGACATGCGGGCGATCCCGAACGATCCGAAGGCGGCGAGGGGAGCCTGGGCTGGGTCCACCTGAAGTGGGAGCCAGGCCTGAGCCTCCCTGTCCGGGTACCCGAAGTCCCGGGGCATGACGCCGACGACCCGGGCCATGACTCCGCTCAGGTCCACCGTCTGATCCAGGACGTCGGGATCCCCGCCGAAGGACCGTTGCCAAAGGCCGTGGCTCAGGATGACCACCGGCTCCGAGCCCGGGCTCTCCTCCTCCGGCAGGAAGGCCCTCCCCATGGTCGGCGATACCGCCAGGACGTCGAAGAAGTAGGGGGTCACCACCTGAACGGGGATCCGCTCCGGCTCGGCCTCCACCAGCATGGTCACCTCAGCGGGATAGTACATCGCGACGGCATCCAGGCTGGACACCTGCTCCTTGTAGAGGAGGTAGAGGCCCGGAGAGATGGGAAGCTCGTCCTGGCCATCTCTCCCCAGGTGCTCCATGGAGAGGAGCTCCTCGGATTCCCTGAAGGGAAGGGGACGGATGAGGACGCCGTCCACCAGGGTGAAGACGGCCGTGTTGGCTCCGATACCGAGAGCCAGCGTCAGGACCGCCACCGCCGTGAACACGGGATTCCGGACCAGGCTCCGGAGAGCGTACCGCAGATCGTTGGCGAATCCGGCCATCCTCACATCCTCCTTCTTCTCCATCAAGGCATCGAAAACACAAGTAAGGACCCGCAGACCCAGACGGGCCCGGGCAAAGACCGACGGGGATCCGCGCCGGTTCATGCGTTGCCAGGCGTAGGTGGTCTCCGCTACCCACTCCCGGCGCCAGGCGTCCCGTCGGTTTCGGGGAACGATCCGGGAAGCCAGCTCGATGAGCCGGAGGCCGGGCACCTTCATCCCGCCGCCTCCGCTTCCACATCACCGAACACCTTCACCAGGGCCGGGAAGCGATGGAGGACCTCCTCGAGGGACTCCTCACCCTGAGGGGTCAGTCGGTAGTACCGGCGAGAGGGCCGGTTCTCAGCCCGGGCCTTTTTCTCCTCCTCCCACCTGCCTTCCAGCACGCCCCGACGCTCGAGGCGCCGGAGGATCGGATAGACGGTGCCGTCCGGAAGTCCGGTGGCGTCCATGACATCGAAGCCGTAGCGGTGCCCGTGGCGGATGGCCAGGAGAACGGTGGCGGTGGGATAGGTGAGGTTGAAGAGCTTTCCCATTCGATTTCTCGGTTCGGCGATGGGGGCATGAGCGCTCACACAGTCGACGCTACCCTAGAATCCTAGGTAGCCCCTTTTCCAAATAAGACGTGAAGGCCGCGAGGAAGGTTGCAGGGGGTGGGAGTTCC
>JASFVN010000076.1:0-15624 GCA_050049805.1 Gemmatimonadota bacterium
GTTCCATTCACGTGGCGGATGATTTTGTCCGCCACCGTCGGGGCTACCTCTACCAGGGAGAAGTTGTCTCGGATCTCAATCTTTCCGACCTGGGATCCTTCCACTCCGGCCTCCCCGGCGATGGCGCCCAGGAGGTCCCCGGGCCCTACCCCGTCCCGTTCGCCAACGGCCATGAAGAGACGAACCCACGTCTTGGGTGGTGGGCCTGAGGCCGGATCTGTCCGGCGCTCCGGTAGGTCCTCGTTTGCTTTCTCCCTCCCGACCGGTGGCCGGCGGCCCAGAAGGGCCACGGCCGCAGCCGCCACTTCGGCGGGAGAATGGTCCTGAAAGAGCGGATCCAGGGCCAGATAGAACGGTGCCAACTCCTCTTCTTTCAGGGTTTTTTGCAGGAGGATTCGCAGCCGATCCAGCTCCCTTGATACCCGGGTCGAGATCGGCTCCTTGGCCGGGACCAGTCGGTAGCCAGTGCGACGGGCCACCTCTCGGAGGTGTGGAAGCTCGCGAGGCCGAACCAGTACCATCGAGGGTTCTGGACCTCCGTGGCGGCGGTCCAGGACATCTGGCTCTGCTGGAACATCGAAGCTGACGGTCATCACCTCCTGGGGATCCTCCACTTCATCCAGGGCCTTCCTGGCTTGAAGATCGTCGGTGGCCAACCACACGGGGGACTCCGGGTCAGCCAAAGCTCCAGCCAAATACCCGTGGAGGGTCAGGAAGTCACCGGTGTCAGCGGCCTGATCTTCGGTTCCGAAGAGGAGAATCACATGTCGGATTCCCTCAGTGAAGACTGAAGCCATGGTTTGCAGGAGCTCCGGTTCCTTCCCTTCACTGACGATCCTGTACTGAACCTGGCCCCGGTGCAGGGGGAGTTCCGCAGCACCTAGCTGTGCCGCTTTGGGCGGAAGATGCACCGCCTTGCTCAGGTGGGCCTTTCCGAAGGCTTCCGCTTCCTGGGTCAGTGGTTGCCCAATCAGGACCTTGTGGGAGTCCTTGGAAAGGGATTCGAAGATCGTTTCCAGAGCCTCTCGTCCGTGGGGCTCGAGTCCGCCAAAGCCGTCTACGACAATTTCCTGGACCTCGTCGAGTGAAAGGCGGGATTCCCTCACCGCGGTCAGAAGATCCTCGGGAGTCGCGAATAGGATACCTGCCGTGTCCGGCAAGGCCCAGCCCGAGCCCAAAGCGCCAATGCGGTGTCCGGTGACCTGCCCCAACCGGGACAGAGAGGCCGCCAGGCGGGAAGCAGAGTCCACGGAAGGGGCAAGAACCAGACCTTTCGGGGATCTTGCCTCGGGCTCCAACCTCTGTAGCAGCGGAATGCCATAGGCCAGCAGGGTGCCCGCGCCAGGACCCGCTTGTGCAAGGAGCGGATTCCCCCGTAGAAGGACAGGTATGGCGGCCCTCTGAAACTCTGTAGGGGTCTCGATTCCCTCAGCTATGAGGGCGTCCACCAACTCCGGTGCGACACCCAGTTCCTCAAAAGAGTCCATGGAGATCTAGCCTTCTTCGCTGTCTTCCCGCTCCCCCGGGTCTCCGCGGTCCCCGGGCTCGTAGGGAAGAAGATTCAAGAATTTCTGGATCTCGTAGTCAACCCTCGAGGTCCGAAGGCGATCGGTAGACGCAACCACGTCGGTGTACGGTCCGTGCCGGTGGACGGATAAGGTCACTGTGCCCTCCTCCCCGGAGAAACTCGCCCCGTGGGAGTCACCTTTCGAGCGGGTCAGACCGATCATCTCCGGGATCATCCGATCTGCTCTCTCCAGGACCTCTCTCGGGCTCAAAGCCGTCTTTCTCTGATAGCCAGCCATCGTATCCTACCGGTTGAAGTTTGGTGGAAGATATCCCCGGAAAGATGCAAATGTGGCTCGGGTGAGCGGGGTGGGCAACATGAGGTCACCCGAACCAGTTGACGTGGTGAGGTCTGGGGGTTTGCTTTCCTGTCCCGGCCTCGGTCTCTGCCTGGAGTCGGGAAGAACCGCCAGGGAAATCAGGTGGCGAAGGGTCGCTCCGGCAACCCGCCGGAGCCTCAGAATATTGAGAGGAAAAAGGAGCATCCGATGACTTTCTCAACGAACATCGCGCGGCTTCAACCTTCTGCAACCATTGCCGTCAGCTCGTTGGCCAAGCAGCTGAAGGCCGAGGGGCGTGACATCATCAACCTCGGAGCCGGCGAGCCCGACTTCGACACTCCTGTTTGGATCTCCGACGCCGGGGTGAATGGCATCCGGGAGGGAAAGACCCGCTACACTCCGGCACCGGGCACCGTTCAGCTCAGGCAGGCCATCGCCCAGGATCTGCAGCTTCGCTTCGGCAGGGAAGTGGATTGGAATGGCGTGGTCGTGAGCAACGGGGCCAAGCACTCGCTGTTCAACGCATGCTTTTCCCTTTTTGGTCCCGGGGACGAGGTTCTGATCGGATCTCCCTACTGGACTTCCTATCCCCAGATCGTGTCGCTCAGCCGGGCTGAACCCGTGTTCGTGGCAGGATCCGAAGAACGGGACTTCCTCCTCACGCCGGCGGACCTTGATTCTGCGTCCACGGCAAAAACCAAAGGGTTGATCCTTTGCTCGCCCTCGAATCCGAGCGGAGGTGTCTACTCAAAGGATGAGTTGAAGGCCGTGGCGGAGTGGGCCAAGGAGAGAGGTGTCTGGCTGATTGCCGACGAGATCTACCGCTACATCAACTTCCTGGGGGACGGCCCTGCCGCTGGGATTCTGAATCTTCCCCAGGAATCCCTTGGCGATTTCGTGTTGGTGGATGGTGTCTCCAAAGCCTTCGCCATGACCGGTTGGCGTATCGGTTTTACCTACTCCTCAGTGGATTTGGCCAAAAAAATGTCGGCCTTCCAAAGCCACACCACGTCGAATCCTTCCAGCCCGGCTCAGGAAGCGGCCCTGGCCGCCTATACGGAGCGGGACCGGGCTGAAGCCGAGGTGTCGACGATGGTCGAGGCTTTCCGCCGTCGGAGGGACCTGGTGACTACCCTTTTCGCCGATCTCCTGCCCTCCCTTCCCTATGTGAAGCCCAATGGAGCCTTCTATCTCTTCTTCCGGGTGGATTCCCTCTTCCGGGAGGGGATGTCCGATTCCAGTGCAGTGTGCAAATGGCTCCTGGAGGAGGCCGAGATCGCGCTGGTGCCTGGCGTGGCGTTCGGAGACGACCGCTATGTGAGGATGAGCTATGCTACGTCGGACGAACTGTTGGAGGAGGCCATCAATCGACTGAGCAGGGCTGTCAAGTCCTTGCAGTAATCGGGCACTGAGTCGTGCGGGCCCTTTCAGGCTCCTGAAAGGGCCCGTTCCGCGGCCTGGAGAGAGCTTCCGACGTAGCTTCCTCCGAAGAGATTGACGTGTACCAGGAGGTAATAGAGCTGGTACAGGCTTCGTCTGAAAGCCTCGTACTCCGGAGCCCATCCCCGGGCATCTCCGTAACTCTCTTCGAACCCTCGAGGTAGGCTCCCAAAGAGCTCCATCATGGCCAGATCCACCTCGCCGACGCCCAGGTACACGGCGGGATCGATGAGAACCGGCTGGCCTTCCGGATCGGGATAGAAGTTCCCACTCCACAAATCCCCGTGAAGAAGGGCCGGGCCGCCCTCTTCACTGCCTGCCATGACCTGATCCAGGCGATTCAGGAGTTCATCCACCACTCTTGCCCTGCCTCCGGAGAAATGACCCCGGTCCCTGGCCATCTGCAGCTGGGGTGCCAGCCGGAACTCTCTCCAGAAGGCCACCCAACTCTCGTTCTCCTCGTTCTTTTGGGGGAGGGAACCGATGAAGTTGTCCCGGTACCATCCGAAGGTGGGAGGGGTGCCGGAGGTCTGGCCTCCCGAAGCAGGTTCGGAACGATGAAGCCTGGAGGAGTGCAGTGCGGCGAGTCCAGCACCCAGACGCTCCCCGTATGTCGGCCCTGGGCGCCCCTGGGGAATGAACTCCATGAGAAGCCATCCGGGATCCCCGGGTGCTCCTGAACCGCCCTGACCGAATACCTCCGGGACTTTGAGGGTGCCCGGGCTTCTCAGCGCCCTCAGCCCGTCGGCTTCGGCCGGGAACATGGACGAAGGAGCCGAGGCGTTCCATTTCAGGAAGAAGTCGTCCCCGGACTCAGTGACGATGCGTGCCGAGGGATTGATGCACCCGCCCCCCGCCGAGGCACTGGAGACGATTCGCGCGGGCTTCCCCGTCTCGGCCTCCAGAGCCTCCTCGACCCCTTGAATGACGGGGGCAGGGAGGGTCATCCGGCCATCCCGTTTTCGGTCCTGATGTGGTCTAGGAGACTCCGACACGATCGGTCCACCATGTCGTAAACCTCCTCGAAGCCGTTGGGACCGCCGTAGTAGGGATCCGGGACTTCGGCACCCGGACCTCCTTCCGGATCGAACTCTCTCAGGAGGTACAGGGCCGACTCCCCCCCAATGCTTTTCTGATAGCTTTGAAGATGAGTGAGGTTGGACTGATCCATGGCGATCATATAGTCGAATCGCTGAAAATCCTCGGGTTGCACCTGACGTGCGTGTCCGCTCAGGGTGACGCCCCGGCTTGCCGCGCTGCGCATGGCCCTGTGGTCGGGGCTCTCGCCCACGTGCCAACCTCCCGTCCCCGCCGAGTCTACCCGGAATCTGTCGGCGAGCCCCTTTTCGTCCAGCAGATGGCGAAAAACCCCTTCGGCCAGGGGGGAACGGCAGATGTTACCTAGACAAACGAAGAGGACGGAGATTTCCTGTGCCATTCGAATCCTTCCTCAGTTTGGATGGTGGTGGCCGGTCCTTCGAGCGCTCTCCAATCGGGCCTTGAACCTGCGTCTGGTCCTTTGCCTGGTCCAGGGACCTGCCCGTCGCCAGGGAAGTAAACCCCTTCTCTCGGATGGGTCCATTTCCAGGGGGGATGCTGGGTCGCTGGACCAACTTCCGGTACATTTCAATGCTATGGAATCCCCCCATCGATGGGGGGAGTGAAAATCGGAGGAGGACTTTTGTCGAAGGTGGAGTTGTTCAGGGAGCTGTCCCTTTCCGAAGAGGGGCTGGCGGCCGTGGAGGCCCTGGGTTGGGTGGAGCCTACACCCATTCAATGGAAGGCCATTCCCCCTGGTCTTGATGGGAAGGACATCGTTGGGGTCGCTCAGACCGGAACCGGAAAGACCGGCGCATTCATGATTCCCTGTCTGGAGAGGATTCGGGGTGGAGGAGGTCTCCAGGTTCTCGTCCTGTGTCCCACCCGGGAGCTTGCTCAGCAGGTTGCAGAGGATACCGGGGCCCTGGCAAAGGGTACCACGATCCGGGTGGCCTCCATCGTCGGGGGTGTGGCCTACCGGCCACAGGAGAACGCCCTGAGTGAAGGTGTGGAGATCATCGTGGCCACCCCTGGCCGTTTCATCGACCACATGGGAAAGAATCGGGTCGATCTTTCGGGCTTGAGAATGCTGGTTCTCGACGAAGCTGACCGTATGCTGGACATGGGTTTCCGTCCACAGATCGAGGATATCCGTAAGGGAATCAAAGAGAAGCCCCAGATCATGCTGTTCAGCGCCACGATGCCCAATGGCGTCCACGCCCTGGCCCTTCAGCTCACCAACGATCCGGTCTGGCTGGAAGCCGCTCCCTCCGGTACGACGGCCGAGGGGATCTCCGAGATCGTCTATTCAGTGAAACCTGAGAAGAAACCAGATCTGCTTCTCAAGCTCCTGGAGGAATCGGATTGGAATCAGGTTCTGGTTTTCTGCCGCACGAAGGTGGGCGCCGATACTCTGCGGTCGCGACTGACCCAGGCTGGCGTCCGCGCCGATGTCATGCACTCGGACAGGCAGATGCGCCATCGCACCAGAGCATTGGAGCGATTCTCCGACGGGAAGACCAGAGTGTTGGTGGCCACTGATATCGCCCAGCGGGGCTTGGACGTGGAGGGGATCACCCACGTGGTCAACTATGACGTGCCCCTGGATCCCGAGGACTATGTTCACCGTATAGGACGGACCGGAAGAGCCGGAGCCACCGGGACAGCCGTTACCTTCCTGACCGCCGCAGACCTGGGGGCCTTCAAGACTCTGGAATATCACCTGGGTCGTACCCTGGAGCGGATCCATCTTCCGGACTTCGACTATGCCGGCGCCCCTGTGAGGGAGGATCGGGGTGTGAGCCGGCGGGGCGCTAGATCCAGGTCTCCCCTGGGCATGGGTTCTCGTCTCGATGACGAATTGAGTCCGGAGGAGTTGAATCGGATTTTGAACCTGGGCCGAGATTCCTGATCTGACTTCGCGCTGGAATGATCGGGTGAGAATGGAATGGTGAAACTGGCGGATGTTCATGCAGCCCGGGGCAGGATAGCCGGGGGAATTGTCCAGACTCCCTGCAAGTGGTCCCAGGCCTTTCAGGATCAACTTCCCTGTCGACTGTTCTGGAAGTTCGAGAATCTCCAGCGCACGGGATCTTTCAAGGATCGGGGTGCGCTGAACAAGCTCCTTTTGCTCTCCGACCAAGAGAAGCAGAAGGGTGTGGTGACGGCTAGCGCGGGAAACCATGCTCAGGCGGTTGCCTATCACGCTTCCCGGCTCGGGATCTCCGCCACCGTGGTCATGCCGGAGTTCACTCCCCTTATCAAGGTGGCGAACACCAGGGCCTATGGGGCCGACGTGATCCAGCAAGGGGCGACCCTCTCCGACGGTTTGAAGGAAGTACAGAGGCTTGCCGAGGAGGAAGGCCTGGTTCTGGTCCATGCTTTCGACGACGACGACGTGATCGCGGGTCAGGGGACCATTGGGCTGGAACTGCTCGAGCAGATACCTGATCTGGAGACGATTGTGGTGCCCATCGGAGGAGGCGGGATTATCTCGGGGGTGGCGGTGGCCGTGAAAACCCTCAATCCCTCCGTGCGGATCGTGGGGGTGGAGGCGGATGCTGCCGCCTCGGCCAAGATATCCAGAGAAGCGGGGAAGGTCGTTCCCATCGAAAGTGCGGAAACACTGGCCGATGGGATTGCGGTAAAGCGCATCGGTGACAGGACCTTTCCCATCATCCAGGAGATGGTGGACGACATCGTCACCGTGGAAGAGGAGGAGATTGCCCGGGCGATTCTCCTCCTTCTGGAGAGGCAGAAGACCGTCGTGGAAGGCGCTGGTGCCGTTCCTCTGGCTGCACTCATGGCCGGGAAGGTCCCCGTGAGGGAGGAAGAACGGGTGGCAGGTATCCTCTGCGGGGGGAACATCGACGTAAACATGATCTCCCGGATCATTGAACGAGGATTGGTGGGGGACGGCCGAATGACCCACCTCATCGTGAAGGTCCGGGACCGCCCAGGATCTCTTTCCTTCCTGACGGATCTGGTAGCGAGCCGGGGAGCGAACGTCCTGGACATCCACCACCGCCGGGGATTCGCCGACATCTCTGTCGGAGACGTGGAGATCGTGCTCCAGATCGAGACCCGAGGTCCAGAGCACGTTGAGGAGATCATCCACTCTCTTGAGGAACGGGGCGTTACCGTAGAAGTAGACGTTTGACGGGCCAGCGGCCCGGACCGGTGGACACGGGGGTGATACAATTCCACTTTGACTGGCGGGAAGGGGGGCCGCGCCCGGCCGACCAGGCCCGCGTAGGCCTCTGGCGTCATTCCCAGGCACCGGCCGACGGCCCCGTTCCCTGGCGTTATCCGACGGACTTCGACGAGACGAGACCGAGAAAACATTATGGATATCTCCCAACCTGGAATCCTCCTCCCCGTTCCTCAGTGCTGCCGATACCTCACGTTCGGCCTGATCCCTGGCGCCGAACCAACCCAGGCTTTGACGGATCTGAAAGAGCTCGGAATCGGAGAAACAATGGTGGTCGGCATCGGCAAGTCCGTTGTCTCCGCCCTGGGTCATGAAGTGCCTGGCCTCCGTTCTTTTCCGAGCCTGGTGGGACCGGGTGTGGACATTCCTGCGACTCCTGCCGGCCTCTGGATCTGGCTCCGAGGTGAAGACCCCGGGAAGCTGGTTCATACCACAAACCGCCTAAAATCCCTTTTGTCCTCGGCCTTCCGGTTGGATGAGGTGATGGGCGGGTTCAAATACGACGAGACGCCTGAGGGTCTGGGCCGGGACCTGAGCGGCTACGAAGACGGCACGGAAAACCCGGAAGACGCCGAGGCCGAGGAGGCCGCCGTCGTTTCAGGTATGGGTGAGGGTCTGGACGGATCGAGTTTTGTGGCCACCCAGAAGTGGGTCCACGAGCTGTCCATATTCAACCGCATGTCGGAAAAAGAGCGGGACAACGTCATCGGCCGCCGATCCAGCGACAACGAGGAACTGGACGACGCCCCTGACTCTGCCCACGTGAAAAGGACAGCCCAAGAGGACTTCGAACCCGAGGCCTTCGTGGTTCGCAGATCCATGCCCTGGGCTGATGCCGGTGGTGAGGGGCTGGAGTTCGTTTCTTTCGGCGCCTCTCTGGACGCCTTCGAGGCCCAGTTGACCCGGATGTCGGGATTGGAAGACGGAACCGTCGACGCTCTCTTCCGGTTTTCCAGGCCTGTGACCGGTGCCTACTTTTGGTGCCCCCCCGTTTCGGAAGGGAAGCTGAACCTGGACGCCATTGGCATATAGGCGGCCCTGGAAGCCTTAAAGAAAAACTCTGAGGTCAGCGTCACCGTTCACTTCCCGTTTAGGGGCCGGCTCCTTCGCCGGCCCCTCACTTCTTGGTCTGAGAATGGGTTGTCTACCTTTTCCATTTCTCGAACCAGCTGTGAATGTAGAGCTGGGTTCGGAGGTAGTTGGAAGGGTTGGAGGAAGTGCCGTGGTACTCACCTTTGAACCGCAGCATGACCGTCGGCACCTTCTGGACCTTGAGAGCCATGTAGAACTCCTCGGTCTGGGAGATGGGGGTTCTAAGGTCCAACTCCCCCGTCATGAGCATGGTGGGCGTGGTTACGTTCCCGGCGTACATGAGGGGTGAACGCTCCAGGTGCTCCGTGGGGTCTTCCCATGGGAACTTCTCGAAGTTCCGGTACCAGCTGGCACCGTCGGTGGTGCCCACGAACGAGATCCAGTCGATGACGGGATAGTTGGAGGAGGCTGCGGCAAACCGATCGGTGTGGCCCACGATCCAGGCCGTCAGGACCCCGCCTCCCGATCCGCCGTACACGAACATGTTGTCCTCGTCGATGTACCCCCTGGCGATGACCTCGTCCACGCCGTTCATGAGGTCGTCGAAGTCCTTGTCCGGGTAGGCGTTCTTGATCTCGTTGCCGAAGGAGCTTCCGTAACCGGAGCTTCCCCTGGGGTTGGTGTAGAGGACCACATAGCCCTCGGCCGCGTGGTTCTGCCACCGGTGGTTGAACCCCACCCCGTACATACTGTGGGGCCCGCCATGGATGGTGAGGATCAGGGGGTATTCCTGGGACGGGTCGAAGTCCGGGGGTTTGATGATCCACCCCTGGATGTCCAGGTCTCCCGTGGATTTGTACCAGATCTCCTCCACCTCTCCCAGGGCGACGCCGGCCAGGACATCTTCGTTCACCCGGGTGAGTCGGTGCATCCTGGCGGGGTTGGCCAGATTGAAGGTCCAGATGTCTCCCGGTTCATGGTAGGAGGAGATGGTGGTGGCGAAGTTCCCTTCCTCGTCCATGGAGGAAAGGGAGAGCATGTGGTTCCCCTCCGTAACCTGTCGGGCCTCTCCTCGAATCGGGGCGAACCAGAGGTTCCGTGTGCCCTTCATGCTGGCGTCGAAGTACAGACCGCTCCCATCCGGCGCCCAGGTGAGGTTGGAAAAGGAGCTTCCCTTTTCTCCGGTGATGCGACGGGGGTTCGACCCGTCGGTGTCCATGACGTAGAGGCCCGGCTCAACGTAGGTGTCCGTGGACCAGTCGTATCCCGAATAGGCAATGAGTTCTCCGTCTGGGGATGGGACCGGGCCACCGTCGGGACCCCGCCGCGACGTGAGCTGGCGGAAGGCTCCGGTCTCGACGTTCACGGCGTAGATCTCCGACTCCCTCCACATCCAATCGGCTTCCTCCTCCCTGAGGGAAGAGAAGTAGATCTCGGATCCGTCGGCTGACCATCGGGGCCCGGAGTGGTTCCATTCCCCGTCCGTAAGTTGGCGCGGAGTTCCCCCCACGGCGGGAACCACGAAAATGTGGGAATGGCTGGTGTCCACGAATCCCTGTCGGTCCCGTCGGTACGAAAGTCGGTCCACGATCTTCGGGCCCTCGGTCCACTGAGCGCCTCTGGGGCGGTTGGGGAGCTTGATGCTCCAGGGCTCGGCGTCTTCCACCGCCATGGTGAAGGCGATGTGTTCGCCGTCCGGGGACCACTGAAGGCTTCCGGGGCCCCTCTCCACCCGGGTGACCTGGGACGTGGCGCCCTCCGCGTCCATCCACCGGACGAAGATCTGGCTCCCCTGGGGCTCACCGGAAGCCGTGAAGGCGATTCGTGTTCCGTCAGGGGACCAGGTCGGGGAGGATCCGTCAATCAGGAAGCGTTTCCTGCTCCCGTCTGCTTGCATGATCCATATCTGTGAGTACCGGCGGTCGTTGAGCTTGTCCACGCCACCTCGGGTGTAGATGATCTGCTGCCCATCAGGGGAGAGTTGAGGGTTGGATACGGATTCGAGATCGAGGAACATGTCCAGGGTGATGGTCTTTTCCTGACCCGCCAACCCCCAGGGCGGAGATAGCGTCGAGATCAGGAGTAGAGGAGCCAACATGAGGAGGGGGATTCTGGGACGCATAGGTGCCTCCGAGCCTGCCGGCACTAGGTGTGCCAGGGTCTGTTTTTCGGGGTGTTCGGGAGAAGCTACGGTCAAGTCCGCCCGTCTGCCAACGCCGCGGCGACCCGGATAGTATTGAAATGGATGTCCACCGTGTCCTGGATCTTTTCCGCGTAACCGCCACCCATGACAACGGCGACAGGAATCCTCCGGTCCCCACAGGCATCCAGGACCAACCGATCCCTCTCCATGAGCCCCCTTTTCGAGACAGCCAACCTTCCCAAGCGATCCCCGACGAAGGGGTCGGCACCTGAGAGGAAGAATGTCAGGTCCGGAGAGATGGCTCCCAGGGCGCGGCCCAAACCCTCTTCCACCGCCTGGAGGAATTCCTCATCGCCGGCTCCGTCCGGCAGCTCCAGGTCCAGGTCTCCAGGCTCCTTCCGAAAGGGGTAGTTGTTGGCTCCATGAACAGAGAGGGTGAAGACCTCCGGGGATTCCCGGAAAATATGAGCGGTCCCGTTACCCTGGTGAACATCGGTATCCACGATCAGGACCTGCCGGAGAGCGCCCTCTTTCATGAGTACTCTTGCGGCCACCGCCACGTCATTGAAGACGCAGTACCCTTCTCCTCTGTCTGGGAAGGCATGGTGGGTTCCGCCAGATAGGTTGGCTGCCACCCCGTCGGCCAGGGCGGCCCTGGCGCATTCCACCGTACCGCCCACCGAGCGCCGTGAGCGTTCCACCAGGGTTGGAGACCAGGGGAAGCCGATACGGCGGATCTCGACCTCGGAGAGCGTTCCAGCCATGACCTTCTGCAGGTATTCCCTGGTGTGGACGGTCTCCATCTCTCGGTTGGTGGCGGGTGCCGGAACCGATAGACGGCCTGACTCGGGGGGAAGTTCCGATGTCACCCGTTCCCGCAGGAGAGCGTATTTCTCCATGGGAAACCGGTGGCCCTGGGGCAGGGGCAAAACGAAATGGTCGCAGTAGAAGAGTCTCATGGTTTCCAGGGTCCAAGCCTAATCAAGACAAGGCAAGTTGGGGAGGGGCCTGGACCCCCATGGGTGGTAGGGTGTTCAATCCTTGTCGTCTGGTCCAGAACGAGGTCGGGGTGGCCCATTGCGCATAACTCCCTCCATTCTCTTCGTCTCTCTCGCGGCCCTGGCGGGTCCTGGGATCGGAGTTGGCCAGGAGCTGGCTCCGGGATCGATTCAAGGCCGGATTCGGAGTGAGGACGGAACCCCGGCTCCGGGGGTTCTGGTGCTCCTCTATCCCGCTGGGTCCCAAGCCCCTTTCAAGGGTGCCGAGTCCGACGAGCTCGGCTATTTCCACCTGGAGCCGGTCCCTCCGGGAGCCTATCTCGTAGAGGTCACACGTCTTGGCTTTCAGCGCCAGGAGAGGGATGTGACTGTCTCCAGTGGGATCCGCACGACCGCCGATTTCACTCTCAAGACCGCCCCGGTTCAGCTCCAGGGCATTTCCGTGGAGGCGGAGCGGAGTCGTGAGCGGGTCCGATTCGAAAACGAGGCGGGTCTGACCGTCCAGGAGCTGGGCGGGACCGTCATCAAGGGCATACCGGGTTTGGTGGAAGCCGATCCTTTGCGGGCCGTAGAAGTCCTCCCCGGTGTCACCACCGTGTCGGACTTTTCCTCGGCCTTCAACGTCCGGGGCGGGTCGGCCGACCAAAACCTCATCCTTCTGGATGGGATTCCAGTTTTCAACCCCACCCATCTCGGCGGATTCTTCTCCGTGTTCAACGCGGATATGATTCAACGGGCGGAACTCCGCTCCGGGGGATTCCCGGCCCGGTATGGTGGGAGGGTCTCCAGTGTACTGGACATTCAGACCGATGCGGGAGACGGTGAGTTCGGTGGTGATGCCGGAGTATCCCTCCTGGCCACTCGTATCGCCCTTGGGGGCAGCCTGCCGGAGGGTTTCAGGGACGGGGTGGCTCTTCGCCGGGGTCGTTGGAAAGTCTCGGGGCGGCGCTCCTATTTCGATCAGATTCTCCGGGGGGCGGTGGACTTCCCCTACCATCTCACCGATCTACAAGGCTTTTTCGAGGGGTGGACTCGGGGTGGGGATCGGATCTCGGTCTCGGCATACGTGGGGGAAGACGTTCTGGCTCTCACTTCCCTCGACCCTGAGGATTTCCCCCTTCGTATCGATTGGGATTGGGGAAACTCCCTTCTCGGTGCCCGTTGGACCCGGCCTCGGGAAGACGGTGGCTGGTGGGAAGTCCGGTCGGGTTACTCCCGATTCGGTTCCGGCCTCAGGTTTCCCGACTTCGACGACACGGATATCCGAACCGAGATCCACCAGGTCACCCTGGAGGGGGATCTGGAGATTCGGCCGACGCCCTATCTCTCCCTGGGTGCCGGTCTCGGCATCCAACACTTCGGATACGACAACCTCTTCGAGACCGGGGGTACGGAGTTTGGAGCTGGGGACGGCAGGGGTTCCGAACTCTTTGCCTTTCTTCAAGGGGATTGGACTCCTTCCTCTGCTTGGATCCTGGAGATGGGAGCCCGAGTGGATCGATGGATGCCATCGGACGGAGCCTTCTTTTTCGAGGTTTCCCCTCGGTTTTCCATAAAGCGGTTCCTTCGAGCCACACAGTGGGCCTTCAAGGCCTCTGTGGGTCGATACAGCCAATATCTCCATTCAATCAGGGATGAAGAGCTCCCCTTGGGCCTCGACGTTTGGATCCTCACCGACGAAGAGATTCCCCATGTGGTATCGGACCAGCTCCAGTTCGGGTTCGAGGGGTATCCTGCGGAGGGGTGGTTCTTGTCGGCCGAAGCGTACTACCGGGCCTTCGACGGCGTGGTCACCACCAACCTTGCGGACAACCCGAACGAAGAAGCCGACGACTTTCTCCCTGGGACCGGTACGTCCTGGGGAGCCGACCTCTTTCTCCGCCATAGGGGTGGGAATACGTCGGGGTGGCTGGCTGTCTCCTTTTTACGGGCCCATCGAACCTTCCCGGACTTCCTTTCAGGGCTGGATCCGGCACCCGACCTGACCTATCCGCCCGTGTTCGACCGGCGGGTCGACGTGGACCTGGTACTGCAGCGGAACCTGGGTCGTAGCTTGGAGGCAGGGCTCCGGTGGAATTTCGGTACCGGACTTCCCTATACCCGGCCCCTGGGCAGCTATAGGTACTTGTCGCAGCGGATCATCCCTGGCTCGGGGCTGGAGTGGGACCCGGACACCGAGGGGGGAGCCGGGAGACAGGGTGGCTTCGGTGTAGTATTGAGCCGGAGGAACGGAGCCAGGTATCCCGCCAGACACCGGCTGGACGTCAGTCTGAGGTGGACCGTGAGAAAGGATTGGGGGCGACTGGTTCCATACATCAGTGTACTGAATGTATACAACCGCAAGAACGTGCTGTTCTACTTCTTCGAATACGAGAAGAACCCACCCGTTCGCACCGGGATTTCCATGTTCCCTTTCCTTCCGACTCTCGGGTTGGAGGTGTCCTTTTGAGGAATCTTTCCGGCGTCGGCGCTCTCGCTGCCCTGGCACTGCTCTTCCTTCCGCTCACGGGTTGTGAGCTCACGGAAGCCAGCCTCGCCGAACCCGATGATGTGCTGGTTGCCGAGGGATATGTACGGGTAGGGGACGGCTTCGATCAGATCTCCGTCTTTTTGCATTGGACCGTGGGCACTGGTGGCATCGAGATCCTTCAGAATGCCTCCGTTGTCATCTTTCCCGAGGGGCGGCCGGAAATCCGGCTGGAACCCACCAGCCTCCATTCTTGCATTCAACCCGATGGGATAGAGGCGCCCGAGGGTGTTTGTTTTGTTGCCCCCGGCAACAGCGACAACGTCATGGCACCGGGTACTCGGGCGGAACTGCAGGTGCGTTTACCGGACGGACGGGAGCTGCAAGGGGGAACGATCATCCCGGACGATATCCAGCTGATACGCCCATCCGATGAGTGGGCTTGCGGGCTTCCTCCAGGGACGCAGGTGCCGTTGTTGTGGAATCGTTCGCCCGGAGCTTGGGCCTACTCGGCGGAGGCTGAGCTCACCGGGTTGCGGGCAGCTCTGGCCCCCCAGGGAATCGTGGTGGAGGAGGACTCCGTCGCTCTGCTGGGCCTGGCGGTATCGGAGGCTGATACAACCATCGTCTTCCCGCAGGAGTTCGGCGTCTTCAACCGGTTCGACCTCCAGCAGGAGGTAGCTCTCGCTCTGCAGGAGGGGTTGCCGTTGGGATCGCAGGGGGTGGTAGCCATAGCCGCTCTGGATCGGAACTACGTCAACTGGGTGAGGGGGGGCAACTTCAATCCTTCGGGGGCCGTCCGAATCTCTTCTCTCAGGGGGGACGGCATTGGAGTTCTCGCCTCGGCGGTTCGCCGCGCTGTCAGGATCGTCGGCACCGATGGCTCCGAGCTTCCCAGCTGCCTGGAGGGTGGCTGAGGCGTAGCCGTGGACCCAAACCCTCCCTACCTTTCGGCATGAGCGTACGAGCGGCAGTCATGGTGGCTCCCCATGCTCCAGTGGAGCTGTGGGAGCTCGACGAACCTGAGTTGGAGCCAGGGTCCGTCCTCTTGGAGACGGTGGCCAGCGAGGTTTGCGGCACCGACGTCCATCTCTTCCACGGCCAGTTGGCAGGCGTGCCCTATCCCATCATACCGGGGCACGTCTCGGTGGGCCGAATCCTGGAAAGCCTGGGGGTAGAGGCCGATGCCCTTGGGAACCCCCTGGCCCCCGGGGATATCGTCACCTTCTACGATGTGCACGAGACCTGTTGGTCCTGCTACCACTGCCTCGTGGCTCGTCAGCCCAACCGGTGTCCGAGCCGGAAGGTCTACGGCATCACCTACTCGGCGGATGAGGGTCTATTGGGTGGCTGGGCGGAGAAGATCTACCTGAAGCCAGGTGTGAAGATTTTTCGAATTCCCCAGGGTGTGACGGCGGATCAGGTCATTGGCGGTGGGTGCGGCTTGT
>JASFVN010000078.1:0-15516 GCA_050049805.1 Gemmatimonadota bacterium
ACAGCCAGCTCGGGAGCGAACCCCTCCACGTGCTCCTTTACCCGCTCGATGAAGCTCATGGGGATCAGGAGCGGGAAGTAGGCGTTTTCGTGGCCCGTGTCCTTGAAGAGTCCGTCCAGGCCCTTCTGCATGTTCTCCCAGATGCCGTAACCCCAGGGACGGATGACCATGCTTCCCCGGACCGGGGAGTAGTCCGCCAGCTCCGATCCCAGGACCACCTCGTTGTACCAGGCGCTGAAGTCTTCACCCCTGGGGGTCAGCCCTTTGTTGTCAGCCATTCGGTTCTTTCGGTTCTGTATCTGTACTGGAAGGGGGGAGGTCGCCCCTCTTTCGAAACTCACGAAGATAAACGAATCCCCCCGGAAGGATGAAGAGAAGGAGGGCAGCAATTCCCCAGGTCGCCCTGAAGGGGAGGTCCAGAGCGGAGCCCAGGACCCAGGCCACCAGAGCGCCCCCGATGAGGGCCAGGATCAGGGCCAGGGAGAGAATCAGATACTCCAGGACGTCCAGGCGGCGAAGGACCCAGGCCACCGCCTCCCGTCCCTGCCGGGCCTTCTCCTCCATCTCGGCTCGTTCCGCCGCCTTCCGGTCCCTTCCCTTCCGAGCCATCTCAGCCCAGCCCTTCCCCCTTCTGGAGCAATTCCAGGGAGACTTCCGTCTCCGAGCCGGAGGCCATGTCCCGAACCATGGCCACGCCTCTCTCCACCTCGTCGGGCCCCAGGATGACCACCCAACGGGCGCCCTCCGTGGAGGCGGAGGAGAACTGCTTCTTCACCGAGACGGGGCGAAGGGAATACAGCACCCGACGTCCCGCGTCCCGATGGACCCGGGCCAACTCGTGGGCCATGGGTCTGAGCTCCGGCGTGATGCTGACCAGGTAGAGATCCGCCTCCCGTTCCAGCGATGGCAGAAGGCCCTTCTCCGCCAGGAGCTCCGTCAGAACCACGTCTCCCATGCCGAAACCCGTCGCGGGAAGGGGTTCGCCCCCCACCAGCTCCAGGAGACGGTCGTAGCGGCCCCCGCCGCACACCGCCCGGAACTGACGGTCCCGGTCGAAGATCTCGAAGACGATGCCGGTGTAGTAGGCCAGCCCCCGAACGATCCGCAGGTCCACTTCGACGTAGTCCCCCAGGCCCAGCTGCCCGAGAGTCGCCTGAAAGTCCACCATCTCCTCCAGAGCCCCGGACACCACCGGGTCATCCCCGTGGAGGCGAGCCACATCGGCCACCCCTCCCGTCTCCACCAGGGCCAGAAGCTCCCCGGCCCCCTCTTCGGAGAGCCCGCACTCGGCCTGGAGTCGCTGAATGCTTCGTCCCCTCTCTTCCCTCTCCACCTTGTCCACCACCTCGAAAGCCACCAGGAGCTTGTCTTTGGGCACTCCGGCGGAGGTGAGGATGGCCGTAAGGAGGCGACGGTCCGAGACTCGAGCGACGATGTCCCCACTGCCCAGGCCCAGCTCCCGAAGGGCATCCAGGGCCACGGCCACGATCTCGGCGTCAGCTCCCACGCCGGCTTCCCCCACGATGTCCACATTCCACTGGAAGTGCTCACGGAGCCGCCCCCTCTGCTGCCGCTCGTAGCGGAAGAGCTGAGGAAGGGTGAACCAGCGGATGGGCTTGGGCATGGCCCGGCTCCGCTCCCCCAGGATCCGGGCCAGGGAGGGCGTCATCTCGGGACGGAGGGTGACCTCCCGGTCGCCCTTGTCCCGGAAGGCGTAGAGCTGGCCCACGATCTCCTGGCCGCTCTTCTCCGTGTAGAGGTCCAGGCTTTCCAGGGGCGGCCCGTCGTACTCCTGAAAGCCGTAGCGTAGAGAAGTCCGGCGCCAGGCGTCGAAGACGTGGGACCGGATGCGGAGGTCCTCGGGGGGAAAGTCCCGGAACCCCGGAAGCCTGGAAAATGCTTTGTCTTTTGCCATGGCGGCGAATCTATGACTCGTACGGAAGGATGCCCAGGGCGTTCATGCCGTCACCCACCGTATGGTGGGACCCGGTGACCACGACCGTCCCCTGCCCTGCCACGTTCCGGGCCATCTCCAGTGCTTCAGCGAAGTCCGGCAGGATGTGGAGGTTCGGCCGGGCCTTCACGGCCCCGGCGGCCTCCAGGGGATCCCAGCGCCGCTCCGGCGGCACCGTGGGAGGCTGCGTGAGGACCGCCTCCCGGGCCATTGCGAAAAGAGGAGGAAGCATGGACCGCCAGTCCTTGTCGCCCTGAATCCCCACCAGGAGGATGATGGGTTCCGGGAGGGACAGCCTCCTGAGACTGGCGGCCAGGGCCCGAACGCCCGCCACGTTGTGGGCCACATCGAACACCCAGAGGCCCCGGGGGCCCTGGTGGATCTGCAACCGGCCGGGCCAGCGGACCTTGGAGACCCCGGCGACGACGGCCTCCGCCCCGGGCCGCAGGGGCTCCTGAAGAAGCTCCAGGCTCCGGATGGCCAGGGCGACGTTGGCCGCCTGATGCCGGCCCGGAAGGGGGGAACGTAGCTCCAACCGTCCCCAGGTCCCGGTTTCCAGCTCGAAGACGTTCCCCTGGGAGGACACCACCAGATTCTCGACCTCCTCCACGGGGTTCATGGCGTGGAAGGGGGCTCCCAGCTCCTCCGCCCGGGCACGGAAGATCTCCCGGAGGGCCCCGTCCCGCTCGGCGGTGATGACAGGCACCCCCGCCTTGATGATCCCCGCCTTCTCTCCGGCGATTTCCTCCAGGGTGAAGCCCAGGTACTCGGCGTGGTCCAGGGCCACGTTGGTGATGGCCGTGAGCTGGGGAATGATGACGTTGGTGGAGTCCAGGCGCCCTCCCAGGCCGACTTCCACCAGACCCACCTCTACCTCCCATTTGGCGAACAGATGGAAGGCCAGGACCGTGGCCGCCTCGAAGAAGGTGAGGCCCAGTCGTCCGATGCCCTCCCGAAGCTCGTCGGCGGCCTCCAGGAGGGGCTGGGCCGGAACCGGCTTCCCGTCAATCTGGAAGCGCTCCCGGAAGGAGCAAAGATGGGGGGAGGTGTAGAGGCCGGTGCGCCTCCCCTCCTCCTTCAGGATCCGAGCCCAGACCGCTGCCAGGGATCCCTTCCCGTTGGTGCCGCCCACGTGCAGGGTCGGGTAGGCGTTCTGGGGATTTCCTAGTTCCGACAGGAGGGTTTCGGTTCGCTCCAGCCCCCATTGGACACCGGTGGGCAGAGGCGGGAAGATCCGGCCCAGGTCGATGTCGCCACCTCCCTGGAGTTCACCACCCTTGGCTGAAAAGGCAGAATCCGGCGGGGCTTTCACTCCGTCCCCGCTTCCTCCCAGCCCGCCCAGGTGTGCCGGAGGACCTTGGCCACGGTGGCCTTCAGCTCCCGCCGGTCCACCACCCGGTCCACCATGCCGTGGTCCAGGAGGAACTCCGAACGCTGGAAGCCCTCTGGAAGCCCTTGCTTGATGGTCTCTTCGATGACCCTGGGCCCCGCGAACCCGATGAGGGCCCCGGGCTCCGCGAGGTTCACGTCGCCGAGCATGGCGAAG
Organism: Gemmatimonadota bacterium; assembly: GCA_050049805.1. Classification (GTDB taxonomy): domain Bacteria; phylum Gemmatimonadota; class Gemmatimonadetes; order Longimicrobiales; family Gaopeijiaceae; genus JABDNZ01. The sequence goes on from JASFVN010000078.1 coordinate 3,501, forward strand.
GACGCCGTGGTCCCCCCCGTGGTGGGGTCCGTGAGGATGGAGATGAAGGGAAGCCCCGCCTGGTGAAGGCGGGCGAGGACCGCCGACGTCTTGGCCAGCTGCATGAGGGAATAGATCCCCTCCTGCATCCTGGCACCCCCGGATGCGCTGACGATGATGAGAGGGCACTCCCGCTCCAAGGCCAGCCGGGAGATGCGGGCCACCTTCTCGCCCACCACCGAACCCATGGACCCACCCAGAAAGCGGAAATCCATGACGGCGATGCAAACCGGTATTCCATCCAGGTACCCCTCCCCCACCACCACGCCTTCCCGGGGCCCCAGCTTCTTCTCCGCCGCCTCCAATCGGGCCGGGTAGGGCTTCAGATCCACGAACTCCAGAGGATCCTGACTACGCAGATCGGAATGGTGTTCCTGGAAGGTGTCGGGATCCAGGAGAATCTCCAGGTACCGATCCGGGGTGATTCGGAAGTGAGACCCGCACTCGGGGCAGACCTGGGAATTCTTGGCCAATCGCTCGCCGTACACGATCTCGCCGCACCCCCCGCACTTCTCGAACACGTCGGAGGGGAGCTCCCGCCGATCGGTGGATTTCAGGGGCTGTTTGGGCTTCCGAAACCAAGCCATCCATCGCCCTTTCTCGAGGAGGGACCCGGGCCCTTCGATCCCTCAGGCGTCCTGGGACACCCTCACCGCCAGGGCGAGAGCGATCCACGACATCCCGAGGAAAGACCCTCCGTAACTCACAAAAGGAAGGGGGATGCCCGTGATTGGCACCACCCCGACGGTCATCCCGATGTTCACGAAGACATGCGTGATCCAGGCACCGAAGATACCGAAGATGACCAGACCGGCAAAGGGATCCGTGGCTCGGCCGGCGAGCTGGACCAGCTTCACGAGAATGAAGGCGAAGGCCAGGATCACCAGGGTCGTACCGACGAACCCCAACTCCTCGCCGATGACGCTGAAGATGAAGTCCGTGTGCTGCTCGGGCAGAAAATCCAGCCGCTTCTGGGGCCCTGCCGTAAAACCCTTCCCCGTGAGACCCCCGCTCCCGATGGCCACCTTGGACTGGATGATCTGCCAGCCGGCACCTCTGGGGTCCACATTGGGATTGAGATAAACCAGGAGGCGGTTTTTCTGATAATCCGCCAGGGAGCGCCAGAGCGGTAGGGCCACGGTGCCGGCAGCCATGTTCGCCATGACCACGGCAAGGGATTCCACCAGGTACAGGCGGTAGCGGTAGAAGAAGAGGGAGAGGGTGAGGAGGACGATGTAGACCGACCAGACCCGGAGGTCATAGCTCAGGATCAGCGCCAGCCCCGGGCTCGCCAGGAGGATGAGGAGGGGAACCGGAGTGCCTCCCCAGTAGAGCATGGCGAAGAGGATGCCGATGAAGGCCAGGGCCGTTCCCAGGTCCGGCTGGAGGATCACCAGACCTAGGGGAAGACCCACCAGGGCCAGAGGTGCCAGCAGCTCCCTCAGGTTCTGCACCGCCTCCCTTCGGGTCGACAGGAGGCGGGCCACCGCCAGAATGGTGGCGATCTTCGCCACCTCCGCCGGCTGGAACCGGAACCCACCGATGGAAACCCAGCTTTTCACCCCCGCCGCTGTTCCGGCCCCGGTTCCGATGACCAGGGTCACCATGAGGAGGAGGATGCCCGCCACGTAGGCGGGCAGGGCCGCCCACTCCACCCACCTCAGGGGTATCAGACCGACCACAGTGAAGGTGACAACGCCCAGAAAGAGAAAGGTCAGCTGACGCTGCCAGATGTCCTCCGTAACGGGGCTGGGAATGTTCAGGACGCCGGCGGAGTAGATCATGGCCACGCCGAAGACCGAAAGGGCCAGAACGGTGAAGATCAGCGACGGCTCGGCAGCCCAGGCCCTGAAGTACCGGGTCATGGCCTCAGTTCCCTCCCCCAACGGCGGTGGGAATGAGTGCAACCCAGGGCGCCGGCGTGCCGGTCCTGTAATGTTCCCCCAGTGTCTGGATGGAGTCCACGGGGATCCCATGTTTTTGGCGCAGATAGAAGTCCGCCGTCTTGGCCACCAGGGGTGCCGCCACCCCGGAACCGCTCTCGCCGAATTCGACGATGACCACCACCACGATCTCAGGATCCCCGTTCCGGGGGCCGGCGATGCCGGCGAACCAGGCGTGATCCGGGTTGGGCGGGTTCTGGACGGTGCCGGTCTTACCCAGGAGATCCCAGTGCTCCAAGGAGGACAGATAGGCCGTCCCTCCGGGCTGGGTCACGGCCCGGAGCCCCGCCCGCATGACGCGAAGGGCATCCTGGGAGAGATCCAGCGACCATCCGCCCTCCGGTGGCTCGTCGGTCCTCCGCAAGCGGGGCGGCGGGGCTGATCCGTCCCGGGCGATGGCCAGGTAGAATTGGGCCATCTTCAGGGGCGTCTGGTCGTTGGGGCCCTGGCCGATGGCCAGGTTCAGGACCTCACCCTCCGTGGGCCGGTAGCCGAAGGTCTCCTCCCAGAAAGCCCGGCTTTCCGGAAATCTTCCGGGGGTCTCGGAGGGGAGATCGATGCCGCACGGTTGGTTGAACCCGATTCGGGTGCCCTCGTCCAGGAGCCGTTGCAGACCGATCCTGAGCCCCAACTGGTAGAAGTAGACGTCGCAGGAGTGCATGATGGCGCCCAGCATGTCCACGTACCCGTGCCCCTCCGGCTTCCAGCAGTGCCAGATCCGGTTTCCGAAGCGCATTCCCCCGGTGCAGGGAATGGGCAGGATCTCATCCGGGGTCACCACCCCCAGATCCAGCCCGATGGCCGCCGTGGCCAATTTCCAGGTTGAGCCCGGGGGATAGCGGCCGATGACGGCCCGGTTGAAGAGGGGCTGGTCCGGGTTGGTGAGCAGTGACTCCCAGAGCCCGGCGGAGATCCCTCCCACGAAGTCGTTGGGGTCGAAGGTTGGAGAGGAATAGAGGGCCAGGATCCCGCCATCCTCCACGTCCAAAGCCACCACGGCCCCCCTCATGGTGTCGGGGAAGATGTGGTGGACCCACTCCTGCAGTTTCAGGTCGATGTTCAGGCGGATGTCCCCACCCGGCTTGGCCGAGTCCCCGGGGAAACCCTCCAACGACCCGACGATCCGTCCCAGGACATCCACCTCCACGTACCGGAAACCCGCCTCGCCCTGCAGCGTCCGCTCGTACTGCTTCTCGACACCGTCCTTCCCGATGATGGCCCCTGGCTCGTAGCGGCCCAGGGAGTCTTCGGCGAAGTCCGGATCATCCAACTCCGCCTGGGTGATCTCCCCCAGGTAGCCCAGAACATGGGCCATGGACTCACCGGCCAGGTACCGGCGCCGGGGGCGCATCTCCAGGTGGAGACCCGGAAACTCGCTTCTCCTCTCCTCCAGGGTCGATACCTCGCTGAAAGGAGCGTTGACCTTTACGGTGAGGGGTTGGCGGGGGTAGGTCCGAACCGTCTCCATAAGGCGCGCGATCCGCCCGTCCGTCAGCTCCAGGAAGGGCCGGAGCCCCTCCAGGCGCCCCCGGATGGTGTCGGCGGGGGCGGGAAGGAGAACCACAGCCCATCCCGGCACGTTGTCGGCGATGATGCTGTCGTTCCGATCGAAGATGGTGCCCCGGGCGGCCGGGAGCGCCAATTGCCTCAGGCGGTTGTTTTCGGCCTGAAACTTCCAGTCGCCGGACCTCACCACCTGAGCCCTGAAGAACGCCAACAGCAGGATCCCCATGAGGACCGCCACCACTGCCATTCCACCCCGGGCTCGGCTCCGGCGGGAGAGGGGGTGATCCAACCTCATGGGCGAATCCGGGGCCCGCCCAGGACCCAGACGATGAGGACCCCTGCCAGAGCCACGTAGAGGGCCGCGATACCGCCGTCCACCAAGACCGAGCTCACGAAAGGCCCCCGGATGGTGTCACCGGCCACCACCCAATAGATGAAGTCCCTCGCGAGTTTCCCGGCTCCCAGGTAAACGAAGAAGAAGCGGAGGGAGTCACCGAGGAAAAGGTCCCGGGTTCGGGCTCCGAGGATCCCCACCAGCGTCATGGCCAGGGTGCTGGCCCCGAAAGCCAGAACCGAGAATGCGTCTTCCAGAAGGCCCAATACGAACCCGATGCCCCCGGCCAGTCCCATCCCCATCTGCCTGGCCGCCAGGAGGAGCGCCAGGGTGAGGAGGTCGGGAGCCGCCCCTTCCATGGAAAACCCCACGTGCAGGAGAAAATGGAGAACTACCAGGGCCGGAACCGCTAAGCTCAGGACGGATTTCCTCGTCATCCTCCCGCGCCGCCTCCCTCCTGGCCACCTGCCTCCCCTTCACCCTCTCCGCCGGCCTCCCTTCCCTCCTCGCCTCCGCCCTCCAGGAGCGTCGTGAGCTGATCCGAGGGAGTGTCCCCGGTCACCACCAGCACGTGGGTGGCCTTCCCGGTCTCCACCACAGGCCGGAGCCAGTACTCGGACCGCCAATCACCGAAATCCTGGTGGAGCTCCAGGACCTCGCCCACGGGAATCCCCCGAGGAAAGATGCCTCCCAGCCCGGACGTGACGATGAGGGTCCCCGGATCCAGACGCTCGTAGTAAGGAATGGCGTTCAGGAGGAGGCGGTCTCCACCGCGAAAATCCCCCCGGCGAGGTTCCACCAGACCCGGCACCTCGCCGTCGGCGGTCATGGCGCTGGCCCGAAAGTCGGGGTGGCTCCAGTCCAGACCGATGGCCGAGTGGGCCGAGACCTCCCGGATCACCCCCACCAATCCGATTCGACCGGTTCGCATCAACACCGGATCGCCGGGTTGAACGCCCTGCTCGGAGCCCACGTCCAGAAGAAACATGCTCTCGGTGCCGGAGGTGCCGGGGCGGATCACGTTGGCATGGACGAAAGTCCCGGGAGCCCGCTCCTCCAGCTCCAGGTGTTGCCTCAGGCGCCTGTTTTCCTCCAGCAGGCTTGCCTGTGACGCTACGATGGCTCCCAGGGAATCAAGCTGGGCATGGAGATCGAGGGCATCTTCTGCCCGGTTCTTGCTCTCGATCCGGACCTTCTGGGTGAGGATGAAGGGCCTGAGGACCGTTGCCCTCAAACCCTCCGCCACCTGGCTCTGGACCTCCGCCGGGAGATAGAGGGCCACGGCGGCGAGGAAAAGGAAAGCGAAGGCAACGGTGAGGTCCCGGCGCCCCCGGCCCTCCTCAGGCGGTTCGGTATAGCTTGCCATCGTCTGAGTAGTCTAGCCTGGTCCGGGGCGCGGAAAACGCGGCTCACCCCCGGTTCCCATCGGTCCCCTAGGTGGTGAGCACGTTCCTGTACTTCTGGACATCGTCCAGGATTCGTCCTGCGCCCCTGACCACACAGGTGAGGGGTTCTTCGTCCACATGTATGGGGAGGTTGGTTTCGTGCTGCAGGAGACGATCCAGTCCTCGGATGAGGGCGCCCCCGCCGGTCATGACGATTCCCCTGTCCACGATATCCGACGCCAGCTCCGGCGGCGTGATCTCCAGGGAACGACGAACCGCCTCCACGATGGCCTGGACGGGCTCCTGGATGCATTCCCGGACCTCCTGGGAATGAACGGACACCGTCTTCGGAATTCCGCTCACCAGGTCCCGCCCCTTCACCTCCATCTCCCGCTCTTCGCCGAAATCGAAGGCCGAGCCGATCTGGACCTTGATGGCCTCGGCCGTGGGCTCACCGATGAGGAGATTGTAGTTCTTCCTCAGAAAGGTGACGATGGCTGCATCCAGCTCGTCGCCCCCTACCCTGATGGACGTGTTGGAGACGATGCCGGAAAGGGCGATGACGGCGATCTCCGTCGTCCCGCCCCCGATGTCGATGACCATGTTACCCGTGGGTGTCTCCACGGGAAGGCCCACCCCGATGGCAGCGGCCATGGGTTCCGCCACCATGTACACGACCTTGGCGCCGGCGGCCATGGCGGAGGAACGAACCGCCCTCCGTTCCAGCTCCGTGATCCCGGAGGGGACGCCCACCACCACTCGAGGTTTGATTCGAAAGATGCGCTTGGCCGTCACCTGCTTGAGGAAATGCCGAAGCATCATCTCTGTGATGTCGACGTCGGCGATGACCCCGTCCTTCAGGGGTCGAACGGCCTCGATGCCCTCCGGAGTCCGGCCCAGCATCCGCTTGGCCTGTAGGCCGACACCCAGGATCTGGCGGGAGCCTTTTTCGACAGCCACCACGGAGGGCTCGTTCAGGACGATGCCCTCCCCTTTCACGTAGACCAGCGTGTTCGCCGTGCCGAGATCGACGGCGATGTCGTTTACCGGAACCAGCCGGCCCGTGTTGAACCAGCGGAACAGGGAAAAAGTTTCGTTGGGCAAGTCAGGACATAGTGAGAGGAAGAAGGCTCCCATGGGGACTCCACGACAGCCCTGGAGCCCATTTCAGGCACACGAACCTTATGATGTCCAGAAAGCCGGGAAAAGGCAAGAAAATCAAGGGAGAAACGGCTCGTTTCACCCGGTTCCCGTGCTCCCGAAGCCGCCGGCGCCCCGCTCCGTCTCCGAAAGAACGTCCACTTCGGTGACCTCGGGGGCCTCGAAACGGGCGAAGACCAGCTGGGCGATGCGCTCGCCCCGCTGGAGGGTCACCAGCGCATCTCCTCCGTTCTGAAGGAGAACCTTCAGCTCCCCCCGGTAGTCCGGATCGATGGTGCCGGGACTGTTGGGGAGGGTGATCCCGAATCGGGCTGCCAGGCCCGACCGGGGCCTGACCTGGCACTCGATTCCGTCGGGCAACTCCATGACCAGCCCTGTGGAAACCGCCCTGATCTCCCCGGGGCGGAGTTCCAGATCGGGCTCCGCCGAGCGGACATCGTACCCGGCGGATTGAGGCGTGGCCCGGTTGGGAAGGGGGAGGTCCGGGTTCTCCGGCAAGCGGAGAAACCGGACCCGTAGGGATTCAGCCATCCCAGCCCCCTACTGGAGATGGGGCTCGAGGTCCTCCCACTTCATCTTGAAGGCCTCCGCCACCGCCGGGTACACGATCTTGCCGTTGACGATGTTCACGCCCAGGGCAAGAGCCGCATCGTCGATGCAGGCCTGCTTCCAGCCCTTGTTGGCCAGCTGGATGGCATAGGGCAGCGTGGCGTTGGTGAGGGCCAGGGTGCTGGTCCGAGGCACCGCGCCGGGCATGTTTGCCACACCGTAGTGGATGACCCCGTCCACCGTGTAGATGGGGTTCTCGTGGGTGGTGGGCTTGGTGGTCTCGACGCAACCACCCTGGTCCACCGAGACGTCCACGATGACGGACCCGGGCTGCATGAGCTTGAGGTCCTTCTTCGTGACCAGATACGGAGCCTTGGCACCGGGGAGCAGGACGCCGCCGATGAGGAGGTCCGTAAGGGGAAGCCGATCCAGGATGTTCTGCCGGTTGGAATAGATGACGTCACAGTTGGCCGGCATGAAGTCGGCCAGCTCCCTGAGCCGGTGCAGGTTCGTGTCCATGATGGTCACATGGGCACCGAGGCCGCAGGCCATCTTGGCTGCATGGGTCCCGACGATTCCGCCACCCAGGACCAGCACCTCTGCCGGGGGGACGCCCGGGACTCCGCCCAGAAGCACGCCGCGCCCTCCGAAGTACTTCTCCAGGTACTTGGCGCCTTCCTGGGTCGCCATGCGGCCGGCGACCTCACTCATGGGGGTGAGAAGGGGGAGCTCGCCGGATGGAAGCTCCACGGTCTCGTAGGCGATGCTCACCGACTTGGTCTTCTTCAGGGCAACGGTCAAAGCCCGGTCGGCGGCGTAGTGGAAGTAGGTGAAGAGGACTTGCCCCGGCTTGATCTTCGGCCACTCGGGCTTGATGGGCTCTTTGACCTTCATGATCATCTCGGCCTTGGTCCAGACCCGGTCGGCGTTGGGCAGGATCTTCGCCCCCACCGCTTTGTACAGCGCGTCCGGGAATCCGCTTCCGAGCCCGGCGCCCTTCTCGATGAACACTTCGTGGCCCTCGGCAATCAGAGCCTCGGCACCAGCCGGAACCAGAGCGATCCGGTTCTCGTTGGTCTTGATTTCCTTCGGCACGCCGATACGCATATTCCGCACTTCTCGTCTAAGGTTGATCTGTTTGAGGTCGATGCAGACCGCACCGACTTCTACAAAAACTGGACCATTTTATGGGACTTCCACGCCTTGCGCGAGATCACGCTTCAGGGCCGAGCCGAAGGAGGAAAAGCTGATCCGGAGAAAAGTACTCCTGAGCCACCTCCGCCACGTCGTTCAGGCCTACAGCGTCGATCTTTCCCAGGAGCTCGTCCAGGGTCGCGAACGGCTCGTTATGGAGGGCGAACGATGCAAGGCGATAGAGCCTGGCCCCGGGAGATTCCAGCGACAGCATGATCTGGCCCTTCACCTGCTTCTTGATCTGTTTCAGCTCCTCTGCGGCAATCCCATTCTGGGCCACATCGTCCAATTCCCCTCGAACGGCATCCACCGCTTTTCCGCCCGTGGCGGGGCGGGTCCCCAGGTAAAGACCGGAGATCCCGGCCCTGGAGTAGAAGGATTGGAAGGTGAAGACCGAGTACGCCAGAGCAAGCTCCTCCCTGATGCGCTGGAACAACCGGGAGCTCATGCCTCCCCCCAAGGCTGAGGAGAGGAGGGCCAGGGAAAAGCGGCGAGGATCGGAGTGCCCCGGAATGGCTCCACCGAAAACGAGATGCGTTTGGGATGTGGAGCGGGTCACCGACTCCTCGCCGTTGGCCCGTTTGGGGATGGCCGGAATACCCGGAACCGGCTGCCCGGCCGAAAGGGAACCGAAGAGGTTTTCGGCCTGGGCCACGAACCCCCCGTGGTCCACATGCCCGGCTGCCGCCACCACCAGGTTCCGCCCGGTATACCGGGTCCGGTGCAGGTCCCTGAGGGCCTCTCCCTTCATGGCCGCCACCGTATCCCGGGTCCCGAGAATGTGGTTGCCGTAGGGGTGCCCGTTCCAGAGGCGGGATCCGTGCAGATCGAAGACGAGATCGTCGGGGGTATCGTGGACGGTGGCGATCTCCTCCAACACCACTTCCCGCTCCAGCTCCAGGTCTTCGTCCCGGAGCAGCGGGTCCAGGGCCAGGTCGGCCAGGACCTCCAGGGCCACGGGCAGATGTTCATCCAGCACCCTGGCCTGGAAGCTGGTGTGCTCCCGGGAAGTAAAGGCGTCCAGGGACCCTCCGAGGCTCTCCAGGGCCAGGGCGATCTCTCGTGCGGTCCGTTTCCCGGTACCCTTGAAGACCAGGTGTTCCAGGAGGTGGCTGGCGCCCATGAGCTCGCCCGTCTCATGGGCCGATCCTTGCCTGACCCAGACCCCAATGGCAGCGGAGCGGATCCCAGGGATCCGCTCCGTCAGTACCTCTACCCCGTTGGACAAGCGGGTCTGGGCCATTTCTCCCGTGAGGGAGGTGACCCGGCTGTCAGCTTCCAGGGGTCTAGCTCCCGGACTCTTCGGCCAGGGCCGCCTTCCGGGAAAGCTTCAGCCGCCCCCGCTCATCGATGGCCAGAAGCTTGACTCGGGTGATGTCGCCCTTCTTGAGAACGTCCTCGGTCTTCTCGGTCCTGGCGTCCTGAAGCTCGGAGATGTGGCAGAGACCTTCGATTCCGGGCAGAATCTCGATGAAGGCGCCGAAGGTGGTGGTGTTCTTCACCGGCCCTTCGTAGATCCGGCCCACCTCGGGCTCCTGCACGATGGCCTCGATCATCTCCCGGGCCCGCGTGCCGGCTTCCCCGGACACGGCGGCGATCTTCACCAGCCCCGAATCGTCGATGTCGATGGTGGCCCCGGACTCGTCCTGGATGGCCCGGATGGTCTTGCCCTTGGGCCCGATGATATCACCGATCTTCTCGGGGTTGATCTGGATGGACACGATCCTGGGAGCGTACTCCGAAAGGTCGTCCATGGGCTTGGCCAGGGTCTGGTCCATGATATCCAGGATGTGGAGCCGGCCCTTGTGCGCCCTCTCCAGCGCCTCCTTCAGGATGGCGTGGGTCAGCCCCTCGATCTTGATGTCCATCTGGATAGCGGTGACGCCCTTCCGGGTCCCAGCCACCTTGAAGTCCATGTCTCCCAGGGCATCCTCCAGGCCGAGGATGTCCGTGAGAATGGCGACCCGATCGTCCTCTTTGATCAGGCCCATGGCCACGCCGGCGCAGGCCGCTCGGATGGGCACTCCCGCCGCCATGAGGGAGAGGGAGGCTCCGCACACCGAGGCCATGGAAGAGGAGCCGTTGGACTCCAGAATGTCGGATACCAGCCGGATGGTGTACGGGAAATCGTCGTAGGCCGGCAGAAGGGGTTGGATCGCACGCTCCGCGAGGGCACCATGCCCTTGCTCCCGCCGGTTGGTCCCTCGGTAGGGTTTGGCTTCCCCTGTCGCGAAGGGCGGAAAGTTGTAATGGAGCATGAACGACTTGGTGATCTCCTCGCTCGAATCGATGGAGTCGATCCGCTGCTCGTCCCGGGCCGTTCCCAACGTGGTCACGGCCAGGGCCTGGGTCTGGCCCCGGGTGAAGAGGGCAGAACCGTGGGTCCTGGGGAGGACTCCGATCTCGCAGGTGATGGGGCGAATCTCGTCGACCTTCCGGCCGTCGGCCCGCTCGCCTTCGGCGAGGATCCTCTCCCTCATGGTCCGCTTCTCGATGCTTCGGAGGATCTCCTTGATGGCCCCCTGCTCCTCGGCGTATTCCTCGTCCTCCTCCATGAGGCGGGACAGGGTGTCCTCCTTCACCGCGGCCATGGCCTGGTTCCGCTCCTGCTTCTCCGTGAGCTTCAGAGCCTCCTGGACCCGGGTCTCGGCGAGGTTCTCCACCTTGGTTTGGAGGTCGTCTTCCGGGAGGATGGGAGTCCATTCCATCTCCGGAACCTTCTCGTCGGAGAGGATGGCCTTCTGGATCTCGATGAGTTCCTTGATGCCCCTGTGGGCCACATCGAGCCCTTCCAGGATCTCCTCTTCCGGAACCTCCACGGCACCACCCTCCACCATGAGGATGGCCTCGTCCGTGCCCGCCACGACGATGTCCACGTCGGAGTACTCGAGCTGCTGGAAGGTGGGGTTCAGGACCCAGTTCCCCTGGATTCTCCCGATCCTGACGCCGGCCAGGAGCGTGTTGAAGGGGATATGGGACATGTTGAGGGAAAGGGAGGCCCCCATGATCCCCCACACGTCGGCGTCGTTCTCCTGGTCGGCACTCAGGGGGAAACAGGCCACCTGGGTCTCATGCATGAAGCCGTCGGGAAAGAGAGGCCGGAGGGGCCTGTCGATGAGGCGGGCCGAAAGAATCTCCTTCTCTCCGGGCCGCCCTTCCCTTTTGAAGAACCCGCCGGGAATCTTCCCTGCGGCATAGCTTTTCTCCCGATATTCCACCGTGAGGGGGAAGAAGGGGAGGTGGGTGGGGTTTTCCTGAACGGTGGCGGTGATGAGCATTACCGTCTCGCCGTACTGGATCACGCAGGATCCCGCCGCCTGTCGAGCCATCCGACCCGTCTCGACCGTAAGGGGCCTGCCTGCGAACTGCCTTTCAATCCTCTGGACCATCTTCTCTTCCATTTCTCTTCTTCGCTCGTGCGATGTCTCTATGTCGTTTCTTCTCTTCTTCGCTTCTTCTCGCGCACTCAGTGCACTACCTCATGCGGAACAGGTCTGGCCCCAGAGAACTCACCCCCTCCCGGCACACGGGAATCGGAGGCCAGGGGCGTACCATGGCCCCGCCTTCGGCACCGGGATCTGGGGGTGATGTTCATCGTAGGGAGACTCCGGTCTCCGGCCATGAAGAAAGACGGCGACAGTCGCTTCCTGTCGCCGCCCGAATCCATCGGCTAGTGACGGAGACCAAGATCGGCAATCAAACCCCGATACCTCTCCAGATCGGTCTTTTTGAGGTATTCGAGGAGGCGCCGGCGGCGGCCAACCATCTTCAGGAGGCCACGGCGGCTGTGGTGATCCTTCTTGTGACTGTCGAAGTGGCGCCGGAGCTCGTTGATCCGGGTCGTGAGGAGGGCAATCTGAACGGGAGCGCTCCCCCGATCCTCTTCGTGCAGTTGGTACTTCTTG
>JASFVN010000338.1:0-4883 GCA_050049805.1 Gemmatimonadota bacterium
TCGGAGAACGTGATGATGAGGCGGGCAGGGCCCACTGCCGGTGGGGTCGGGGAGATGGCCAGATCCAGGGAAAGGCCCGGGTCCCCTGCCTCGGACTGGCCCCGGCACACTGTCAGGGAGAGGAAAAGGAGGGGGGAGACGGCCAGAAAGACGCGTAGGGAGGACCAACGCTGTCGGCCCCTCGCCACGGCTGTGATCATGTTTCCTCCTGGTTCATTCCAGATCCCGGAGGAGGATAGCCAGGTCCCTGGCCATCTCCTCAGGGGTCGCAGTGACGGGAAAGGAGAGGGGGATCCGGCCCGACGGATCGAGGATGAAGGTCCTGGCCGTGTGGTCCACCGTATAGTTTTCGCCCTCGTCGTTGCGATTGAAGAACACGCCGAAGGCGTCGGCAACCTCCCGGATTTCCTCTTCGGATCCGGTCAGCCCAAGGAAAGAGGGGTGAAACGCCCCCAGGTAGGTGGCCATGCGTTCCGGGGAGTCCCGGGCGGGATCCACCGTGATAAAGAGAACCTGAACGCGCCGGGCGTCCTCCCCCAACTCCCGGAAAGCTCGCTCCAGGTCCGAGAGGGTGAGAGGACAAACGTCGGGGCAGGACGTGTAGCCGAAAAACACAGCCAGCAGCTTCCCCGGAAAGTCTTCGGCCGACACCCGATGGCCGGTGTGGGAGAGGAGGTCGAAGGTCGGCGCCTCCATGGGTTCCGGGAGGAAATAGCTGGCTGACGCGGCATCGGGACTCTCCTCCCGGGGCCGCACGAACCAGAAAACGACGGCAAGCCCCAGAAGGAGGCCGGTCAGAATCTGAAACGTTCGGAAGATCAGTCGGTGACTCACACGGATTCCTGGATCGGCCTGGATGAACTCGACCTTCTGAAGCTAGAGAATCGGGCTGGAGCGGTCCACGGTGGGTGATGGGGCCCGCATGTCATTCGACGGTAGTGCGTGGAGTGGCTGGAATCTCTGAATTGCGGATCGGCAGAGAGATTGCCAGGAGGACTAAATTGACACCAACCTGCGCCTTTGACAGTTTTATGGGCTTTCGGAGGGGGGCCTCCGGGCCCCTTTTTTTTCGATCCTGATTCGCGGTTCGGGCCACATGTTCAAGACCATTCGAGGCCGACTGATCACCATCTTCATCGTCGTGGTGGTGTCCCTCGGCTACCTCTACGCCAACAACTCCCGCCTGGGGCGGCCTATCAAGCTCGGGTTGGACCTTCAAGGCGGAATGCACCTGGCCCTGGAGGTAGACGACCCTGACGGCACCTTCACCGATTCAGCCAAAGCCGATCACATCGACAGGTCCGAGCGGATTCTGCGGACCCGGATCGACGAGTTCGGTGTGGAGGAGCCCCTGATTCAGAAGGTGGGAAACGATCGTCTGGTCATCGAGCTTCCGGGCATCGAGGATGAGGAGCGGGCGAAGGAGCTCATCCAGTCCAACGCCTTCCTGGAGTGGAAGTTGGTCCTCCCCACCAGCCGCGTCGAACCGGCCTTGGAGAGGATCGACCGGGCCATCGTGGCTGCCCTGGGTGAGGAAGCCTTGCGGGACATGGGACAGGTCGCGGAAACCCCCGCTGAAACCCAGTCCCTGGAAGAGCTTCTTTTTCAGCGGGACACGGTGTCCGGGGATTCCACTGCCGTGGATTCGGCTCAGGCTGCCGCCGGCGAAACTCCGGAGGAGGAGGTCGCTCAGGAAGACTCGGCCCAGGTGCCCCGGTCCCAGCTCAGGCCCTTCACCTCTCTCCTGAGGCAGAGCGGGGAAGTGGGAATCTTCCTGGTGGAGGAGACGGACGTGGAGATGGCCAGGGAGTTCCTGGCTCTGGACCAGGTCAGGGTGGCCATGCCCAGCGGCGTTGCCCTCCAGTGGGGGGCCGAGCTCATCGGCCGCGGAACGCAGAATTGGCGTAGGCTCTATGTCCTGGAAGAGGATGCCTTCCTCACCGGAGACTTCCTCGAAAATGCCGTCGCCAACCGGGATCCGCAGTACAACCAGCCCCTGGTCAACTTCCAGTTGAACCGCCGGGGTGGTCGCCGCTTCGCCGACTTCACGGCCCAGCACGTAGGTGATTTCCTGGCCATCGTCCTGGACGGCGAGGTCATGTCCGCCCCGGTCATCAGGGATCGCATCGGGGCCTCGGGCCAGATCGAACTCGGGAACTCGCCCATCGAGGAGGCTCGGGACCTCGCTCTGGTTCTCCGAGCCGGCGCTCTTACCGCGCCCCTGGCCATCATGGAGGAGCGGACCGTGGGGCCCTCTCTGGGCCAGGACTCCATCGACGCCGGCGTCCTGGCAGGAATCGTGGGCTTGGTGCTGGTGGTCGTGATCATGCTGGGGTATTACCGGATGGCTGGATTCCTGGCCCTGGGCGCCCTGACGGTCTACGTAATCATGGTTCTGGGCGGACTGGCGGCGGTGAATGCCACTTTGACTGTTCCAGGAATAGCGGGGTTGATCCTCTCTGTGGGAATGGCGGTGGATGCAAACGTTCTGATCTTCGAGAGGATCCGGGAGGAGCTCATCGCCGGCAGGGCGACCCGGACGGCGGTGGACGAGGGCTTCGGCAACGCCCTGTCCGCCATCGTGGACGCGAACCTCACGACGCTAATTACCGCCCTCATCCTCTTTCAATTCGGGACCGGACCGGTCCGAGGCTTCGCTGTGACCCTCTCCATCGGGATCGTGGCCTCGTTCTTCTCCGCCATCTTCGTCACTCGGACCCTCTTCCTCATCTATCTGTCCGGGAAGAAGACGGCCGACCCCATCAGCATCTAAGAGCGTTCCATGCGGATTTTCAGCGACGCCCATTATTCGTTCATCGAGAAGCGGAAGGCGGCCTACGTCTTCTCCGGAGTCCTTCTTCTGGTTGCCATCGGTGCCATGCTTTTCAACGTGGTGTCCATCGGGAGCTGGCAGCAATACGGAGTCGACTTCACCGGTGGATCCCTGATCCAGGTACGATTCGAGGTTCCCATGACCGCCGGGGAGCTCCGTAATGCCCTGGGGGGAGCCAACGCTCCTGACATCACCAAGTTCGGTACCGAGAACGACTTCACCGTCCGAGCCCCCGTTCAGGAGGGAGCGTCCGTCGACGAAGTCCGGCAGGAGATTCAAGGGCAGCTTGAGGTAGCCTTCGGTGCCGGCACCTTCGAGGTTCTGGAAGCGGAGCTGGTGAGCCCGAAGGTGGGGGGAGAGCTACAGCGAAAGGCCGCTTTCGCCATCATCTTCTCCTTCTTCCTGACCCTGATCTACATCGCCATCCGCTTCGAGCTTCGATTTGGCGTCGCCGCCATCATCGCCACCGTTCACGACATCCTCCTGACTCTGGGGTTCCTTGCCCTTTTCAGGGTCGAGATCGCCCTGCCCACCGTGGCGGCCCTCCTGACCATCGTCGGTTACTCGCTCAATGACACCATCGTGGTGTTCGACCGGGTCCGTGAGAACCTGGGTAGGAAGGGCGGACGGAAGGAGGATCCGATGGCGCTGGTGAATCGGTCCATCAACGAGACCCTTCCTAGGACCGTGCTGACCTCCGGGACGACCCTGGCGGTGCTCCTGGCCCTCTTCGGCCTGGGCGGTCCTGTGATCCGGGACTTCACCATCGTCCTGATCCTCGGTGTGCTCATCGGTACCTACTCCTCCATCTTCGTGGCCTCTCCGGCCCTTCTGGAGATCCAGAAGCGGTTCGGAACCGGTGATGACAAGGAGAAGGCCCGAAGGAAGCGGAGGAGCGCGTCCGTACCTGTTTGAACTCGGCGGGGCCGGCCAGACATCCATGCTAGTCGACAGCCATTGTCACCTGACGGACGAACGCTTCCAGGAGGATCGTCCGGAGGTTCTCCTCAGGGCCAAAGAGGCCGGCGTCGACAGGATCGTCTCCATTGCCTCGGACCTGGAGGACGCCCGCCGGGTCGTGGCGCTCCTGGAGGACAGTCGGGGGCCGCCGGGAGAGGGCTGGCCTGCCCTGTGGGGAACGGCCGGCATACATCCCCACGAGGCTGAAGGGGCCGGGGACGAGGATCTGGAAGGTATTCGGGACCTTCTCGCCTCCCACCCTCGACTGGTGGCCGTCGGAGAAACGGGGCTGGATTTCTTCTACGACAACTCTCCCCGCCACCGGCAGGAGGAGCTCTTCAGGGGGCACCTGGCCCTTGCCAGCGAGCTGGATCTCCCTGTGGTGGTCCACAACCGGAGTGCCGATTCCCTCACTGCGGAGGTCCTCCGGGAGTGGAGGGGAAGGGTGAGGGGGGTGCTCCACTGTTTCACCGGTGGGAGGGAACTCCTCGAGACGGCCCTGGATGTGGGCTGGATGGTCTCCTTCACGGGGATCATCACCTTCAAGAAGTACGACGGACAGGAGCTGGTTAGGATCGTTCCCCGGGACCGTCTGATGGTCGAGACCGACGCCCCCTACCTTGCTCCGGTTCCACACCGTGGAAAGAGGAATGAGCCGGCTTTCGTGTGTCGGGTGGCGGAATCCGTGGCGGCTCTCAGGGGGGAGGAAGCCGGCGAGGTGCTGGAGTACACCACGGAGAACGCGATACGGTTCTTTGGGCTGACCCCATGACGCGACGTATCCACATCCTTCCGGACGCGGTGGCCAACCAGATTGCTGCGGGGGAGGTGGTGGAGCGCCCGGCATCCGTGGTGAAGGAGCTGGTAGAGAACGCCCTGGATGCCGGAGCCCGATCGGTCCAGGTCCGCCTGGAGGGGGGCGGAAAACAGAGGATCAGGGTGTCCGACGACGGCATCGGCATGAGCCGTGAGGACGCGCTCCTCTCTTTTGACCGGCACGCCACCAGCAAGATCTCCAAGGCCAGGGACCTGGCTACCGTTTCCACTTTCGGCTTTCGGGGGGAGGCCCTTCCTTCCATCGCCGCCGTTT
>JASFVN010000339.1:0-4880 GCA_050049805.1 Gemmatimonadota bacterium
CCAGGCCGCCCGCTCCCGTGAGGCCCGTCTCTTCATCGATGGTGAAGAGGAACTCCAGGGGGCCGTGGGAGAGGTCCGTGGATTCCAGGATGGCCAGCATGGCTGCCACCCCGATCCCATTGTCGGATCCGAGGGTGGTCCCGTTTGCCTTGAGGTACTCCCCATCCATCACCGGCTGGATGGCGTCCTTGGTGAAGTCGTGGTCGATGTCGGAGTTTTTCTCGTTCACCATGTCCAGGTGGCTCTGGAGAATCACGGCTGGTGAGCCTTCCTTGCCCGGGGTGCCCGGCTTCTTCACCACCACATTTCCCACACCGTCGACCTGACAATCCAGGCCGTGTCGCTCGGCGATGGACACCACGTGGGCCCGGATCTGTTCCTCCTCCTTCGACCCACGGGGAATGGTGAGAATCTCATCGAAATGGGCCCACAGGGCTCTGGGTTCGAGATCGGAAACGAAAGTCATGGTCCTCTTCTCCTTTGGAGGCCCAGAAGGTTCTCGGTCGACCAGGAACACTAACCGGCTGGAGACCGAATTGACAGAGGCTCTCAGGGGGGGCTACCGTCACCGCCGTGGTCTTGGTTGGCGCGGGACTCCCCGGGCGCCGGGGGCCAACCGACGATTCCCAACCCTCCGAGAGCTGAACTATGGAAAAGAAGCCATTTGTTCCGTTCGTCCCGGCCTCCCGGTCCATGGACGAGTTGACGTTCAAGGCTCTGTTCCTGGGGGCCATCATGGCCGTAACCCTGGGGGCGGCCAATGCCTACGTCGGAATGCGGGCGGGCCTCACGGTGGCCGCTACCTTCCCTGCCGCGGTGGTGGCCATGGCGGTCCTCAGGATCTTCCGAGGGACCATCCTCGAGGAGAATATCGCCCGGACCACGGCCTCCGTGGGAGAGGGTTTGGTGGCCGGCGCAATCTTCACCATCCCGGCATTCATCATCAGTGGGGCCTGGGAGGATCTGCACTACTTCGAAAGTACCGCCATCATGCTCATCGGAGGGGTCCTTGGTGTCCTCTTCATCATCGTGCTTCGGAGGACGCTGGTAGTGGAAGCAGACCTGCCCTTTCCGGAGAGCGTGGCTGCCTCGGAGATCGTGAAGGCGGGGCAGGGGGGGCAGACGGGAGCATCCTATCTCTTCGCGGCCATGGGAATCGCCGGCGCCTGGGAGTTTCTGAAAAACATCAACGGTCTCCAGATCATTCAGGAGAGCGCCAACCGGTTCTTCGCCTTCGGCCGGTCCTCCATCGACATCCTCCAGGGCAGAGTGGATTACACCGGTGGTTTGCTCGGGGCTACTCCCAGCGCCTCTCCCATGCTCATGGGTGTTGGATTCATCGTCGGAACCAGGATCTCCGCGGTGTTGTTTTCCGGGGCCGTCATGGGTTGGCTTCTTCTGGTCCCGCTGTCGGTGTTCCTGAACCCGAGTCTCGGAACGCTGATAGGTCCTGATGAAACCTATACCGACCTGGCTACGGCCGTGTGGTTACGACAGGTTCGGCCCCTGGCGGTGGGGACCATGATCGTGGCGGCGTTCTATACCCTCTGGTCGCTGCGACAGTCCCTTATCACAGGCATAGGCCGAGCTTTGAAGAACATCGGAGCCGCGGCGGGAGGGGAGGAAACGGACCGGACCGATGTGGACCTCGATCTCAAGAAGGTTCTGCTGGCCATCGGTGTCGCCGCCATCGCCTGCTTTGGGCTCTACTACCATTTCTCCGGGTCCGTGGCAGGATCCATGACCCTCACGGTGGTCATGGTGGTCCTCGGATTCCTCTTCGCAGCGGTGGCAGGATACCTGGTAGGTCTCATCGGCTCTTCCAACAACCCTGTCTCGGGCCTTACGCTGAGCGCCCTTCTCATCGCCGCCGTGATGATGGTGGTTCTCGGCGTCACCGACGTTCGGGGTGTCGCCGGAGTCCTGGGGGTGGCCGGAGTCGTCTGCTGTGCCGCTGCCATCGCCGGGGACATGATGCAGGATCTGAAGGTGGGGCACATTCTTGGGGGAACGCCCTGGCGTATGCAAATAGGTGAACTGGTCGGGGTCGTCTTCGCCGCGCTGGTTCTGACGCTGCCCCTCATCGCCTTGCACAACGTCTATGTCATCGGCTCGGCCCAACTCCCGGCTCCCCAGGCCGGACTCATGGCCCTCATGGCCAGCGGGATCGTGGCCGGGGAGATGGCGTGGCCTTTGGTTATCGTGGGCATGTTCTTCGCGGTGGGCCTCATCCTCATCAAGGCACCAGCGCCCATGCTCATAGCGGTGGGAATGTACCTTCCCTTCGAGTCCACTTCAGCCATCTTCGTCGGGGGGTTGGTGAAGTGGATTTTCGAGCTTTCATTGAAGAAAAAAGGTGCCTCGGAAGATGAGAGGGCGAGAGCCGAGAACACCGGTGTCCTGGTCTCGTCGGGCTTCATCGCCGGTGAGTCCCTCATGGCGGTGCTGCTTGCCCTCCTGGTCATCGGCGCGGACAAGTTCCCGGTTCTCTTGGCCTTCCAGAACTGGAACTTCCTGGAGGAGCCCAGCTATATCCTCAGTCTTGCTGCCTACATCATCGTCCTGGTCATGCTGGTCTGGCTCCCGGTGAGCAAGATGAGATCGGAAGGGCTGCCCACAACTCATCTGGACCACTAGAGGAGCCGAAGCAAGACGGCCTTTCCATCGAAGGAGGTCATGGGGATTCGGAACCGGAAGTCCCGAGAGAAGGAGCTGGAAGGGGTCAACCTCCTGGGGTTGGCCCCTCACCGCATTGCCGGGTGGGATGAGGTCGATGGCCGGGCCGTCTTGATCCGCCCGGCCCCGGAGACCAGAGGCATCCGGGGATTCATGGATCGCTTCTTTCACAGGATGTCGGCCCAGCGGGTTCGGTTGGATGAGTTGGGGAGCTTCGCCTGGAACCTCTTCGACGGCAAGCGGACCGTGGCCGAGGTCGGCGAAGCCATGAGAGAGAGGTATGGCGAGGAAGTGGAGCCGGTAGAGGAACGCCTGGGGCGCCTGGTATGGCTCATGAGGAGGGAAGGCTTTCTGGGGTACCGCGACTGGGACGACTGAACCAGAGGCCCAAGAAACCCGGTCCCAGACCCTTCCGTAGGGAAAGCCAGCTTCGAGCTCTTCGCTCCTTTCCCCGGAATCAAACGATGGTCGACTCGATACTTCAGGATCTCCGCTTCGCCGTCCGTTCCCTTCGCAAACGCCCGCTTTTTCTTCTCATCCCGGTCATCTCACTGGCCATCGGGATCGGTGCAAACACAACGATCTTCAGCATCGTCAACCGGTTTCTCCTGAGGAGTGCCGAGGGAGTTCCAAACGCCTCCCGGGTCGTAGAGCTGGGCCGGGGTAGGGACGGGGCCGGCTTCGACAGCTTCTCCTATCCGGACTTCCTGGATCTTCGCCAGCAGGCGGAGCCGTTGGAAGCTCTGGCGGGGATGGAAGCCCGGATTCTCACGCTGAGCCGAGGTGATGCCGGAGAGCGGGCTCTTGGAATGCTGGTGTCCGCCAATTTCTTCGACGTTCTCGGCGTGAAGGCCGCTTCTGGCCGCACCTTCTCGCCGGAAGAGGATGAGGGAGTGGACGAGCACCCGGTGGTCGTATTGAGCCACCAGTTCTGGAAAAATCGTTGGGGTGGAGATCCCGATATTCTCGGCTCCACAGTGTACGTCAGCCGGAAACCCTATACGGTCGTGGGTGTGCTTCCGGAGGAGTTCCGGGGTCACATGGCGGTGGCGAATCCAGACGCTTACGTCCCCATGATGCAGCATCCTTCCCTCAACGAAGGCCGGAGCCAGTTCGAGAGGCGAGGGTCCTCGTGGTTTCAGGTCCTGGGCCTGCTGAAGGAGCGGGCCACGGTCCGGGAGGCCGACGCTGCGGTGCTGACGGTCATGGAGCGGCTCCAGGAGGAGTATCCCGAGACCAACGCCCACCGGACCGCCGCCGTCCGCCCTTACGGGGCCCTCCCCTCCGCCATCCGGGGTCCCGCCGGGATGTTCCTGGCGGTTCTCGCGGCCTTCGTGGGCCTGATCCTTCTCATTACCTGCGCGAACGTGGCAGGGATGTTTCTTGCACGGGCCCTGAGCCGCCGGAAAGAGATCGCCATTCGGCTTTCTTTGGGATCGGACCGGGGGCGCCTCATTCGACACCTTCTTGCCGAGTCCCTCCTGGTGTTTTTCCTGGGTGGGATCGGCGGAATGGTATTGGCGGGTTGGTCATTGAGTTGGTTGACTTCTCTGGATCTCCCTGCCCCCATCCCCCTGGCCCTCCGGCTGGATCCCGACATGAGAGTCTTCCTCTTCTCTGGGCTTGTGACCCTTCTGACGGGCCTGCTCTTCGGCCTCCTTCCGGCCCGGCAGGCTCTGAAGCTGGACCTCCTCGGCAGCCTGAAGGACGAGGGGGGGAGGTCCGGATCTTCAGAGAGCAGGCTGCGGAAAGGCTTCGTCGCAGCTCAGGTTGCGGCGTCCCTGGTCCTGCTGGTCGCTGCAGGACTTCTCCTGCGGACCCTCCAACATGCCGGATCCATCGAGACGGGTTTTCAGGCCGAAGGCGCCTACGTGACCTTTGTCGACCTCACGGCGGAGGGGTACGAGGCCGAGGACGGAGCGGTTTTTCAGGAGGAGATTCTCCATCACTTTTCCAGCCTTCCCTGGGTGGAATCTGTGGCCTTGTCCGTGGACCTGCCCCTGGATCTGAGTTCCCGCAGAACGATCGTAGAGCCCGAAGGATGGGAGGGCGGATCGGAAGAAGGGCCGTTCGGATCCGGATTCAATTCCGTATCGCCGGCCTACTTCGAGACTCTCCGGATCCCCATCCTGGAGGGTCGAGGCTTGGACGAGAGGGACCGAAGGGGCAACGAGCCGGTAGCCGTCGTGAGCCGGGCTTTTTTG